>NZ_JBQQBR010000042.1:0-116073 GCF_052245935.1 Nonomuraea sp. 3N208 | reverse complement strand
GGGTCATCGTGGTCGGGGCGCTGGCCATCTGGATGCGGTTCGACACCGTCAACCAGCGGCGCAAGGAAGCCAGGAAGGCCCAGGTCGAAGCCGAGTTCGAGGAACTGTCCAACGAGCCGACGAAGGGTGGCTTCCCGGTGCCACCGCTCGATCTGCCGCACTACCACGGGGTGCAGCACAAGGAGATTCCCAGTGGGACTAACTGATTGGCTGAACCCCGTCAAGGGCTTCGGGGTCACCTTCCACACGATGTTCAAGAAGCCCGTCACGACGAACTACCCGGAGGAGAAGAGGCCGACGGCTCCTCGCTTCCACGGGCGTCACCAGCTCAACCGCTGGCCGGACGGGCTGGAGAAGTGCGTGGGCTGCGAGCTGTGCGCCTGGGCGTGTCCGGCCGACGCGATCTACGTGGAGGGCGCGGACAACACCGACGAGGAGCGCTTCTCGCCGGGCGAGCGTTACGGCCGCACCTACCAGATCAACTATCTGCGGTGCATCCTGTGCGGTCTCTGCATCGAGGCCTGCCCGACTCGCGCGCTCACCATGACGAACGAGTACGAGCTCGCCGACAGCACCCGCGAGGGCCTCATCTTCACCAAGGAGATGTTGCTCGCGCCGCTGACCCAGGGCATGGAGCAGCCGCCGCACCCCATGCGGCTCGGTGAGACCGAAGAGGACTACTACCGGCTGGGACGGACCAATGGGTGAGACCATCACATTCTGGGTGCTCGCCGTCGTGTCCGTCGGCGCCGCGCTCGGCATGGTCTTCAACCGGAAGGCCGTGTACTCGGCGCTGATGCTCGGCACGGTGATGCTCTGCCTCGCGGTCCTTTACGCGGTGCAGGACGCGCCCTTCCTGGCCGCGGTGCAGATCATCGTCTACACCGGCGCCGTCATGATGCTGTTCCTGTTCGTGCTCATGCTGGTGGGCGTGGACTCGTCCGACTCCTTCGTCGAGACGCTCAAGGGTCAGCGCTTCTGGGCGGTGCTCGCCGGCATCGGCTTCGCCACGCTGATCATCCTGGCCGTCGGCAACGCGATCTTCGCCCCCGAGGTAGGGCTGGCGCAGGTCACCGCGCAGGGCGGCTACATCCGCTCGATCGCGCTGCTGATATTCACCAGGTACGTCTTCGCGTTCGAGATCACCTCGGCGCTGCTGATCACCGCGGCGCTGGGCGCCATGGTGCTGGCGCACCGCGAGCGGCTCACCGACAAGCCCACGCAGAAGGACCTGTCCCGGGCCAGGTTCGCCGGCGACCGGCCGTCGCCGCTGCCGGGGCCCGGCACGTACGCCACCGGCAACGCCATCGACATGCCGGCGATGCTGCCGGACGGGTCGGCCGCGGAGTCCTCGGTCAACCGCTACATCGCGCGCTACGACGTTGAGCACGACCACCTGCCTGCCGACCCCAGGCTCGCCGCGGCCATCAAGCACACGGCCGAAGAGGACGCCGAAGAGCGCGACATCCACGCGCGCGATGAGGCGGACGAGCAGGACGTCGAGCAGACCACCAACGAGGTGAACAAATGACGACGCACTACCTCGTCCTATCCGGCCTGTTGTTCGCCATCGGCGCCATCGGCGTGCTGATCAGGCGTAACGCGATCGTGGTTTTCATGTGCGTGGAGCTCATGCTCAACGCCTGCAATCTCGCGTTCGTCGCCTTCTCCCGGCAGGTCGGCAACTTGGAAGGCCAGATCATCGCGTTCTTCGTGATGGTGGTGGCCGCGGCCGAGGTCGTCGTGGGCCTCGCCATCATCGTGACGATCTTCCGAACCCGCAGGTCCGCGTCGGTCGACGACGCCAACCTGCTGAAGTACTAAGAGGTGACTGGTGGAATCTGAAATCGCTCAGATCACCCAGCACACCGGCGGCGTGATCGGCAACGCCTGGCTGATGATCGCTTTCCCGCTGCTGGGAGCGTTCATTCTGCTGGTGTTCAACCGGCTCACCGATCGCTGGGGCCATCTGCTGGGCGTGGCCATGTCCCTCGCCTCGTTCGTCGTGGCGGTGCTGGCGTTCTTCGAGCTCATCGGGTTCGGGGAGGACGAGCGCCGCCGGGCGGTGCACCTGTATTCGTTCATCCCCAACATGGACATCAACATGGGGCTGCTGATCGACCCGTTGTCGATCAGCTTCGCGTTGCTGATCACCGGTGTGGGCTCGCTGATCCACATCTACTCGATCGGCTACATGTCGCACGATGAGCACCGGCGCAGGTTCTTCGCCTACCTCAACCTGTTCGTGGCGGCGATGCTGCTGCTGGTGCTGGCCGACAACTACGTGGGCCTGTTCATCGGCTGGGAGGGCGTCGGTCTGGCGTCGTACCTGCTGATCGGGTTCTGGCAGTTCAAGCCGTCGGCGGCGGTTGCGGCCAAGAAGGCGTTCGTGGTCAACCGTGTCGGTGACCTCGGCCTGCTGGTCGGGATGTTCGTCATCTTCACGACGTACCAGACGCTGTCGTTCGCGGAGCTCAAGCCGATCGCCACCGAGAACGGCACCACGCTGGCCATCGGACTGCTGCTGCTCCTCGGCGCCTGCGGTAAGTCGGCGCAGCTGCCGCTGCAGTCCTGGCTTCTGGACGCCATGGAGGGCCCGACCCCCGTGTCGGCCCTGATCCACGCGGCGACCATGGTCACCGCCGGCGTCTACCTGGTGGTCCGGTCCGGGGCGTACTTCTTCCCCGAGGGCTCCGGGGCCGCGCTGGCCGTGGCGATCGTCGGGGCGGCCACGCTGCTCGCCGGTGCGATCATCGGTTGTGCGAAGGACGACATCAAGAAAGGCCTGGCCGGTTCGACGATGTCGCAGATCGGCTACATGATGCTGGGCGCGGGCCTCGGCCCGGCCGGGTACGCCTTCGCGATCGGCCACCTGATCACGCACGGCTTCTTCAAGGCCGACCTGTTCCTCGGCGCCGGGTCCGTGATGCACGGCATGAACGACGAAGTCGACATGCGGAAGTACGGCGGGCTGCGCAAGTACATGCCGTTCACCTTCTGGACGTTCTTCATCGGCTACATGGCGATCATCGGGGTCCCGCTGCTGTCCGGCTACTTCACCAAGGACGGCATCATCGAGACCGCGGTGCACCACCAGCCCATCCTGGGCTGGCTGGCCGTGCTGGGCGCGGGCATCACCGGCTTCTACATGTCGCGGATGGTCTTCATGACCTTCTTCGGTCAGAAGCGCTGGGCCGACGACGCCCACCCGCACGAGTCCCCGCCCGTCATGACCCTGCCGCTGATCGTTCTGTCGATCGGTGCCATCGGCCTGGGTGCCTACCTCGTGGTGAACGGGACGCTGTACAGGTTCCTGATTCCCGCCGTGGGCGGCACTGTGGCGGACGCGCCGCACTTCGACCCGTTCACCACTCCTGGTCTTGTCACGCTTGCGCTCGTCGCGGTGGGCGTGGTCTTCGCCTGGATGAGGTACGGCCAGGCCGAGGTGCCCGCCGTGCAGCCGCGCGGGTCGTTCCTCACCGCGTTCGCCCGCCGCGACCTCTACGGTGACGCGCTCAACGAGTCGCTGTTCATGCGCCCTGGCCAGTGGCTGACGCGGATCGCGGTGTTCTTCGACAACCGGGGCATCGACGGGCTGGTCAACGGCCTGGCCGCGGGCATCGGCGGCAGCTCCGGGCGCCTCCGGCGGATCCAGACGGGCTTCGCCAGAACGTACGCGTTGTCCATCTTCATCGGTGCCGCCCTGCTGACCGGCGCCCTGCTCCTCGTTGGGACCATCTGATGTCACCCTGGCTTCCGATACTCATGGCGGTGCCCGTGGTGGGCGCCATCGTGGTGGCCCTGCTCCCCAAGGGCAGTGACAAGCTGGCCAAGCAGGTCACGCTGCTGGTCTCGCTGCTGGTGCTGGTGCTCACGGGCGTCATGGCCGCCGGGTTCAACCCGGCCGGCGAGCGCTTCCAGTTCAAGGCCGAGTACAACTGGATCCCCAGCTTCGGCGTGAAGTTCGGGGTCGGCGTCGACGGCGTGGCCCTCGTGCTCATCGCGCTGTCGGTGGTGTTGGTGCCGATCGTGGTGCTGGCTTCCTGGCACGACGCCGACGGAGTCAAGAGCGCCGACGGCACGGTGATCGCGCCCAAGCGGTCGGTGAAGACGTACTTCTCGTTGCTGCTGGTGCTGGAGACGATGATGATCGGCGTCTTCGCGGCGACCGACATCTTCCTCTTCTACGTCTTCTTCGAAGCGATGCTGATCCCGATGTACTTCATGATCGGCTCGTACGGCGGCGCCCAGCGGTCCTACGCGGCCGTCAAGTTCCTGCTGTACTCGCTGTTCGGCGGCCTGCTCATGCTGGTCGCGGTCATCGGGCTCTACTTCGTGGCCGGCAAGAACACGTTCATGTTCCCCGAACTGGTCGGGGCCATCCAGGACCCGGCCATGCAGAAGTGGTTGTTCGGCGGGTTCTTCATCGCCTTCGCGATCAAGGCGCCGCTGTGGCCGGTGCACACGTGGCTGCCCGACGCCGCCGCACAGGCGCCGGCCGGTGCGGCCGTGCTGCTGGTGGGCGTGCTGGACAAGGTCGGCACGTTCGGCATGCTGCGCTTCTGCCTGGAGCTGTTCCCGGACGCGGCCAAGGCGTTCACGATGCCGATCGTCGTGCTGGCGGTCATCAGCATCATCTACGGCGCCATCGTGGCCATCGGGCAGAACGACATGAAGCGGCTCATCGCCTACACGTCGATCTCACACTTCGGCTTCATCGTGCTCGGCGTGTTCGCCATGTCGGACGTCGCCCAGTCCGGCGCCGCCCTCTACATGGTCAACCACGGCTTCGCCACCGGCGCGCTGTTCCTGGCCGCGGGCTTCCTCATCGCCCGGCGCGGCTCGCCGTTCATCGGGGACTACGGAGGCGTGCAGAAGGTCGCGCCGGTGCTGGCGGGCTTCTTCCTGGTCGCCGGTCTGGCGGGGCTCTCGCTGCCCGGTCTGTCGTCGTTCGTCAGCGAGTTCATGGTCATGATCGGGACGTACTCGACCGAGGCTCACGGCTCCGGGGCGCTGACCGCGGCCGCGATCGTGTCGGCGGTGGCCGTGATCCTCGCGGCCGTCTACATCCTGTGGATGGTCCAGCGGGTCATGAACGGGCCGACCGCCGAGCCGGTCAAGGCGTTCAAGGACCTGAACGCCCGCGAGATCTGGGTGCTGGCCCCGCTGGTCGCCCTGATCATCGGGTTCGGCTTCTTCCCCAAGCCACTGCTCGACGTGATCAACCCGTCCGTGCACCAGACGCTGACCAACGTGAAGGTGCCGGTCTCCACCATCGCTGAGAAGGGGACAGGTCAGTGAACTCCATTCCAGCGCCGACGATCGAGTACGGCACGCTGGCGCCGCTGCTGGTGGTGTTCGGCGCGGCCGTCATCGGTGTGCTCGTCGAGGCGTTCGCGCCGCGATACCTGCGTAAGGCGATCCACGTACCGCTCACCCTGCTGAGCCTGCTCGGCGCGTTCGCGCTGGTGCTCGTGCAGGTGCTGCGCGGCCAGGTGTCCACCACGGCATCGGCCATGGGCGCGGTCGCGGTGGACGGGCCCGCGCTGTTCATCTGGGGCGTCATCCTTGTCCTGTCCTTCGTGTGCGTGCTGCTGATCAACGACGAGGGCCACTTCGTCGCCTCGGCCGCGGCCGTGCCGGGCAGCGCCGACGAGGAAGAGGCCGAGACCGTGAGCGGCGGCGCCGGCCACACCGAGGTGTACCCGCTGGTGCTGTTCGCGGTCGGCGGCATGCTGCTCTTCCCGGCCTCGCACGACCTGCTGATGATGTTCGTGGCACTCGAGGTCATGTCGCTGCCGCTCTACCTGCTGTGCGGCCTGGCCCGCCGGCGCCGCCTGCTGTCGCAGGAGGCGTCGATGAAGTACTTCCTGCTGGGCGCGTTCTCCTCGGCATTCTTCTTGTACGGCACCGCGATGATCTACGGGTACGCGGGCACCGTCTCGCTCCCCGGCATCAACCAGGCCCTGTCCGCGGGCGCGGCGCTCGACCCGCTGCTGATGATCGGGCTCGCGCTGCTCGGTGTGGGCCTGCTGTTCAAGATCGGTGCGGCGCCGTTCCAGGCGTGGAAGCCGGACGTCTACCAGGGCGCCCCGACCCCGATCACCGCTCTCATGGCCTCGGGCACGCTGGTCGCGGCCGTGGGCGCCGTGCTGCGGGTGTTCTGGGTGGGTCTGGGCAACCTCGACTGGAACTGGCGGCCTGTCATCTGGGTCATCGCCGCACTCACCATGGTCGTCGGCTCGGTGCTGGCGATCACGCAGACCGAGATCAAGCGCATGCTCGCCTACTCGTCCATCGCGCACGCGGGCTTCCTGCTCGTCGGCGTGATGGCCACGTTCGGCTCCGCCGAGCAGAACGCGGTCTCGCTCAAGGCGATCCTGTTCTACCTGGCCGTCTACGGCATCACGACGGTCGGCGCGTTCGCGATCGTCACGCTGGTGCGCGACCCCGGGGGCGAGGCCGGGCACCTGTCGCGCTGGGCCGGGCTCGGCAAGCGGGCTCCGATGCTGGCCGGGGTGTTCGCCTTCTTCCTGCTTGCCTTCGCCGGCATCCCGCTGACCAGCGGCTTCTTCGGCAAGTACGCCGTCTTCGCCGCCGCGCTCAACAGCGGGACGCAGCCCGGCGACTCGATGGGCGGCTGGATGGCGGGCCTGGTCGTCGTGGGTGTGGTGGCCTCGGCCGTCGCGGCGTTCTTCTACGTGCGCGTGATCGTGCTGATGTTCTTCAGCGAGCCGGCGGCCGACGGTCCGGCGATCGTGGTGCCCAGTGCGGGGACCGTGGCCGTCATCGCTGTCGCGCTGCTGGTTACGGTAGGGGTAGGGCTCTACCCGGAGTCCGTGCTCGGTGTTGCCAACGACGCTGCTAGCAGCCTGTTCATTAGATAAGGGGATCTCGTATGTCTGCGCCACCCGTGGTTGACCTTCCCATTGAGGACGAACGGTTGGCGCAGGACGTGGCCACCGGACTGGCCGCGGTGGAGAAGCTCTTGCGTTCGTCGGTGGAGAGCGAGGACGCCTTCGTCACGGAGGCGTCCAAGCACCTCATTGAGGCCGGCGGCAAGCGGTTCCGCACGCTGATGGTCCTGCTCGCCGCCCAGTTCGGCGACCCGTCGGCGCCGGGTGTCGTGCCCGGCGCGGTGGTCATCGAGCTGACCCACCTGGGCTCGCTCTACCACGACGACGTCATGGACGAGGCGCGGGTACGCCGGGGCTCCCCGTCCGCGAACGCCCGGTGGGACAACACCGTGGCGATCCTCACCGGCGACTACTTGTTCGCCCAGGCCTCCGACATCCTGGCCGACCTCGGCCCCGAGCTGATCCGCATCCAGGCGCAGACGTTCTCCCGCCTGGTCCAGGGCCAGATCCGCGAAACCGTCGGCCCGCGCGCCGGCGAGGACGCGATTGCGCATTACCTCAACGTCCTGGCCGACAAGACGGGCTCGCTGATCGCCGCTTCCGGCCGCTTCGGAGCATTGCTCTCCGGGGCCCCCGCGGACGTCGAGGAGCGGCTGAGCCGCGCCTGCGAGGCCATCGGCGTGGCCTGGCAGCTGGGGGACGATCTGCTGGACGTGGCCTCAACGGGGGCGCAGTTGGGCAAGACACAGGGGACGGACCTGCGCGAGGGCATCAAGACCCTCCCGGTCCTGTACGCCCTGGCCGCCGGCGACTCGCCGCGTCTTTCCGAGCTGCTGTCGGGCCCGGTGGCCGAGTCCGACGTGGACGAGGCGTTGACCCTGCTCCGTGCGCACCCGGCGATGGAGCGGGCGCGGGCGGAGTTGGAGGCGTGGGTGGACCGGGCGCGGGCCGACATTTCCGGTTTGCCGGATATGTCGGCGCGGGACGCCTTTTTGGCGCTATGTGACTACGTGGTTCAGCGTTCCGGCTGATCTTCTGACACGCGCGGCTGCGCGAGCCGTCCTGATGCTGTCGTAAGTGAAGATCGCCAAGGCCAGCCAGACGATCGAGAACCCGATCCACCGGCTGGGCGGCATCGTCTCCTTGGCGATCAACACACCGCACGCGAACTGCAGGATCGGCGCGATGTACTGCAACAGCCCGATCGTGCTGAGCGGCACCCTGATGGCGGCCGCCCCGAAGCAGATCAGCGGCACCGCCGTGACGATCCCCGCCCCGACCAGCAGCACGGCGTGCAGCGCCCCGTGTTGCGGGAAGGTCGCCTCCCCGCTCGCCTGCAGGAAGATCAGATACCCGAGAGCCGGCAACAACAGCACCAGCGTCTCGACGGCCAGGCTCTCGGTCGCGGCCACATTGGCCTTCTTCTTGACCAGCCCGTACACGCCGAAACTCACCGCCAACGTGAGCGCGATCCACGGCAGCCGACCGTAGTCGAGGGTCAGCACGAGCACGGCGAGCGCCCCGAACCCGACCGCCGCCCACTGCAGCGGCCGCAGCCGCTCGCGCAGCAGCACCACGCCGAACAACACGCTGACGAGCGGGTTGATGAAGTACCCGAGGGCGCTCTCCACCACGTGTCCGGTGTTGACCGCGTAGATGTAGGTGCCCCAGTTGAGGGTGACGACGATGGCGGCGACGGTGAGGAGGGCGAGCTTCCTGGGTTGCCTGGCCAGCTCCCGGATCCAGGACCAGTGCCTGCGGACGGCGAGCGCGGCGGCGACGGCGAGCAGTGACCACACCATCCGGTGCGCCAGGATCTCGATGGCCCCGGACGGCTTGAGCAGCGGCCAGTAGAGGGGGAAGAGTCCCCACATGGTGTAGGCGGCGACCCCGTACAAGACACCGCGCCGAAGGTCAGGCATGTACGCCATCTTCGCCCATTACCACCTTTAACCACAAATTCCATCCACTATACGGAAATCTGTAGATCTCCTTAAGCGTTGCTGCCTGTGTAGGCTGGCTAGAGAGCTATGGAGGTAGTGCGATGGGCTGGCTGTTCGGCGGCAACAAGACCTCGATGGTCCGACCCGAGGACGCACTCCCGGGCCGCGCGGAGACCATGGCGGTCCCGGCCCGCCACGCGGTCCTGGACGCCCCGCTGGCCCCGCCGTACCCGCCCGGCACGGAGGTCGCCGACTTCGGCCTCGGCTGCTTCTGGGGCGCCGAGCGCAAGTTCTGGCAGACCCCGGGAGTCGTCACGACGGCGGTCGGCTATCAGGGCGGCTACACGCCGAACCCGACGTACGAGGAGGTCTGCAGCGGCCGCACGGGCCACACCGAGGCCGTTCGGGTCGTCTTCGACCCCGCCAAGGTCTCCTACGAGGCGCTCCTGAAGGTCTTCTGGGAGGCCCACGACCCCACACAGGGCATGCGCCAGGGCAACGACGTCGGCACCCAATACCGCTCGGCGATTTACTACCACTCGCCGGAGCAGCAGAAGGCGGCGGAGACGTCCCGGGACGCGTACCAGAAGGTGCTGAAGGCGGCGGGCTACGGCGAGATCTCCACGGAGATCGCCGAAGCGGGGCAGTTCTTCTTCGCGGAGGATTATCACCAGCAGTATCTTCACCGCAACAAAAACGGGTATTGCGGAATCGGCGGCACTGGAGTCTCGTGCCCGGTGGGTGTCGCGCCTGCTGGCGAGTGATCTGACACTGTCACGCGTCAAGCAAGATCGTGAATCGTCGCCCCTTGTGCAAGTGGCGAGGGCAACGACCATGTTGGGGCGTCCGGCCAGGTTGAGGGCGGCGCATCGTGTGACGGATCGTGGGCCCCTGCACCCGCCCGCCCGGCACAGCCAGGACGACTCCAACCCGGGAGACGGTTTTCAACGGTTCCACAGGTGGCGATCTACGCCTCTCCCGAGGTTGTCGAAATGGGATGGAGTAACAGAACGCGTTCGATCCGTGTCAAATATGATCTTATCTGTCGATCGGCGCGCAGGTATGATCACTGATCAACAGCCGACCTCCGACCCTTACGGGAGGCAGCATGGAGAAGCGTGATCAGGTAACCGACGACAAGAAGGCCACCAAGAAGATCAAGCTTGAGATCAAGCGGCTTGAGAAGGTCGAGACCACCGGGCTGCGTGAGGGTGGCTGATCTCTAACGGGTTCGCCGGCCGGTCAGGGTACACCTGACCGGCTTCCTATGTCTTGCGACCTGGAAGGTTCTTGTGCGCGTCCCCCGCATCAAACGCGTTCATCAGCCCATGGCTTTGCCTGGTGATCGCATCATGATCGGCCTCATGCAGCAGGGCATATCCTCCGAGATCCAGGACGACGAGGAGGGCTCGATAGCCCGCCTGATCGTCCTTATGGACGGCACACGTACGGTCGACGAGGTCTGCGCCGCCTTCGCCGAAACCCATCCCGACGTCAATGAGCAGGACGTACGTGAGGTCATCTCGGGGCTGATCGCCAACGGGTTCGTCGAGGAGGCCGGTGCGCCGCTGCCGGTGAATCTCACCGATCGCGAGGCCAAGCGCTACGAGCCGGCCAGGAACTACTTCGCCTGGATCGACCCGGTTCCGCGTAGCTCGCCGTACGAGATCCAGTCCAAGATCAAGGATGCCACGGTCTGTCTGCTCGGCATCGGCGGCACGGGCTCGGCTGTGGCGGCGGGGCTGGTCTCCAGTGGCATCGGGGCTCTCCACCTGGCCGACTTCGACACCATCGAGGAAGCCAACCTCACGCGCCAGCTCCTCTACACCGAGGCGGACATCGGCCGCCCCAAGATAGATACCGCTGTCGCGCGGCTACGTCAGATGAACAGCCTGGTCAGGGTCACCGGAAGCACCGTGAAGGCCGGCGGATCCGACGATATCGCCAGGCTGATGGACGAGTGTGACGCGTTCATCCTGTGTGCGGACGAACCTCACCCGGACATCATGTTCTGGACCAACGACGCGGCGCTGCGCACAGGTACGCCGTGGTTCGTCAGCTTCTACACCGGGCCGATGGCCGTCGTCGGATCCCTGATCCCGCATCAGACCGGGTGCTGGATGTGCCTGCGGCGCCAGGAGGACCAGCGCGAGTTCAAGGCCTACGGCCGCTCGCTCACCGAGGAACGGCCCAACGCCGTGATCGCGGCCAGCGCCAACATCAGCGGGCACCTGTGCGCCCTCGAGGTGATGTACCACCTCGGCGGCCTGCCCGCACAGGCCCGCGGCCGCGTCTTCCACTGGAACTACGGCATGTGGGACCACTCCTACTACATCGACATCCCGCACTACGACGACTGCCCGGTGTGCGGAGCCGGACCGTCGTGACCGCCGTGCCGATCAGTGCCGAGAGCCTTATCGGCTTCCACCGGCTGATCGCCCGCGCGGACGACGACGATCCGGATGTCGTGGTGGTGGGCAGGGCGGAGATCGGGGAGTTCATCGAACTGCCCGCCGTGTACGGTGAGGCGATCCGGCTCCTGCGCGAGAGGCTGCCGGTCAGCGCTGTGGAGCAGCGTCTGGCGGCCGAGCAGGACGTGGAGATTGACGTCGCCGAACTCGTCGAGGCGCTGACAGAGCTTGGCTTCGTCGACTCGGTGGACAAGCACCGGCTGCCCGATCCCGGCGCGGGCGCCCCGCGCAGCCACTTCCCGTGGCTGACCGACCGGCACGTGAGCTGGATCTTCAGCCGGCCGATGAAGCTCGCATGGCTGCTGGTCGTGGGGGCGGCGCTGATCACGCTGGCGGTCAGGCCGGACCTGCTGCCGCACTACACGGACTTCTTCTGGAGCGAGTACGTCGGGCTCACGGTGCTGGTCAACACCGTGATGGTGTCGTTGACGCTCAGCACGCACGAGATGATGCATCTCATGGCGGCCCGGTCACTCGGCGTGCCGGGTCGCATCGGTTTCGGCACCCGGCTGCATAACCTCGTCGTCCAGACCGACGTCACCGGGGTTTGGGGCGTGCCCAGACGATCCCGGTATCGCGTTTACCTGGCGGGGATGGCCTGGGACTTCTTCCTCATGGCGTCGCTGACCCTGCTGGTCGCCCACGTGGCTCTGCCGCCACTGACGAAGGCCCTGTTCCAGGCGCTGGTCGTGGCAGTGCTCATGACCATCCCCTTCCAGCTCCAGGTTTACATGCGCACGGACCTGTACTACGTCCTTCGCGACCTGCTGCGTACCCGCAACCTTTTCGACGACGGGCTCGCCTTCGCCCGCTACCTACGCGCGAGGACCGTCGCGCGCCTGCGCCGTCACCCTTGCCCGATCGAGGACCCGACCAGTGAGCTCGCACCTCACGAGCGGCGGGCCACCCGCGTCTATTCCGTCTTCCTGATCATCGGTGCCACAGTCTCGCTCACCGCGTTCGCGCTGTTCGCCGCCCCGATCGCGATCGTCGCGCTGTTCCGCGCGATCGGTGCCATCGTCGACGGCTTCAACGGCGGCTCGGCACTGCTGGCGCTGGACTCCGGGCTACTGCTCCTCATCGAGGGTGCCATTCAGGCGCTCTTCGTGGTGACCTTCGTCCGGAACCATCGGCACTGGTTCAGGTGGCGCCGCTCAGCCGATCAAGGCTCTGCATAGAGTAGGGATCGGCCCTTTGCTACTTGGAGTAGCAAACTGGTTACGGCGCCAGCGGTCGATGACCTCTGACGCATTGACCCAGACACGGTGCCCGAGGTGCTCAAGAAGATCCTTCTCCTGCTGGGCAACCCTGAGGCTGGCTACCCACTCGGCGGGGGAACTGACCGGATTCCCGCAAGCTGGTGGTCGGCAGCAACACCTGGCGTGTCGAACGGGTACTGCGGCATCGGCGGGACGGGCGTGGCCTGCACGGTCGGCCTGATCTCCGGCGAGGCGTAGACCTGCGGAAATAGCTAGATCCTGGCCCTTGATCGCCCAGGCCCCTCCGGTTTCGATCTTGGGTCAGAGCCGTCTCCGGCGACACCTTCACTACAGAGTCAAGGGCGTGCCGCCTGCGGCGGCCCGCCGCGCGTCGGGTAGTCGCTGGACCGCGCTGCGGCGTGGTGTCGTTGCCCAGGACGGGAGCCAGGCCGTCTCGGGGAGCGGCGTCAGGCTTGCGAAGTGGTTGATGATCGCCCGAAGTCCCGGGTGCGGATTCGTTCTGGGGAACATGAGGGAGAGCGGGTAGGCGAGCGTCGGGTTCACGATCGGGATGCGGCGTAGGTCGTAGTTCGTCGGCCAGATGTACCGGTCGCGCGCGCCGACGAGGGTGGCCACGTCGGCGGAGTCCGCGAGGGCGTCGAGGAGTACCTCATTACCGAAGTTCGGGCCTGTAGCGTCGATGCGGAGGTCGAAGGCGGTGGCGAGCTGATCGTAGAACTCTGCCCATTCGCTTCGGGGCACGATACCCGGCACCCAGATCCGAAGCTTGCGCAGCTGAGGTGGTGTCAGTGTTCGTGCGGAGGCAAGCGGATGCCTGGGGCCGACGAGGAGTTCCAGCGGGGAGTCGAAGGCGTGGATCATTTGCACGTCGCGCGGCAGTGTGGCCGGATCGATGACGGTGCGGAACGAGGCGTCGATATCGCCTGCCTGGACGGCGGCGGCCGCCACGTGAGGGTCGTTGACCTTGAGGGTCACCACGTCGAGGTCAGTTTCGGGATGCGACCGCCAATAGTCGTGCAGAACGACGGCCTGCGCGCTTCGCAGGCCTAGAACGTCGATTCGAAGGGCCCGCGAGCCCGGCCTGACCGCGGTGACGGCGCGATCAACACCCGCGACGATACTCCGTGCGTGTGGGAGAAACGCCTGGCCGTCGAGCGTCAGTTCGACGCCTCGGGCGGTACGAGTGAACAGGCGGACCTCCAGCTCGCGCTCAAGGGCGGCGATCCGCTTCGAGACCGCCTGCTGTGTCACGCCCAGCTCGTCGGCCGCCTGTTGCAACTGTCCGAACTCGGCCGCCCGGACGAACGATCGCACTGCCTCGGTATCCATGGGTCGAGCTTATGCCCCCACAACTGATCGTTGTGGCTCGCCGAAAGGCCGTTGTTTGATTCTGCTGTTGTATAGCCGATGTGATTCAGGAGCCCAAACATCGGTTGTTACGGAGGAGTCATGTGCGCGTGAAATTGGGGTCCAGTTTCGGCTGGCTGTGGTCGGCCTACGCCGTCAGCACGTACGGCACGTGGATCGCCTTCGGAGCGTTCCCGCTCATCGCGGTTGGAGTGCTGCACTCGTCGGCATTCGCGGTTTCGCTTCTGGAGGCAGCCGGGCTTGCCGTCGCGGCGATCATTGCCGTACCGCTCGGGCTGTGGGTCGAGCACCGGTCCAAGCGTCCGGTGATGATCGCGATGGATCTGGTTCGGTTCCTCGCGATGGCGAGTGTTCCGGTCGCGTACTTCCTCGGCTTGCTGTCCTACGGCCAACTGCTGGTCGTCTCGGTCATCTCCGGAACCGCAAGCATCGCCTTCACCGCCGCATCCGGCGCGTACCTGAAATACCTCGTCCGCAGCGATCACCTCCTTGCCGCGAACGGGAGATTCGAGGGCACGAGCTGGGTGGCGACCGCGGCCGGACCGCCCCTCGGCGGTGCGCTCATCGGGCTGCTCGGCCCGGTCATCACTGTCATGGCCGACGCCCTCAGCTACCTGCTGTCCGCGCTCGGGGTCCTCCGCATCCGCGGAGGCGACGTTGCGGCCCCCCGCGACCCGGCCGCCAGGTTGCGGGGAGGCGACCTTCTTGGCGGCTGGCGGTTCATCCTCCACGACCGCGCACTACGGTGCCTGTTCCTCAACTCGATCCTGGTCGGCGGCCTGATCATGGCAACCGTCCCGCTCCTGGCCGTCCTCCTGCTGGGCGAATACCACTTCCCGGCCTGGCAATACGGGCTTGCCTTCGGCATCCCGGCACTCGGCGGCTTCGTGGGCGCCCGCCTCTCCGCACGCCTCGTGAAGCGTTACGGCCGGCACCGGGTCATGACCGTCTCCGGCTGGTTGCGATCGATCTTCCCGCTCGGTCTCGCGTTCGTCCATCCCGGCATCACCGGCCTCCTCACCGTGATCATCATCGAGGGCCTGCTGATCATATGCATGGGCATCTTCAACCCGATCTACGCCACAGAACGCCTGCAGCGGACTCCCGCGGATCATGCCGCTCGAGTCCTCACCGCATGGAGTGTCAGCAGCAAACTCGTGCAGGCCACCCTCATGGTGATCTGGGGCATCCTCGCCACACTCACCAGCCCCCTCGCCGCGATCATCATCTCCGGCGTGCTCCTGCTGGCCACCCCGCTCTTGCTGCCTAAACGGAGACACTTGTTCGATCCTGAACCCGCCCTGTCGGCGGAAGACGGCATCGACGTGGGTGAATCGCTACCGGCGCTACGGCGATCTCGGACTGCTTGACCGGTCCTCGGTCCCGCACAGGCAGCCGACCGCCACCCGTGGTCGTCTGGTCGGCCGGATCGAGAGGATGCGCCGGGAGCGCAAGTGGTCGGTCTCGCGGATCGCGTTCGAGCTGGAGCAGGAGGGCACGCCCGTCAGCCGTCGGCCTTGGCAGCTGACTGTCGTTGTCCGTGTACTCGTGGACGACCGTCCACCCTTGCCGTTCCGTCGTCTCCCGGTTCAGATGGTGCTGGTCCTGCACCCCGTGCTCGTCTCGCCTGATGTCGGCGGAAATTTCTTGCCCGGTCGGTCTGACGACCGGCGAGGCCCGAGCACTGCCGGCCGTGCCTTCGTGAGTTCTGGCTGACGCACGTCGAGGAGCGGGCTCCGTCCCTTTGTGGGCTGGATCAGCGGCGAGGGGAGCGGTCAAGCGGCATGGGTGCGCTGCCGTGGATGTACCGGTACCTCAAGGACGACGGCGTGGGCACCTTCGGCGTCGATGAGGTGCTCATCCATGGTTGGACCGGTGATGGCCAGGTGCTGGCGGTGCAGCCAGGCTGGCGTCCGGAGAGGCGTGAGGCGATGCTTGCTCCGGCATCGCGGTTCTGTGCAGAAAGATATACAGTTGATGTATGACTGTTCTGCACAACGCTACTGAGTTGAGCGTCACGGAGGCGGCCCAGCGTGGGGTCGCCCGCCTGGTGGCTGATGCGGAGCAGGGGACCGATCTGGTGGTCACCCGTCGGCATCAGCCGGTGGCGGCTGTGGTGAGCATTCGTCGGCTCAATGAACTGGAGGAGGCGGCGGCTGATCTGCGAGATCTGGCGCTCGTGCTCGCTCGGTCCGTCACAGACACGGGGGAGCGAGTCTCGCTCGATGAGGTGCTCGCCGCTTTCGGGCATACTCGAGAGTCGCTGGCCGCCATCCCGGACGACGAGTGAGTCGTGTCTGACGTCGTCTTCACGGCGCCGGCGGTCGACGACCTCCGACGCATCGGCCCGGACGCGGTCCCCAAGGTACTCAAGAACATCCTCCTTCTACTGGAGAATCCGGAGGCCGGTTACCCGCTCGGCGGGGAACTGACCGGTTTTCGGAAGCTTGTGGTGGGCCGTAACACCTGGCGTGTTGTCTACCGCATCACCGACGACAAGGCGGTGGAGATCTGCGAGGTGTGGGCCGTCGGTGAGCGAGCCGACGCGGAAGTGTACGCGGAGGCGACGGCGAGGGTTCGCGAGGCGGCTGCCGACCGTCCGGAGATCGTCCGGCTCGGCCAGGTAATCGAGCGTCTTGGCGCGCTGGCCGATCACCTGCGGGTGGAGGAAGCGCCCCCTAGAGAACCGGTTCCAGATTGGCTCGCGGACCGGTTGATTTACAAGGTCGGGATGGCCCGCGAGGACGTTGCTGCTCTTGATCTCCAAGAGGCGGTCGACGTGTGGGCTGAGTACCGGTCGAAGCCCCATTAAGCCGCACGTCTATTGCCTGAAGTGAAGTGCTACCACCAGCAATATCTTCACAAAGTTCCCAATGGGTACTGCGGGATCGGTGGCACAGGCGTTACCTGTCCGGTGGGTCTGACGTCTGGCGAGGCATAGGCCGGTGGTCGGGGGCTTGCGTAGAGCTAGGATTCGCCTTTGCTACTTCGGGTAGTAAACTGGTTTCTATGAGCATGCCTGAGCGGGAGTTCGCCCCGGGTGACGGGCCGGCGGCCAAGGTCAGCGTGTCCCTTAGGGCGGGCAACATTCGCGCTGTCCGAGAGCGGGTCGGAGCCCGTGGGTTCTCCGCCTATGTTGATGCCGCTGTGGAGCGCCAGATCGAGCGGGATCTCTTGGAAGAGGCCCTTCAAGCGAACGAGGCCGCTTCTGGGCCGATCCCGCAGCCTTTGCGTGACGAGGCAGCGGAGCTGTTCCGCCACGTCAAGTCCGCGCCTGAACTCCAGGAGGAGGACGGATGGCGCGCACACGAAGCAGGCTGAGCGCGGGCACTGTGGTTCTCGACAGCGAGGGCCTCGTGAAGTGGTGCGAGGCCGACCAGCGGGTGACCGCGTTCGTACGGGAGGCGCAAGACAACGACTTTCGGGTTGTGGTCAGCGCGATGACACCGATCGAGGCGCAAGACGTTCGCGTCAAAAACGACCGTCTCAGGTGGTACCTGTCCCGGCTGAAGATCGAACCTGTGACCGAGGACATCTCGTCACGGGCGATCGAGCTTCTTCGAGATGCCCGCCTGCATGGTCACAAGTACGCCATCGACGCTGTGGTCGCAGCTACCGCACTGCGCTCGGTGCGCCCGGTCATCGTTCTGACATCTGATGAGGACGACATGAGCAAACTGTGCGGGAAGACCGTGCAGGTGGTCCCTGTCTGAGACTACTTGCGGGGTGACCGAGCGCGAGCGTCCAGAACTGTTGCGGGAGGCGTGCTCCGCGGCTTCCCTCCCGCCGCTTGAGATAAGGCGTCGCGTGGCTCACCGCTGATCTCGAACGCCGAAGACAGTGGCGACTCGACGCCACTTGCCGGGATGCTGTTGCGGGATTGGGCGGTTTGGCGTTTGGCGCGAGGGCTCCGCCCCGTGACCCGAGCGGCGCACCAAGAAGACCCGCGGGGCCGGCGGCCAAACTGGACGAAGCGCAGCTGAGGCGGCTGTATGAACTCATCGCCGGTAATGATCCGCGTCAATTGAGTTTCGGGTTCGCGTTGTGGACGCGGGCGATGGTGGCCGAGCTGATCCGGGATCTTCGCCGTCAGCTCGCGCGGCGAATTGCGGTTCCAGCTATTTGACTAGAGTCTGGACGCCGATGCGTTCATCGGTTTCTGTAAGCGCTGATCGCCGATGCCGGACGTCCGGTGTTCCTGATCGTGGATAACTCCCGCGTCCACCGGGCCAAGAAGGTCAAGACGTTCGTCGAGGCGAGTCAGGGTGCCCTCTCGCTGTTCTTCCTGCCGCCGTATCCGCCCGAGCTCGCCGCCGATAGTCCAGAAACCACGAACTGATTGAGATCACGGCGGTTATAGGTGCAGTACGGCCCACGTGGCACCGTGTGACAAGGCGCCGCAATTCCAGTGACTTACGCACTAGCTAGCGCGCCGCTAGTGGGCCGCTAGTGGGCCGCTAGTTTTTGGACGAACCGGCGGCCAGCGATCTACGTTTGCGCGACCAGTCGGCGAACTGTGCTCAGATGATCTGTCGTCGGACTCGGTCTTGACCCAGGCTCCCCTTGGGGCGGTATCAGGACCCGTCCAGACGGAAGGAACCATGATGAAAAATCTGCTCAAGACCGCTGTGGTCGGCGCTGCCTTGGTCGCGTCGAGCCTTGCAATGGCGCAGCCGGCGATGGCCAGCTCGTTCTCGTGGAACGTCAGCGATGGCCTCATTTCCTACGACGATGCCTCGAACAAGTTCTGCGTGCGGGCGTACGACTCCGAGGGCGCCCGCCAGGTGACGGTGACCCTTACTCGGGTCAGCGGCGGCGGGTCGATCACCATCACCGACAAGAACAACTACTACGGTCACCCTGGCGGCGCGTGCCGATACCTCAACAACTATTACACGGAGAACACCTCCCTCCGCGCGACCGCCAGGTCGTACTGGGGTGAGCGCGGCACCTGGGTGGGTCGCGGGACCAGATCGTTCACCAGCTGACCAACCTGCCGGCTCCCCGCACGCCGTCCAGGCGCGTGGGGAGCCGGCTCGGCGAGGAGCGTCAATTCCGTCGATGTAAACTCCGCACGCGCCGGATACGGCTCCTGCTTGCCTTCAGAGGACGTCGTTTTGGTGGCACGAGCTCCGGCAATACGACCGTGGTCTTGTCTTCGCGAAGCGCGTAGCCCGCGCTCGGAGGGAGACCGGATTGTGGTGTCCTTGCACCCGGGGCAGCAACTGGCACGGCCCGTCCTGCCTCTGCCAGCCCTCAACCAGCGATCCTTCGCACCATCGGCATTAGAAGCGCTCATGATCATGTGGAATTGAACGATCGGAGGCCCCGTCGGGTTCGTGATCGTCCGGGTCGGACTTGTGGGGTGAGTTCCGGTGGAGGCTGCGGGAGGCGCAACCATCTATTGCCTGAGAGAAACCGCTACCACCAGCAATATCTTTTTAAGGTGCCGGACGGATATTGCGGGATCGGCGGCACCGGAGTCTCGTGCCCGGGGGTGTCGCGCCTGCTGGTGAGTGATCCAACGGCGGCCAGGCGCCCGGCATGATCGTGGGTGGTTGCTCCTTGTGCAAGTGGCGAGGGGCAACGACCGCGCTATGGAGCCCGTTCAGGCTGGCCGCCCAGCCGTGGAGACGATCTCCGCCTGTACGCCTGGTGGGCCCGCAAGCGAGCGACCCACCTCGGAGCCCACGAAGGTCGATGGTTGGCGCGGGACTTGAATCTCGCTCGCCCCACGGCCCCCAAGCTGATTACTTTGGTGGCACGTGAGTATCTTCGTGGAAGGCGAACTCATGAAGCGTAGGAGTCCGCAGGAGAAGAAGCGGTTGAGGTACGCCAAGGATCGCCGCAACGATTGCGTGAGAACGACACGAGCTCCAGGAAGAACATCCCCCGGCGCAAGAGGGCGCCTCTCGGTGCCTCCACCAGGGCGTGGAGCGATTCACGGTTGTGCCAGGCACGTGGCGCCGGCGATTCCCACGGAGAGCTCCTTGCCTGATCTGCCCTGCACACTGATGGAGTTGGTGTCGCCGGTGTAGGCCACCTCCGCTGCTGAGTCGCAGATCTCCTTGGCGGTGCTTGACTCGCTGTCGCCGAGGGTGGTCTCGATCGACACCAGCGTGCACTGGCCCTGCATGGTGACCGATCGGATGTCGGGCTGCTGCGCGTGCTGCTTGACCTTGTCGGCGGTCTCGCCGCAGGAGTCCCGGGCGGGTGCCGAGGTTACGCTCTGGCCGTCCCCGGGTGGTGGGCTCGGCGAGGGCGGGCCGGCTACGGTCTGGCCGCAGCCGGACGAGATGACCAGCGCGATGGCCAGCAGGGCGTTCCTGGAGATCCTTGCCATCAGGCGGTCACCGAGAGGGTCCAGCCCTGTCTGCAGCTGGAGCTGAAGGTTCCGTTGTCGCAGCCTTCGACGATGAACCGGTAGCCGCTGGTGGTCATCACGCGGACCCGCATCCGGCCGCTGGTGCCTCCGCCGACGTCTCGCTGTGTTCCGGCTCTGTCCGCGGCGCTGGTCCAGCGGACGAGGAAGCGGTCGTAGGAGCGGGGGGCGGTCGTGCGCCAGTCGACGTAGGCGTATCCGCCGATCGACCAGGCCGACACCACCATCTTGGGCCCTTGCCGGGGTGACCAGACCATCTGCCCGCGCAGGAAGTTCTGCCTGCGTCCGGCCCAGACGCCGTTGAGGTAGACGTCCACCTCGGAGGTGCGCGGGCAGCCCAGCGCGCTGTTCTCGCCGCCGAGCTCGCTCCACCGCGCGCCGATCAGGCCGTAGGGCTGAATGCGGCAGGCGCTCGTCACGGCCGCCCTGGTCGTCACCGTAGTGGTCGCGGTTGCGGTGCCGGCATGGGCGGGGACCCCGGCGCACAGCGTCGCGGCCAGCGCGAGCAGGGTGCCGACCGATAGCGCGCGGCGTAAGACCGCTGCTGTGGATGTACGGCTGGTGCCGACACTTGCCATGATGCGATCGTCTCGATTCTGGTGGTGTGGTGAGGCTTCTTCGGGGGCGCGCCAAGCGTGCGACACCCATGATCGACACGACAGCAGAGGCCCGTTGTCCGAGCGTCCACCGATCACGGCCAAAGCGGTGACCAGCCGAACCCGGGCGGGAAATCAGTAGCCGACGCCGGGATCGCGGAACCCTTCGAACATCCGGGGCACCGCCGCGCGTGCTGCGGCCGGCCCAGGGGCGCACGGCCTGGTGCATGAGCGCGTTGCCTGGGCCCGGCTCTTCACCCTGGAATGGCTGGGCTGCTCCCTGGTGAAGGGGCTCAGTTGCTGTTGGCATCCCGACGAGGGCCGAGGAGGAGTGGATTGGAGTGGGATCGGCTCGTCGGCCGGCTTGCGGCTGCCGTTGCTTGATCTGTCGATCGATGTGAGGGCGACGATGTCAACGATGGGCGGGCACGTGATGAGCTGGTGGGGGCGCTGCCGAGTCCACTTGAAAGGCCGCGACCTGCGTGACCTGGTTCTGGTCAGGTGGTGCTGGGCCCCAGAGGGCTGTCAGGTGTTGGCGAGCCGCTCGCGAGCGGTTCCTTAAGCTCAACAAAGATCGTGTGTGTGTCGGTGTCCCCGATGTTCTCGCCGGAATGCTCTTGAGCGCCGACCCATCGCACCTGCCCGGCTTGGAGTTCGACATCCACCTGCCGGGCGCCGGCCGCAACCCTTCTCTTGAAGGAACTCAGCGTGTACATGACGCTGTCGGGATGCCGGTGGGGTGTGGTCTTGTCGCCCGGCTTGTCCTTGTATTCCAGTACACGGATGCGCTCGTTCTCGAAGATCAGTTTGTAGAGGTCGGGATTCGTCGTGGTGGGATCGTGGTCCATGAGCGCATCACCCGGTCTGCTTCGTCAGAGCACTGACGCCGTTATGGGACTCAAGTCCCATGGGACGAAGATACCATGATGGGCATGTCAGTACCATATGAGTTGGGTGGTCGTCATCAGCAGAAGGCTCGCACGCGCCAAGCGCTCATCTCGGCCACGCGTGAGCTGCTGACACAGGGGGTCATCCCCACCGTGGAGCAGGCCGCAGCCGCAGCAGGGATCTCCCGGACGACGGCGTATCGGTACTTCCCCAACCAGCGCACGCTGCTGCTTGCCGCACATCCCGAGACCCAGCAGCAGTCGCTGTTGCCCGAGTATGCGCCCAGCGATCCGCAGGCCCGGCTCGACCTGGTCATGGAGGCTTTCACCCGGATAACGGTCGAGTGGGAACCGCAGCTGCGCACCTCGCTGCGCCTGTCGCTCGAACCGGCCCCCGACACTGACCGGCCGGTTCTCCGCGGAGGGCGAGCCATCGGCTGGATCGAGGACGCCCTGGCCCCCCTGCGCGAGACCAACCCCGAGATCGATGTGCATCGGCTCGCCGTGGCGATCCGATCCGCCAGCGGCATCGAAGCGCTGATATGGCTCACCGACATCGCCGGCCTCTCCCGTGAGGAGGCGGTGGAAACCATGCGCTGGTCGGCACACGCCCTGCTGCAAGCGGCGCTCGCCGGCGCGGCACCCTCACAGTCGTAGCCTTGCTCGTCCGACTCCGAACCTGGCCCAAGAAATAGTTCCTAGGGCAGGAGGCCTAAGAGCTGGTTCTTAGATCTGCTGACCAATCGTGGCTGAATCGTCGGGCCCGCACTGGGCTGCCCTGGCGTCTTGGAAGAAGTGGCGCGATGCTTCTCTTGGCGAGTTCGTCCAGAATCGCCTTGAGTGTCGAATACGCCTAGGCATCGAGAGCGAGGCGCGGGGGCAGCACGCATCCGACGTTACCCCCGATCACCCCCTGTCTGCGCTCAGCGCCTCGGCCATGATCGTTAGTGTTCCGTGCGGCGGGCGAGGAGGTATGCCTGCGGGAAGCCCCGGTTTGGGTCCTCACCCGGGGCGATGACCAGTCGGGCCACCTCGGCGAGCCCGGCCGTGAGCAGTAGTTCGGCTACGCGGTCGGGCGAATACCGGTAGGCGAGTGACACAAGGTGGTCGAAGGCCTCGGCCAACTCGTCGGAATCGTCGTACGCCTGGAAGCCGAGCAGCAGGTAGCCGCCGGGCGCCAGCACGCGGTGGAACTCGGCGAGTGTCCCGGAGAGTCGTTCGGGCGGGGTGTGAATGATCGAGTAGTGGGCCAGAACCCCGGCCAGGGAAGCGTCGTCCTCCGCAAGAGCATCCATCAGCCCCACCTCGAAGCGCAGCTTCGGATGAGCAACTCGGGCGAGTGCGATCATCTCCGGTGAGAAGTCGACGCCGAAGGCGTTCAAGCCGAGGGAATGCAGATGCGCCGTGACGTGGCCGGGGCCGCATCCCACGTCCGCCACCAGGCCGTCGCCGGTGGCTCGGATCAGTTCGGCGAAGACCGGGATCATCGCTTGGCCGAGTGGGCTGGAGTGGTAACGCTCAGGGATCTCCTCGGCGTAGCGGGTGGCGACGGCGTCGTACGCGGCGCGGGTAGCGGTGGAGAAGTCCGGCTCGGTCATGGAGAGCCATGCTATGCCCTGTCCGGCAGGCTGTGATCTTGCTTGTCGCGCCTGGCGCAAATCGTGCGGGCTGCCACCCGGTCGCGGTCGACGGCAGGGCCAGCAGTAAGGAGAGTGCGCTGATCACGAAGTGTTGGATGCCGGCGGGAGCGGCTTGGTTCTCAGAGGGCGTTGCGCGAGTGATGTCCCGTTGGTCGCTTGGACTGAGTGGGGCGTGCTGGTCGGGAACGTCGCGGTCGTGCTACGGACGCGGCTGAGCGAACAATCCGGGCTCGATCTCCACCAGGATTCCCAGACTGACCAGGCGTTTGAGCTTGGCGCGGACCTTCTCGGTGTTCTTCGGGACGATAGGCAGGTCCAGTGCCTGGCATAGGTCGCGAGCCCGCAAGGGGCGGCTGAGGTCGCCGAAGATGTTCAGGATCTGCCGTAGAAACCGTGATCGACGACCGTGTTCTTGAACCCCTGGTCAGCCAAGGCATGACCGAACCGGGATTGTTCACTCAGCCGCGTCCATAGCTCGACCGCGACGCTCCTGACCAGCCTGCCCTACGCAGCCCAAGCCACGAAAGGGACACCAAATCGCGCAACGCCCTCGGAGAAAGGAAGTGTTCCAGTTCAGGGAGTGGGAGAAGGCATCTGGGCTCCCCTCCGAGGGAATGGAAGGCTCAGCTGGCACGCGCGGGGCACCGAGACGCTGCCGGACGTTGACCGGCCATCTATAGGAGCCCTATTCTCGCCCGACGTGAAGCTCCTTAAGATCGCGGCGCTCGCCTGCGCCCTCATCACCCCCTTAGCCGGAACGGCGTCCGCGAACGCCTCGGCATTTCCGGTGAAAAACCCCGTCCTCACCAAGAGCGCACTATACGAGGCGGGCCCGCTGCCGCCGACGACATGCGACGAACTGCCGATTGAGCCGCACAACTCCGGGCAGGCCCGCGCCTACATTGACGAGGTCATCCGCTGCCTGGAGAACACGTGGGGGCCGTATCTGAAAAAGGCCGGCCTGCCGTATGAGCCGGTCAAAGTTCGGTACGTGAAGCGCCTGCCCAAGAACTACTGCGGTTCCGACGAAGAGGGCAGCCGGGATTCCGAGGTGTGGTATTGCGACTGGGACCGCACGCTGTCCTTCAAACTCGGCCCTTCTTGGCTTGCGTCCCCGTCCGACCTCCTGCTCTTCAACGAGGCCGCGCTGATGTACGGCTACCACGTGCAGAAGCTGACCGGCCTTTACGACGCCGGCGAAGATCTCAGGGCCGGCAGCAAAGCCGAGCATCAGGAGCAGTTCCGGCGCATGTACCTGCAGGTCGAATGTCTGGGCGGCGCCTTCATCCAGAGCGTCTGGCCGATCAAGGGCAGGACCACCGAGGATTGGAACAAGGTCCTGGGATACGTCCGGGACAACAACGTCAAGCATTGGATCCGGGTCGGTTTCCGCACCGGCGACCCGGGGTCCTGCAACACCTGGTCGGCGCCCTCGTCGAAGGTGGCTTAGAGCTGCTAACGCAACGAGGTGGGGCGTCGCCGGCAGATGAGGGCGCAGGCCAGCTTGAGGAAAGCTTCGTGGATGTCGGCGTGGTCCTCCCAGCGGATGCGCAGGCGGCGGAAGACGTGCAGCAGAGTGAAGGTCCGCTCGATGACCCAGCGCTGTTGCCTAGGCCGGAGCCGTGTTTGGTGCCGCGGCGGGCGATCAGCGGGCGGATCTGCAGCTCATGGTTGCTCCGGCGGGGCGGAGGCCTGCGGCGTTAGCGAGGAACAGTCAAGCGGCGCGGATGAACCGCAGTGGGTTCACGGTTACCTCAAGGACGATGGCGTGAGCGCCGTCGGCGTCGATGAGGTGCTCTTCCACGGTGGGACCGGTGATATCCAGGCGGTGGCGGTGCAGCCAGCCGAACAGGTCCTGCCCGGCGCGGACTACCCCTGCTGAGGGTGGAACGATGGCTCGTACGACGGTGCGGGCAGGCAGGAAGAGCTGCTCGCCGGCGCGGTCGGTGGTCACCGCGGCGGCGAATCCGCCCGTCGGCTGCCCGTGAAGCCAGGTCAGCAGGGCCGCCGGTGGCGCCGGGCAGACGGCGGCGAGTTCGGCGGGATGGTTGAGGTGCATGCGGCGGACGCGTAGCCGACGCGCGTCCACTGCGGTCTGCTGAGGCAGGATCGACATCGGCGCGGCGAGGTGGTCCTCGGCGTGAGCTGCGGTCGCGGCCAGCGTGGCGATGTCACGCCGGATGTTCGCCACGATCTCGGTCAGTGCCTGCCGCAGCTGTGTTTCGGGAGCGTCCAGCAGATCGGCGATCTGGCGCAGTGGCAGGCCGAGGCGCTGCAGTCCGCGGATGCGTTCGAGCCGGGACAGCTCGGCCACGCCGTACCAGCGGTAGCCGGTGATGCGGTCGACCGCGGCGGGAACCAGCAGTCCGATCTTGTCGTAGTGGCGCAGGGTGCGTTCGGATACGCCGACCATGCGCGCCAGTTGCCCGATCCGCCACATGGCGTCCCCTCTCCCGGCATGTTGACCTTGTCCCTGCGTCAGGGTTCTACCGTCACGGTCCATGACTGATCCGAACGATCGGCGCCGGCTCACCGGTGTGCTGCTGTTGACTTCGCTGCTAGCCATGATCGCCGGTGCGGCCATCGTGGTGCCATCGGGGTTGACCCTGAGTCCGTCCGACCCCGACGCCGCGCTGGTCGCAGTAGGCGAGCAGGTCGGGCTGCACTTGACCGAATTGGCCTTCGACGTGCTGGGCTGGCTGGCACTGACCGCGGCCGGGCTGGTGATGGCTGCTCGCCCGGCCGAGACGTCAAGACCGTATCTGGTGACGCTGGCTGGTGGCCTGCTGGCCGGCGCCGGGCTGGCAGGCCTGCTTCATGACGCCGGAAACCTGGCGCTGACCCAGTTAGCCGCCCGCCCGACGGCCCCGGCGGCCGCCACAGTGGTCTTGGCCGTCCTGCTCACCGCCAAATGGTCGGTCAATCTGGCCGGGCTGCTGTGGGTCGCTGCCACCGCCGCCGGCGCAGTGGGCATCCTGATGCCCGCCGGGCTTCGTATCACCGGCATGATCGCCGCACTTACCGGCCTGGCCGCGGTCGTGCTTCCGTGGACGACCGGGACCGACGGCCCTACGGCGGCGCTGGAACAGCTCGGGTACGCGCTCCACCTGCCCATCATGATCTGGTACGGGGTCCTGGGCTGGCGGTATCTGCGTAGGCAGCACGCGGACGTTGCTGCTTTTGATCTCCAATAGGCGGTAATCCGCCTTGTTGAGCGACACCGAGATGCCCGCGTTGAGCCGGGGAGGTCTCCAGGGACTCAAGACGAAGATCCCGTGAAGAGAGCGTGATGAAGGTCCGCGATGTGCGCCTTCCTGGCCGGTGGCACCGAGGTGTCTGCCCGGTAGGCATCGCCCCTGCGGACGAATGACGACCCGTCGTATGTGAAGGCCCCGGAGCTCCCGCATTTCCGGGGCCGAGACATATCTTGCGATCGAACGACCTTCAGAGCGTAGATGGGCCGGCGAGGACGGGGATCTTGCGTTGGACGAGGTCGGCCATGGCAGCCTGTCCCTGCTGGTTGAGGTGCAGAACCGCGTCGATGCCCTCCTGGCCCGGAGCGAGTGCATCGAATCCTCGGTAGAAGGGCGGCTCGGCCTGGCACAGCGAATGGCTCTCGAAGTCGGGCCGGAGATCGACCGAATTCACATAGGGGCTGACGAACCGGACGTTGACCCCCTGCGCCTTGGCGGCCCACGCGGCATTCCTCAGCGTCGCGTCGAGTTCTCTCGCGACCTGGTTGCCTTCCAGTCGCTCCTGCGCGCTGAACACCTGGCTGTCGCAGATCGGGTCCAGCGGGACGCCCTGGGCGTTCTCGCCTGGTGTGACCTGCTGTCCGTACCCGGTCAGCACGATCTTGGCGCGCGGGCTGCGGGCCTTGATGTCGATCAGGAGAGCCTTCAGCTTCTCGCCCATGGCCGGCAGCAGGCCTCTGATCGTCGTGGCGGGCGCGCCGGAGCAGTCCGCCTGGATGCACAGTCCGCCGAATCCGGCGAAGTCGATATCGCCGGTGCCGATGCTCAGCATGACCACGTTGGTGTTGCGCTTGAGCGCGTCGAACTGAGGGAGCTCGCCTTTGAACGATTCCCGTAGTGTTCTGATCGCCGAGCCGCTGCAGGTGACGTTCGTGAAATTCACCTGCTTGCCCCGCTGGCGGAGTTCGTTGACGATGATCGAGGAGTAAGAGTTGGCGCTGCGAAAGCAGCCTCCCTCGGTGCCCGGTTCGTAGTTGCCGGCGCCTGTGCCGGACCCATAGGAGTCACCCATCGCCACTACGTTCAGCGACGCAGTGGATTCGGCGTCGGCGGCGGCCGTAGTGGGTAATACACTTATCGTGCCGATGGCGAGAACCACTAGTAATGATTTCATGTCGGCATCTTAATGATATGCCATATAAAATCCGTGTGAATTAGTATGTTTCGTGCTTTGAATATCTCGAGGTGCACAGCGCGCTTCGGTAGGCGTCGGAAGCAGGGGTGCTGCCGGCTCGCGCGCCGGCGTTCTCCATCCGGAGCGGCGGTGCTGATCGAAGGTGAATGCTCGGCCCGCAGAGCGGTCAGACAGCCTGCCCGGTGGGGCTGACCTCCGGTGAGGCGTGATCGGCCTGGGCTGATCCACGCTGGGCTGATCAAGGAAGAGAACGCGAGGGTCTTCTGCGAGATCCTCGCGTGGCTCGCCGGGTACGAGTTCGACGACCTCGACTGGCAGGCCATCTCAGGCTCGCACTTCACAGGCTGACGCTCAGCAGCTTGCCCGCCATGCCGACGCATCCGGCGTTGTTGACCTGCCGGTCGACCTCCACCACCGCATCGGCTCGCGTCTGATGGGGGACGAACGTGGCGGGCATCTACCGGGTGAGGTCGCTGGCCGGAAGAGAGGAATGCGGATGGTGCATCGCCCGGTAGTCATTCACGTACGTACCAATCTGGGTCTACTACCCGGCGTCGAACGGCTCGGTACGGCGCTGCTGGATGAAGGGTTGGCCGAGGCCATCGGCGCGAGCGTCGGGCCGGTGGTGGAGGCGCCACCGTACTCGGGGGACCGCGCTCACCCGAGCCGGCTGCTCAACGCCGAGGCGATGGCCGAGTTGGCGCTGCGCCAGGCTGTCGTGGTGGCGGACGCGATCGAGGACGGCCGGTTGCCCGTGGTTCTCGGTGGGGACGACAGTGTGATCTTCGGTAGTTTGCTGGCGCTGCGTCGGCGAGGCGCTTACGGTTTGGTGTTTCTCGACGCGCACATCGACTTCTATCCGCCTAGCGACTCGCCGACGGGTCAGGCGTCGGATTCCGAGGTGTATCTCGCGTTCGGCTACGGTGCGGACGTGATCGCGAACGTGGACGGCGCACGACCGTTGGTCACCCCTCGGGCCGCAGCGTTGATCGGCCACCGTGACTCTGACGAGTGGCGGGACACCGGCGCGGCGCTGTCCGCCACCGATGCCCTGGTCGTCTCCCTTGAGGAACTGCGTGAGAAAGGCGCGGAGGCCACCGCCCGGCGGGCGCTCGCTCATCTGCACGACGCGGGCGTCGAGGGGTTCCTGCTGCACATCGACGCCGACGTGCTCGGTGATGCGCTCATGCCGGCGGTCGACTACCGCCTGCCCGGCGGGTTGGACCGAAGGGAGTTCGCCGTGCTCGCGGGGACGTTGCTGGCCGACGAGCGGGTCGCGTGTGTCGACGTAACGATCTACAACCCCTTGCTCGACCCGGACGGCGAGGCACGGCGTAACCTCACCGGCTGCTTGGTCGACGCGTTCAACCACGCCCGCGTCGCGTCGTAGCGGCCCGTGGATGAGGTGGTCGGCCTGACGTCCGGTGAGGCGTGATCAGCCCGGCAGAACCCATGTTGGGTGGATCAAGGGCGCCTCTGTGCTGCTCCAATCCGGCTGGTGTCGGACATTTAGCTTCAATGGTGGTCAAAAGGGTTCGCTAACCTCTTTAGGTGATCTCCTACCGTGCGATCGTCCCTGCGGACCTCCACCGCGTGACCGCTTGGGTCGTGTCCGAGCCCGTCGGCTGGATCCCTGCCGACCGTTACCTCGCGGAACTGGCCGAGAACATGTATCGGCCGGAATGGACGTGGATCGCCGAGGTCGGCGACCGAGTCGTGGGACGGGCTCTGTGGTGGGGGCCGAGGGACAGCGCGTACCCGGTCGCGCTCGACTGCCTCGACGTTGATCCCGCTGTGGGTGAGCGCACCGCCGTCGCCGCCGAGCTGATCAGGGCTGCGTTGGCGGGGTTCTCGCGGCCGGTGCAGTACGCGATCAAGGTGGCCGGCGGCTGGCGCGAGGATCCGGCCACGTCGGTGGCCGTGGAGTGGCGGCGGGCGGCAGCGCATGCGGCGGGCCTCAGCCGGGAGGTGGAGCGGCTGCAGTTCGAGTGGGCGCCGGCCGACGGGGTGCCCCCGGCGACCGGCGCGCTGCGGTTCGCCGAGGCGTCCGATGAGGAGTTCCTGGCGGTGTTCACGAGAATCGCCGAGGGCAGCCTGGATGCCCAGACCCGGGCGAGCGTGGCGGCCAAGGGAGTGGACGCGACCGCGCGCGAAGAGATGGACTTCTATCTCGGGGCGCCGGGCAAGCGGGAGTGGTGGCGGATCGCCTATTCGCACGAGGGCGAGGTGGCTGGTATGGCGATCCCGTCGGCGACGCCGTACAGCGTGAACGTGGGGTATCTCGGGGTGGTCCCGGAGTTGCGGGGGCGGGGCTATGTGGATGAGGTGCTCGGCGAGATCACCCGCATCCACGCGGCCAACGGAGCGCCGCGCGTCACCGCCACCACCGACGTGGGCAACGCGCCGATGGCGGCCGCGTTCCGGCGTGCTGGATACCGCAACACGGAGATTCGGATCAACCTCTCCAACGATCTCCGGCCCTGAGAACCGACTCGCCCGCCTCTGTGCGGGCCGGGACGAGGAAGCCGAGCGGCTGTTCGCCGAGTCGCTGGCCACGCCGGGCAGGTCCGTCGACGCTGACACAGCGCTCTGTTTCCGGGTGCTCGGCCGCTGGCTGGCCGACCTGGATGACGACGCCACCGTCGATGGTTTCGATGTGGGGCTGGGCGCGCTGCGCGGTCCGCCGACGTCGGCCCCACGCCGGTTTGGGGATTGTGGGCGCTGTTCAGCGTGGTGACCGATCGCGGGAGCGCGACGGCCTTGCGGCAACTGCGGGACATCGGTGTCGTTGTGCAGGCCGGTGCCGCGCACGGCATCGCCGACGTGGAAGCGTGGTTGCGGCATGCCCTGGCATTCCTGGAACCACGCGGCGAGGTGCGCACGACGTACTTCGGCTGATCGCGCAGCGATTGTCCAATCCCGAGATCGCACAGCGGCTCTACCTGTCGCCGCGAACGGTCGAAACCCACGTCAGCAACCTCTTGGCCAAGGCCGGAGCGTCCTCCCGCAGCGGTCTCGCCGTGCTCGTCGAATCCGGCCCGGACAAAGATCTCTGACTTCTTCCTCTACTCGGTTGATAATGCCAGTGGTCTTGATGTCGGGTTGGCGGCGTGATCAGTAGGCCGTGGGGTTGAGCTCCTGGAGGATGGCCTGACCCGCCGCGCGGTGCTCGGCGGCCGCGGCCGGGTCCGTCACGTCGAGCACGATCGCGATCCCCTGGTGGGCCAGGGTCTCCGCGTACCGGTTGCCCAGCTTCGGGGCCAGCTCCAGCGCCTGCCGGTGCAGCCGCAGGGCCTCCTCGGGCAGGCCCGCCAGCCGGCAGGTCTCACCGTAGCTGTTGAGGAAGTGGATCTTCCAGTGTTCCTCGAAGAGTTCGTCCAGCAGCGCGAACGCCTGCCGATGGCTGGCCAGCGCCTCCTCGTAGCGGCCCATCTGCCGCAGTGCGACGCCCAGGCAGTTGAGGCACCAGGCCTCGTTGTGCTTGTGTCCGTCCTCGCGGGCCAGCGCCAGCGCCTCCTGCAGGTGCTCCACCGCTTCGCCGGGCTCCTCGCGGGCGATCGCCACGCCGAGGGTGATCCGGGCCGTCAGCGGGAGTGCCGACGCGGGGTCGGTGTGCGGGATGTCCAGCGCGTGCCGGGCCAGCCGCGCCGCATCCTCGCGGTGTCCCAGCTGCAGCATCGCCCAGGCCTCGTACGCGGTCGCATGGGCCGCGCCCATCGGGCAATCGGCCTCCGTGTACAGCTTTCCCGCCAGCCGGAAAAGCTCGAGCGGCTCCTCGACGTACCCCTCGTCCCACCGCAGGTAGCCGCGGCGCATGATCAGCTCGGCCTCGAACCAGGTGTCCCCCGACTGGGACACCAGCGGTGCCGCCGCCTCGTACGCGGCTTCGGCCTCCGCCATGCGGCCCGCGTTGTACCGGGCGAAGCCCAGGTCGCTGTGCGCCTCGGCCAGGTGCAGCGGATCGCCCAGGCGCTGCGCGGCGGCCAGCGACCGCTCGAAGAGGACGTTGAGGTGCGTGGTGCCGCAGCGCCGCGCGAAGAAGGTCCGCATGAAGCGCGGCAGCTCGCACGCATGGGCGTCGGCTCCGGTGGCGACCGCCACCTCGAAGGCGGCCATCAGGTTCGAGTATTCCGTGACGAACCAGAAGAGGGCCGCCTTTTTGTCGGTGAACCGCGGCAGCTCGGCGGGGGGCCGGCCCGCGGAGGCCGCCCGGCTGCGCGACAGGAGCGGCATCGCGGCGTCGGCGGCGGCCGCCGCGTGCACGTAGTAGTCGAGCACCCGGCCCAGCGCCTGCTCCCGCTCCGCCGCCGAGTCCTGCTCCTCAGCGGCCCGGCGCGCGTGCTGGTGCACCAGGTCGTGCAGCCGGTACCGGCCGGCCGCCGGCTGCTGGACGAGGTGCGCGTCGAGCAGGTCCTCCAGCATCGCCCGGGCGCTGCGCAACGGCACGTCCGCCAGCGCCGCCGCCACGTACTCGTCGAAGGAGGACCCGAGCAGCAGGCCCAGCAAGCGGAACAAGCGGCGCTGGCCCCGGTCCAGCTGCCGTACCGACATGGCGAACGCGGTGTCGAACTCGTTCGCGCCCTCCCGCATCCGCTCGACGAGGATGCCCACGGTCCAGCCCGGCCGGTGCCGCAGCCGGGCCGCGGCCAGCCGCAAGGCCAGCGGCAGGTGGCCGCACAGCCGCAGCACCTCGGCCGCGGACTCCGGGTCGCGGGCCAGCCGGCCGTCCGGGCCGCTGGGGTCACCGCTGGCGCGGGCCAGCAACTCCGCACTCTCCTGAGGGGTCAGCACGTCCAGCGACACCGGCGGCACCTCGTCCAGGCCCAGCAGCCGGTTGCGGCTGGTGATCAGGGCGACGGAGGCGCCGGCGCCGGGCAGCAGCGGGCGGACCTGGTCAGCGTCGGCGGCGTTGTCGAGGACCACGACGGCCCGTAGGCTCGCCAGTTCTGACCGCCAGCAGGCGGCCAGTGGCTCGATGCCACCCTCCTGCGGGATCTTTTCTGAGGGGACGTCGAGCGCGGCGAGCAAGGCCCGCAGCGCGGGATCGGGATCGAGCGGTTCCCGCCCCTCGGTGAACCCGTGCAGGTCCAGATAGAGCTGGGCGTCCGGGTAGTCGGCGGCCAACCGGTGCGCGGCGTGCACCGCCAGACAGGTCTTGCCGACGCCCGCCATGCCGTCGACGGCGACCACCCGGCTGCTGTCCACCGTGGCGAGCACGGCCGCGAGCTGGGCCTGGCGTCCAGTGAAATCGGGCACGTCACGCGGCAGATCGTTGCGCGGCGGACGCGGGGCACCGGCGGGCGGCGACGGCGGCTGAACCTGGCGGCTGGTCTTCGGGGGCGCCGGCAGCGGATTCGAGGTCCGTTCCCACAGCGGGCGCAGCGGGCGGGGGTCGCGCTTGACGAGGCGGCAGAGCGCGATCACCGCGGACCAGGGCGGCACCGTCTGGCCGCTGAGGTAGCGCGACAGCGACGACGAGCTGAGACCCGTGTCCCGCGCGAGGGCCCGCACACCGAGCCCGGACAGCTCCTGCAGCATACGCAGCCGGGCGGCCAGCTCTTCCTGTGGATCGGCCATGGCCGTTCGCTGTTGCACAACCACAGTTCCCCGCCTCCCTGTCCCGCCCCGGCGGAAACTTCCCGGGCCGGGTCGCCGCTGGTAGAGCCCGTTTCAGTTGTCCCACGGTGTCCCACTGCCGTCGTCATCGTAAGCCCGCTCGGCTGTGATGGAGTCACGCCCCGAGGGAACGGGGCACCGACCCAGAGGAGAACACCGAAATGCAGTCTCGTATGCAGAACCCCGCCTTCGTCCTGTCCGGTGCGATGCAGCCCATCCAGGAGATCTTCAAGGCCGTGCACTCCGGTGGGGTGGACGGGCAGACGCTGGAGCTGGTGCATCTGCGGGTCAGCCAGATCAACGGCTGCAGCGCCTGCGTCGACGGCGGCGCCAAGACGGCCCGCAAGGCCGGAGTGAGCGACGAGAAGCTGGCCACGCTCGTCGCATGGCGGGAGACCCCGTACTTCACCGAGGAGGAGCGGGCGGCACTCGCGCTGGCCGAGGCCGCGACGCGGCTGGCCGATCGTCCCGACGCGGTGAACGACGAGATCTGGGACGCGGCCGCCACCTACTACGACGAGAAGCAGCTGGCCGCGATCGTCCTGATGATCGGCGTCACCAACCTGTTCAACCGGCTCAACGCCACGACCCGCCAGATCGCCGGTGCCTGGGGCTGACGGGCCCGCGCCGGAACGCGCTCGCGTGCTGGAAACGGGCCGTGAACGTCAGTTTCGGAGAAGCCGCCCGCAGCGGTCCCCTCGTTTGCCAATTCTCATCATGAAGCCACATACCGGAAGGAAACTGCAGTGAACGACACGAAGAAGGCCGACAGGACGTTCGACGGGTTCACGGACGAGGAACGAGCCGCGATGAAGGAGCACGCCCAGGAGCTGAAGACGGCCGCGCGCCGCGGCTCGCGCGCGACCAAAGTCGACGGGGAGCGTGACGTGCTCGCGAAGATCGCTGAGATGGCGGAAGCGGACCGAGTCATCGCCGAGCGGCTCCATGCCATCATCAAAGCCAGCGCGCCGGGCCTGTCGCCGAAACTCTGGTACGGGCAGCCCGCCTACGCCAAGGACGGCAAGATGGTCTGCTTCTTCCAACCTGCGGAGAAGTTCAAGGCGAGGTACGCGACCCTCGGCTTCAACGACCCGGCGAACCTCGACGACGGCACTATGTGGCCGACCTCCTTCGCGCTGACGGGGTTGACCGCCGCCGACGAGGCGACGATCGGCGCGCTCGTGAAGCGAGCGGTGAGCTGAGGCCCGAGGGCAGGGCGCTGGAGACCTGCCGGGACGGCGGCGCGTACTTCGGTGGAATCGAGGGCACAGGCGAGGGTCACGGGTTGGACAGGAGCTTCAGCAGGGATTCCACGTACGGCTGTGCCGGGCCTCGGTCGCGGCGGGTTGTGGCGACGCCGATGTGGCGGGACGGATTGGGTGGCTGGAGGGAGATGGCGACCAGGTCGGGGGCTTCCATGAGGGCGATCTCCGGGATGAGCGCGACGCCCACTCCGGCCGAGACAAGCGACTGGGCGAACATGTAGTCGGTCGCGCTGCAGGAGATGCGCAGCTCGAAGCCCGCCAGGGCGGCGTAGCGCCGCAGGAGGTCGACGGTCTTCAGGCACCCGAGCACCCAGCGTTCGTCGGCCAGTTCGGCAAGATGAAGGCTTTCCCGATGGGCGTAGGGATGAGTGCGAGGCAGGACGACCCGGAGCGGGTCGGTTCTGAGCGCGGTCCAGACGAGACCGGACCGGTCGCCCGGGCCGGCCGGTGGGGGCCCGTCGAAGTGGTAGGCCAGGGCGAGGTCGGCCCGTCCTTCCTTGAGTAGCGGGATGCTGTCCTCCGGCTCCCGCTCCAGGATGGTCAGCTCCACCTCGGGGTGGGCGGCGGCGAACTCCGCGAGCGCGGACGGGAGCAGCTTCCGGCCTCCGCTGGCGAACGTCGCAACCGTGAATCGGGTGCGCTCGCAGGCGAGCCGGTCGATCCGTTCCTGGGCGTCGGTCAGCTCCGCGGCGATGGCCTCCGCCGTCTCCACCAGCAGGAGGCCCGCTTCGGTGAGTGTCACGCCTCGAGTGCTGCGCTCGACGACGGCCAGGCCGAGGCCGCGTTCCAGCGCGGCGATCTGCTGCGACACGGCCGATGGGGTGAAGCGCAGCTCGGTGGCGGCCCGGTTGAAGCTGCCGTGCTTGGCCACCTCGCGCAGCACACGCAGGCGCTGGACGTCGATCATTAGTTTTCCTGTCGACTGGATAAGCAGATCGCCACTACCGCTTACGACTATAGGTTCGCCAGGCTGTGGCCATGAACAGCGTGTGTGTGATCGGCGGCAACCGGTACTTCGGAAGAGGGGTGATCGAGCGGCTGCGTGACGCGGGAACGGCCGTCACCGTGGTCAATCGTGGCTCCTCACCGGCGCCGGAAGGGGCCAGGCAGCTCATCGCCGACCGCGACGACGAGGACGGGCTGCGTGCCGCCCTCGGAGATCGCGCCTTCGACGTGGTGATCGACCAGGTTTGTTACACGCCGCAGCAGGCTGCCTCGGCGCGGCGGGTCTTCGCGGGGCGCACGCGACGGTACGTGATGACCTCCACGATCGAGGTGTATTCCGCGCTGGACAGCAACGCGCCGGTCGCCGAGGACGCAATCGATCTCGCGACCCTGCCGGTACGAATGGACCTGCCGTGGCACGAACCGGCCTTCGTCGACGAGCACTACGGGGTGGGCAAGGCTCAGGCGGAGGCGGTCTTCGCCCGTGAGCCGGTGTTCGACTTCGTGAGCGTCCGTACGGGACACGTGCTGGGCGGTGCGGACTTCACCGGGCGGCTCGACCACTACACAACGCGGATCCGCGACGGCCTCCTCGTCGGCGTACACCGGGAGCCGCGCCCGTCGTCGTTCATCAACTCCGGGGAGATCGCCGACTTCCTGGTATGGACTGCGGAGTCCGGCTTCACGGGGCCGGTGAACGCCTGTTCGCACGGGCCGTTCGACGTCACCTACCTGTGTGACGCGCTGTCCGCGGCGGCCGGAGCCGGGCCGGCGGCGTACACGACGGGCCGCGACATTTCACCGTTCTCCTTCGACCGTGCGTACGCCATGGACAACGGACGTGCCGTCCGGCTCGGCTTCGTGTTCTCGCACACTGCGGACTGGCTGCCGCGCGTCCTCTCGGAGGCCCTGGCATGCGTGTGATCGGCGGCGTTTCCGTCAGCGCGATCGGGCTGGGCGCGATGCCGCTGTCCATCGAGGGCAGGCCGGACGAGGCCAGAGCGATCGCCACGGTCCACGCGGCGCTGGACGCGGGAGTCACGCTGATCGACACGGCGGACTCCTACCACTGGCACGCCGGCGAGGCCGGGCACAACGAGCTGCTCATCGCCCGCGCGCTGGCGAGCTACGGCGGTGACACAGGCGATGTCCTCGTGGCGACCAAGGGCGGCCGGGGCCGTCCTGGCGACGGCTCCTGGACGGTGAACGGCGATCCACGTCACCTCAAGCGTGCGTGCGAGGGTTCGCTCAAGCGGCTGGGGGTCGCTGCCATCGGGCTGTACCAGCTGCACAAGCCCGATCCGGCGGTGCCGTTCGCGGAGTCGGTTGGTGCGCTCCGCGAGCTGCACGACGAAGGCAAGGTCCGGATGGTCGGGATTTCCAACGTGGACGTGCCGCAGATTCGGCAGGCCCGTCGGGAGCTCGGCGGCCGGCTGGTCTCCGTGCAGAACCGGTATTCGCCCGCGGTCCGCGACAGTGGCCCCGAGCTGTGGCTCTGCGCCGAACTCGGGATCGCGTTCCTGCCATGGAGCCCACTTGGCGGGATCTCGCGGAGCGCGCTCGAAGCGGGGGCGGCACGGCCTGCTGGGCACACCGCGTTCCACGCGATCGCCAGTGAACGGAACGTCAGCCCGCAGCAGGTGTGCCTCGCTTGGCTGCTCGCGGCCGGCCCGCATGTCATCCCGATCCCCGGCGCGAGCCGCCCGGCCTCCATCCGAGACTCCGCCGCCGCGACCGGTCTGACGCTCACAGATCAGGAGCTCGCCAGGCTCGGAGAACCCGGACGATACTAGCTCCGGCCACATGACGGATTGTGCGGTCCTGGAGCAAATCGTCGGTGAGTATGCCGTGGGCGGGCTCCGCAGGGTAAAGGCGCGGCGAAGTCGTCACCAAGGAATGTGTCAGCCCGGTCGGCCCGCATGCCGGGCTGGCAGGCTTGAAGCGGTCTTTCGGAGACGAAACCGGGCGGAGGGCTCATGCGCCTTGTCGGAGATGACCAGCAATTCGATCGCCTGCTCGACGCGGCGGGCGCCTACTGGGCTGGAAGCCGACCATCTCGGGCGGGCAGCGATCAATGTGTCGTCACCGAGGCGCTGCATCAGGACATCCGGGTCGTGATACGCAATCTCCTGATGGCGAATGCGCTGTGCGACCTGCTATCGGCCCGGCTGGTCGTGCTCACCGGCACGGATGAGGAGTGGAGCGAGGCGCTCTGGGAGCAGTACGACATCGAGCGGGCCCGGCGACTGGCCGAGGCGTTCGGGGCGGCCGAGGTCGTCAACGTGCACGACCTCGTGGACCGTCACCTGGCCGGTCGCGGCGAAAGCGCAGCTCCGGCGGGCCTCGACGCTGTGGAGAGAGCGACGCTCGTCCGGTTGGCTCGCGTGCCGCGGCTGCCTGAGACCGAGGACGAGTGGTATCGAGCGCGCCGAGACCGCACCAGGGCCTTTTCCGCCGTCTACGCACGATTGTTCGCCGACGTGCCCGCCGCCGCCCTCGTCACCAGCCATGTCGACTACGACCAGTGGGGGCTGGCGGTCGAGGCGGCCATGCGCCGGGAGATACCGGTCGTACACGTCCAGAGCACCGGGTGCATGAAGGCATATGCGCTCTTTCCAGAGCGGCGCAAGGGCCTGCGTACGTTCAGAGAGGAACTCACCGGCCTGATCGCCGAGCATTTCCAGGACCACGTATGGCCACACAGGACAGCCATCAAGGCGAACGCCGAGTTGGTGGCCAGCAGGGCGAAAGGCAATCTCGGCCGCCCGAGTTGGTGGCGGGCCGGCCGCACCAGTCAGTTCGAGCTGCAGTCAGAGACGGAGCGGCGGCAGCTGCGCCTGCTGGGATGTCAACGTTTCGGGCTGGATCCGGATCGTCCGATGTTCGCGGTCTTCAACCACGCCATTTCCGACGCTCTGGGCACCAACAGAGAGGTGTTCGACGATCTGGCCCAGTGGTTCGAGGAGACCGCGGACTTCGCCGCGCGACATGACTCGGTCAACTGGCTCTTCCTGGACCATCCCAGCCAGTCGCTCTATGACAGGACCGGGCATTTCGCCGCGGTGACAGAACGCCATGCCGAGCGCCGGCACATGGCCTTCATGCCCAGCCTCGCGCTGTCGAAGAACATGTTGTGGAGCATGACGGACCTGGGCGTGACCGTGCGCGGGAGCGTCTCGAACGAACTCCCCGCCTTCGGCATTCCGGTCATCCAGGCCGGCTGGTCGGAATGGAGCGGATGCGGGCTGTCGCACGTACCCGAGAACCGGGACGACTACTGGCGATTGCTCGGCGAGGCCATCGACCGGCATGTCAAAGGCGAGTCCATGGTGACGGAGGAGCAGCGGGAGCGCGCCCGTCTCTGGTTGTGGCTCTACCGCAGCGGAGCCGACGTGCCGTCGCCGTTGCTGCCGCACTGGGAAATGGGCGAAGGAGACACGTACGCTCATGCGCTCACCATCGCCATGCGGCACGTGGAACGCGACGGCGATCCCTTCCCATGCGCGGTACGCCGCATGTGGGAGAGGCGTGAGCCGCTCCTCACCCGGCTGGACTTCCGACATACCACCGGAATCGACCGTGCCCTCGGCCCTCCCGTACGCGCCGTGACCGAGGCTCCACCGGCAATGCTCACCGCCACCGGTTTCGACACGGCCGTCCCGCCCGCCCAGGTGCCGATGGACATCTCGAGCGGCCAGGCGGCCGAGGTGCAGGCGGCGGACCACTTCCATCGTGGGGAGCAGATCGTGGGCCGGTTCGAGCGCTCGGGGCTGGTCGGCCTCAAGGTGGCGGAAGCCGACCACGCCCTGCGCGTCACCGTCTCCCTGTCCGTGGACGATCTATCGGAGCAGGGCTGGAATCTCAAGCGAGAGACGGACGCGGATGACCAGGCGCTGCCGCGGCTCATCCAGGTCCGTGCCCAGGGGCGGTTGCGCCAGTGCCTGCTTCTGGAGAGAGGTGGTGCCAGGAAGAGGGGCACCGTCGTGTTCGACCTGATGCCCGATGAGATGCCGGCCGATGGCCTGCTCTGCATCGAGGTGCTGGACGTCACGGAAGGCAGCGGCGTCCCGGAGACGCTCCGGGGAGCCGTGGCGGGCTCGGTCATGGACGACGGCGTGGCCGGCCTGCGCATCGACCGCGTCAGGCTCCAGGAGCTCCCGGACGACGACGTCTCCGGCACCGCTCACGCGATCTTGGACGCGTCACGTTGCGAGCGCGCCTCCCTGATCAGCTCCGGCGGCCTGGTCAACCTCAAGCGACGCGGCAGCAGTTCCCTGAGCACCGGCATGTTCGTCGTCAATCCCGTTCCGCAGGGCGTCTTCGGATCCGGCGGCGACCTCATGATCCGGCTCGGCCAGCATGCGGGCGGCACCCCGGCGCGCCGCGAGCTGAGAGCGTGGCCGCGCCGGATGGCGTGGCGCCGGGCAAGGCGGGAACGCCGCATGTCAGGGGCTCCGAACGTGGGGCAGGTCCTGAGCATCCACAACGGCGATGAGGTGCCCGTGGCGCACTCGAAAACGGGCGACACCGCCGAGCTCAGCCTCCGTGCGCCGGTTGAGTCACCGCTCCTCGTCACCGTCGCTCCGGCGCAGGGCGCCGAGCCGGCCCTTATCTCCGCCGACTGGTTTCCCTGATGGTTCGTAAGGGGCGGTCAACGCCGCTTCTATGTCTGCGCCGTGGCGCTCCAGCCCCAGAGGGCGACGTGGCGGTCGGGTCAACGGTTGAACCAGCGTCGGCTCGCGGGCAGGAGCAGCGCGATGACGACGGTCACGGGGAAGAACGTGTTCGGGTGGAGGATCTGGTGCCAGGTCAGGTCGGAGTCGATGACGAGCAGGACGAAGCGCTGCGTAAGTAAGAAGATCTCGAGGACGACGGCCGTCCAGACCAGCCGTTTCCGGCGGGTCGGCCAGCGAGCCAGCACCCAGCCGGTCAGGGCCGTGATCGCGGTGCCGTAGACCAGGAGCCAGAACACCGTAACGTTCATCGTAGCGGTGGCGGCGCCGAGCATGAAGGCCAGCGCCACCAGGCTGAACGCGACATCGAGCGTCAGGATGAATCTGGCCGTTCTCACGGCTGCAGGCATGCGCCCGGTCCCGGTGGTTTCCGTCACACCGTCATTGTGGCGGGGAAACGGTGGCGCAACCATTGCCGCGAACTTCGCGTTAACCGGCCCTTTCGAGGAAGCGGCCATTGGCAGGCGGATGAAATCACCGGTGGACAGGTGGATTTGTGCAGCAGATATTAGAGGGAGAGGAGGTTCTCCATGGACGCACGCCTCGACCATCTCGTCTGCTGGGTTGCCGACCAACTGGCCTCGCTGCGTTTCTATGAGCAGGTGGTCGGGCTGCCCGGGGTGCGGGCCGACGAGTTTCGCGAGGGGAAGGCGGCGTTCCCGAGCGTGCGGGTCTCGCCCGGGACCATTCTCGATCTGATGGCGTACGAAAGCGCCAACGGCGTGGACGAGGGCACCGGCGTGACCGGCAGCGCCGGGCACCCGATCAATCATTTCTGCCTGGCCGTGAGCAGGGAGGATTTCGACGCGCTCAAGGTCCGGCTCAAACAGCACGATGTGGAGATCAGGGGCTCCGGGACCAACTCCTTCGGCGCCCAGGGCATCGCCCCTGAGACCATCTATTTCCCGGATCCGGACGGCAACGTGCTGGAAGTCCGCTATTACGAGTGACGGCGATCGCTCACCGCTTCGGAAACGTCGGCCGACTCTGGTAGACAGGGCGGCATGGGTGTGAGCATCGATGAGTTCCTGGAGATGCTGGACGAGTTGCCCGAGGTCAAGATGAGCCACGGCGGCGAGTGGATCGGCCTCAAGGTGCGGGACAAGGGGTTCGGCTACTTGTGGGAGGCGACCGAGACCGTCGGGCTCAAGGCCACGATCGAGGAGCAGATCGCGCTCGTGGCCGAGCGGCCCGAGGTGTTCGAGGTGCAGTTCACGGCCGGGCGGTTCGGGTGGGTGGTGGTCCATCTCGACAAGATCGACGCCGATGAGCTGTTCGAGCTCGTGGCGGAGGCATGGTGCCTGACCGCGCCCAAGCAGATGGTGGCCGACTTCGAGGCCGCCCACGAGATCGGGCAGCAGGTGCATCCGGGGTAATCTCGGGCAGCGTGATCCCTATGGACATTCGGCTGCGGGAATGGCGCGACAGCGACGCGACCGCGGTCCTCCAGGCGTTCCAGGCCGTCGATCTGCGCAGGCAAACCGCCTTTCCGATCGTTACGCTCAAGGACGCCCAGGGGTGGATCGCCTCGTGGGAGGGGGTCGGGCACGCCTTCGCCGTGACCGTCGGCGAGCGGGTGGTCGGCAATGTGGCGGTGGCCGGGATCGACGCGCACGACAACGGATGGGTGTCCTACTGGGTCGTGCCGGAGGCCAGGGGGCGGGGGATCGCGGCGGCGGCCACAGAAAAGCTGGCCAGGTGGGCGTTCGACGAGCTCGGGCTCTACCGGCTCGAGTTGGGGCATCGGACGAACAATCAGGCCTCGTGCCGGGTCGCCACCAAGGCCGGATTCCGGCCTGAGGGCATCGAACGGGGCAAACTCTCGTATGACGGCGTACGTTATGACGTCGAACGGCACGCGCGCCTGGCCACCGACTGACCGCTGATCTACCCTTTCATGGGTGGACAGCGAGAGTCTGGCCGCAGCCAGGCTGCTGGCGGCCCTGAGCCGGGCGTCGGAGAGTCTCGCGGAGTTGAGTCATCCGTTCGTCAGAAGCGAGCGGTTCTCCTATTTCCTCCCTGACGCCGGCGCCCGCGTCGGCACCACGTTCACGCTGCCCGACGGCCGCGAAGTACGTTTCGAGGTCTCCATCACCGTCTCCTCCGCCGCCTTCCAGGTCGAGGGGTCGATCACCGCGGAGAACGACCCGCTGCTCGAACTCCCGCGCAAGAGCCTGCCGAGCATCCGCGACGGCCTGGCTGCGTTCGACGACTACGTGGGGGAGGTGGCGGCCCCGGCGGCGCGCTTGATCGACCAGCTACTAGACGAAATTGTCTAATTGTCAGACAATGACTCCGTGAGGAATGGATCATCGGCTGTCGTCGGCGCGTCCGTGCTCTGGGGCACGGCCGGCACGGCGGGACTGCTCGTCTCCGCCGACTCCGTGGCGCTGGCCGCCGCTCGGCTGGTCATCGGGGGCACGGCGCTCGCATTGCTCGCGGGGGTGGGCATCAGGCAAGCGGTCAGGCCCGGCCTGTTGCTCGCCGCCGTGGCGGTGGCCGCCTACCAACTGTGTTTCTTCGCCGCCGTCGGTCGCACCGGCGTCGCGATCGGAACCGTGGTGGCGATCGGTAGCGGGCCCGTTTTCACCGGGATGTTGTCGTGGGTCCTGCATGGGCGGCGGCCGAGCGGCCGGTGGACCGTCGCGACCACGGCGGCTGTCTGTGGGTGCGCGGCGCTGATCGTCGGCGGCGGGGCGCAGGCGGGTGGGCGGGTCGTGTCGGGTGTCGCGTTCGCGTTGCTCGGAGGGTTGCTCTACGCCTTCTATGCCGTCATGGCGGCCCGGGCGATCGAGGGCGGGGGACAGTCCAACGCGGTCATGGGGGTGTTGTTCGGCGGGGCAGCTGTGATCATGCTGCCGGTCCTCCTCTTCGGCGGTGTGGGGTGGCTGGTGGAGCCGCGCGGGCTGGTCGCCGTGCTCTACCTAGGGCTGGGGACAACCGCCGTGGCCTATTTCCTGTACGGGCGCGGCCTGCGGACCACCCCTGTGGCCACGGCCGCCACGCTGGCGCTGGCCGAGCCGGCCGTCGCCGCGCTGCTCGGCCTGGTGGTGCTCGGCGAGCGGCTGGCCCCGATCTCGGTCGCCGGCCTTGTGCTGCTCGCGCTCAGCCTGGTCGCCGTGGCCGTACCGGAAAGGGAAAGAGCGTTAGAGTCGCAGGCGTGACGTTGCCCCTCAGACCCGTCTCCACCGTTGGGGCGCTGGCCGACGCCCTGCGCAGCAGGGTGCTGTCCGGCGAGATCGAGCCCGGCACCCCGCTGCCCGAGCAGGAGATCGCCGCGTCGTACCGGGTGGCCAGGCCGACCGTGCGCGAGGCGCTGGCGATCCTGGTCCACGAGGGACTGCTCAAGCGCGAGCGCAATCGCAGCGCGTATGTCCCCGAGGTGACGATCTCGGACCTCAACGATCTCATGTACGTGCGCCGGCCCCTCGAGGACCTCATGGCGCTGGCGATAGCTGGGCAGCGGGCCCCACAGGCGGAGGCCGCGCTGCACCGGATGGCCGCCCTGCCCGCCGACGCGCCATGGTCGGAGACCGTGGCCGAGCACATGGCGCTGCACGAGGCTTTGATCGAGGCGGTCGGCAGCCCGCGGCTCGAACGGCTCTATGGCGTGCTCGCGGCCGAGACCCGGCTGGGCCTGGTCCGGCTGCGCGAGGTCTACCAGGACAGGGACGTGCTGGTGCGCGAGCATCGCGAACTGCTCGACGCGATCGCGGACGGACCGCAGGACGCGGCCAGGGCGGCGGTGGCGGCGCATCTGGAGCACTCGTGGGGCGCCGAGGACCCCGCCCACGCGCACCATTGAGCGCGAACCCTTGCGGGACGGGCCCTGAACTCGCAAGAATCGCGGCCATGCACGGCAATCCGATGCCGGACTCCTACGTATATGTCACGGAAGAAGGCGTCACCCGTCACTACGCGGACGGGAGCGTCGAGGCCCTTGCGTGGGAGGACGTGGTGGAGGTCCGTGTCGTCACCGCATCCGGGGAAGACGTCCTGTTCATCCTGCTCGACCGTGACGGCGAGGGCTGTGTGGTGCCGCGCTCGGCCACGGACGCCACCTTTCTCGCCCGCCTGCGCTACCTGCCGGACTTCGATCTCGACCGGCTGGCCCTTGCCGCCGACTCCGCGCACGACGGAGTGGTGGTGGTCTGGCGTAGCCCGGATCCGCCGTCTGCGCTGCCGGACCTGGAGTACGACTAAACGGTTCACTGAGCGGCAATCTGCTGAAATGTCGCCGTAAATGTCACATTTCCCCTTCGGGACGCTGCATCAGATGGAGCGTTCCGTCAAGCCCTGGGCCTGCCCATCCCGCGTCCGATTGTGGACATTTGACGTTATTCCCCATGCTGGAATCGATCTTTACTCTTTAGTGGGGGCCGCCGCCCTTTAAGTGCGTGGGACTTGTCAACCCATGTGGTTCTAGGAACGTCAAGTTATCGCGGTGCACAGAGTTTCGGGGTGGTCCAAAGGGTGGAGGCTATGAGGGTGGGGACTGGGGAGTCCGCTGTTGTGCTCCTCGGGGCCGTGCCACGCCGCGCGTCCAGCATCTGGACGCGCGCGTACCTACGGCTCCTGTTATTCGGGGACACGGTATGTGCTCTGCTGGCATGCGTGTGCGTGCTCAGCATCCGGCTGATGGCCGGTGCGTTCATTCCATTGGTCGAGTTCGCGCTCGGATTCGGCCTGGTCGTCGCCTGGCCCGTCGCGCTCATGATGGGCGGCGCGTACCGCCAGCGCGCCAACGGCGAGGGGCCGGAGGAGTTCAAGGCCGTCTTCAACGGCGGCGTCGGCCTGATGGCCACGGTCGCCATCATGGCGTATGCCACGCAGACCGTCATCGCGCGCAGCTTCGTGATGGCGATGTTGCCGCTGGCGCTGCTTACCACGCTCTACTTCCGCTACCGCATGCGTAAACGTCTCCACCGAAGGAGAGCGGTGGGCGACTACATGCGCCAGGTGATCGCGGTGGGGCATCGGGAGTCGATTCTCAACCTGGTGATGCAGTTCAGGCGCCAGCCGCATCACGGAATGCAGGTGGTGGGAGCCTGCCTTCCTGAGCACGCGATGAACGTCGACCTGGACGGCATTCCCGTGCTCGGCTCCTTCGGCGACGTGGCCGCGGTGGTCGCGCGCGAGCAGGCCGACGCCGTGGCCGTGCTGGCCTGTCCGGAGCTGGACGGGGCCGCGCTGCGCCGGCTGGCCTGGAGCCTGGAGACCGCGCGTACCGATCTCTTCGTGGCTCCCGCGCTCATGGACGTGGCCGGGCCGCGCATCAGCATCAAGCCCGTCGCCGGGATGCCGCTCCTGCACGTGGAGCATCCTGACCTCGACGGCACCCGGCAGGTCGTGAAGACGGTGTTCGACCGGCTGGTCGCCGTGGCCGCACTGCTGCTTCTGGCGCTGCCGCTGCTGGCCATCGCACTGGTGATCCGCCTCACGAGCCATGGGCCCGCGCTCTTCTATCAGATCCGGGTCGGCAAAGGCGGCAAAGAGTTCCGTGTCGTGAAGTTCCGTACGATGGTGGCTGACGCCGAGCAGCTCAAGGACGCACTTCTGGATGCGAACGAATTCGACGGGGTGCTCTTCAAGATTAGGAACGATCCAAGAATTACGAAGGTAGGCGCTTTCCTGCGGAAATACTCGCTGGACGAGCTGCCCCAGCTGCTCAATGTGCTCCGTGGCGAGATGTCCCTGGTCGGGCCGCGCCCGCCGCTGCCGGAGGAGGCGGGCAGGTACGCCGCCGACGTCCGCCGCCGCCTGGTGGTCAAGCCGGGGATGACGGGGCTCTGGCAGGTCAGCGGCCGCTCCGACCTGACCTGGGAGGAGTCAGTACGCCTCGACCTGCGGTACGTGGAGAACTGGTCGCTCATCCTCGACCTGCAGATCCTCTGGAAGACCTGGTCCGTCGTCACCCGTGGAGAAGGGGCTTACTAGCGGTGAAAGCACTCGTGCTCGCCGGGGGATCGGGCACACGACTCCGACCCATCACGCACACTTCGGCCAAGCAGCTGGTCCCGGTCGCGAACAAGCCGGTCCTGTTCTACGGCCTGGAGTCCATCGCGGCGGCGGGGATCAAGGAGCTCGGCCTGGTGGTCGGCGACACGCAGCCGGAGATCGAGGCGGCCGTGGGAGACGGCTCGGCGTTCGGACTGCAGGTCACCTACCTGCGGCAGGAGGCGCCGCTCGGGCTGGCGCACGGCGTGCTGATCGCCCGCGAGTTCCTCGGTGACGAGGACTTCGTCATGTACCTGGGCGACAACTTCATCGTGGGCGGGATCAACGGCCTGGTGGACAGGTTCGCCCGCGAGCGGCCCGCGGCCCAGATCATGCTCACCAGGGTCGGCGACCCGCGCCAGTTCGGGGTGGCCGAGCTCGACGCCAAGGGACGGGTGGTCGGCCTGGAGGAGAAGCCCGCGCAGCCCAAGAGCGATCTGGCGCTGGTCGGCGTCTACCTGTTCAGCTCCGCCATCCACGCCGCGGTGGCGGAGCTCAAGCCGTCGTCGCGGGGCGAGCTGGAGATCACCGACGCGATCCAGTGGCTGATCGAGGCGGGGTTGCACGTCGAGTCATCGGTGATCTCCGGCTACTGGAAGGACACCGGCAACGTCACCGACATGCTGGAGGTCAACCGCCTGGTCCTGGAGTCGGTCGAGCCCAGGGTACGGGGACGCGTGGACGAGGTCAGCGAGCTGGTGGGCCGGGTGGTCGTCGAGAAGGGGGCCGTGGTCGAGCGGTCCAGGATCGTCGGCCCGGTGATCATCGGCAAGGGCGCGCGGATCCGGGACAGCTACGTCGGCCCTTTCACCTCCATCGGTGCCGACTGCGCCGTCACCAGCAGCGAGATCGAGTACTCGATCGTGTTGCCCAGGGCTTCCATCGCCGGGGTCGGTCGCATCGAGTCGTCGCTGATCGGCCACGACGTCGAGGTCACCCCGGCGCCCAACACGCCCAAAGCCCATCGTCTCGTCTTGGGCGATCACAGCAAGGTACAGATCAGTTCATGACACGCGTTCTTGTAACGGGCGGTGCGGGCTTCATCGGCTCCCACTTCGTCCACAATCTGCACGGTTCTCTTGCGTCCGAGTCCGGCGTGACCGTCACAGTGCTGGACAAGCTCACCTATGCCGGCAACCGGGCCAACCTCGAAGGAGTGCCGCACCAGTTCGTCCATGGGGACATCTGCGACGCCGAGCTGCTCGGCCGGGTCGTGCCCGGCCACGACCTGGTGGTGAACTTCGCGGCCGAGTCGCACGTCGACCGGTCGATCGAGGGCGCCGCCGAGTTCATGCGCACGAACGTGCTCGGCACCCAGACGTTGCTGCAGGCGTGCCTGGAGGCGGAGGTCCCGAAGGTAGTCCAGGTGTCGACCGACGAGGTGTACGGCTCGATCGACGTCGGCTCCTGGGACGAGGCCGCGCCGCTGCGGCCGCGCTCGCCGTACGCGGCGTCGAAGGCCGGTGGCGATCTGATCGCCCGCGCCTATGCGATCACCCATGGCCTGAACGTCTCGATCACCAGATGCGGCAACAACTACGGTCCGAGACAGTACCCGGAGAAGGTCATCCCGCTGTTCGTCACGAACCTGCTGCGCGGCCGGAAGGTCCCCCTGTACGGCGACGGTGGCAACATCCGCGACTGGATCCACGTCGAGGACCACTGCGCCGGCATCTGGCTGGTCGCCGAGAAGGGCGAGCCAGGCGAGGTCTACAACATCGCGGGCACGGCCGAGCTGAGCAACAAGGAGCTGACCGGCCTGCTGCTCGAAGCCTGCGGCAGGGACTGGGACGCGGTCGAGTACGTCGAGGACCGCAAGGGCCACGACCGGAGGTACTCGCTGGACGATTCCAAGCTCCGGGCGCTCGGCTACCGTCCCGAGATCTCGTTCGAGAAGGGGCTGAAGGACACGGTCCGCTGGTATGCCGAGCACTGTGACTGGTGGGCCGCATGACGGGCCGGTCGCGCCGGGAGGCGTTATGAGATGGCTCATCACGGGCGGCGGCGGCATGCTGGCCGCCGACGTCCTCGACCGGGCGGCGCTGACCGGGGAGCCGGTGCTCGCGCTTGGCCGGTCGGAGCTCGACCTGACCGACAAGCGCGCGGTACGCGACTTCGTGTCCGCCTACCGGCCCAGAGTGGTGATCAACTGTGCCGGCTGGACGGCGGTCGACGACGCGGAGACGCACGAGGACGAGGCGCTGGCGATCAACGGGCACGCGGTGGGCTGGCTGGCCGAGACCTGCTCGCGGACCGGGGCGCGGCTCCTGCATGTGTCAACCGACTACGTCTTCGACGGGGCCGCCCGCCTGCCGTACCGGGAGGATGCGCCGACCGCGCCGGTGAACGCGTACGGCAGGACCAAGCTCGCCGGGGAGCAGGCGGCGCTGGAGCACGGCCATTACGTGGTGCGCACCGCCTGGTTGTACGGTTCCGTGGGACGGAACTTCGTGACGACCATGATCAGGCTGGCGGCCGAGCGCGAGACCGTCGAGGTGGTCGACGACCAGCGTGGCCAGCCGACCTGGACGGTCGACCTGGCCGACTACCTGGTGCGGCTGGCGCAGTCCGATCTGCCGCCGGACGTTTATCACGGCACGAGCGCCGGCGAGACGACGTGGTGTGGGCTGGCCAGGGAGATCTTCACCCTCCTGGGCCTCGGTCCCGAGCGGGTGCGCCCCGTGACCTCCGCGTCCTTTCCGCGGCCGGCCAGGCGCCCGGCCAACAGTGTGCTCGCGCACACCCGGGGGGAGCCGATCCGGCACTGGAACCAGGCGCTGCACGCGGCCTGGCCGGTGCTGATGCGTGGGCGCCAGTGCAGCGTCGTTTAGGAGACTCGGTGCTGTGGCTCCTGGTGACAGGCCTGGCCGGGTGGGTGAGCCTGCGCCTGTGCGGGTGGGAGCCGAAGTTCTTCTGGTCTCAGCTGGTGTCGTTCACTCCTTACGCGGCTGCCCTCTCGCTGGTGCCGTTGGCTTTCGCGGTCGTCCTGCGTGCCGGGCCGCTGTTGGTGGCCGCGCTCGTCGTGACCGGCGCCTTCGCGGTGACCGTCCTGCCGCGCGTGGTGCCGGAGAGCAACCCGCCCGCCGGGGGTCCGGTGCTGCGGGTGATGGCCGTCAACCTGCTGCACTCCTCCGTGCTGCCGCCCGTACTGGTCGACGCCGTCGAGCGCGATCGGCCGGACGTGCTGCACCTGCTGGAGTTCACCAACCTGATGAGGGAACGGGTGGACGGGCTCGGGCTGGGAAGGCTGCTGCCGTACAAGATCGTCCTGCCGGGAACGAATTCCGAGGGCGCGGCGATCTACTCGCGCTACCCGCTGCGGCCGGCGGACACGCCGATCGAGGCCCCCGCCTTCAAGGACAGTCCGCGCCACCTCCCCGCCGTTGTCACCCTGCCGGGCGGGCAGGAGGTGGAGCTCGTCGCGGTCCACGCGTGCGCGCCCTCCGAGGGCTGGCGTACGGCGTGCTGGGCGCCGAGCATCCGGGCACTGCCACCCGCTGGAGGGCGCCTGCGGGTGCTGGCCGGAGACTTCAACTCCACCCTCGACCATGTGGTGCTGCGTGACCTGATCGCCACCGGCTACCGGGACGCCGCCGACGTCACCGGAAAGGGGCTGTCCATGACCTGGCCCTATTACGAGCAGCCGCGGCTGTTCCCGAAGGTGGCGATCGACCATGTGCTGGCCGATCGCCGGATCGCGATCCGGAGCTTCAAGACCCTGCGGCTGCCCCGGACGGACCACCGGGCGACGCTCACCGAGCTGGTTCTCCCGTGATGTCACATTTCCGGAGCTAAGACCGATATGTCATGGACGCCCAGGGGGATGGATGACGAGGTTACCGGAGCAGGCCTCCAGGAAAACGGTATTAGGGACGGTGCTGGACGCCCTCACCATGAGCCAGGTGATCTCGCACTGCGTGGCGGCGATTTCGGAGCAGAGGCGGCTCACCATCGGCGTGGTGAACGCCGCCAAGGTCGTCAACATGCGCACGGACGCTGCGTTGCGGCAGTCGGTCGTTGACAGCGATCTCGTGCTGGCCGACGGGCAGGCGGTGGTCTGGGCCGCGCGGATGCTCGGCCATCGGCTTCCTGAGCGGGTGGCGGGCATCGACCTGTTCACCGAGCTGATGGCCGAGGGAGACCGGCGCGGCTACCGCGCCTATTTCCTCGGCGCGACCGATGAGGTGCTGGCCGGAGTGCTGGCAGAGGTACGGCTGCGCTATCCCGGATTGGCCATCGCCGGCTCGCGTGACGGCTATTTCCCGGTGGAGGACTCGGCCGTCGTCGCCGCCGAGATCGCCGAATCCCAGGCCGACCTGTTGTTCCTGGGCATCACCTCGCCGAAGAAGGAGATCTTCATCCGGGAGTGGGGCGAGGCCACTCAGGCACGGATCATCCACGGCGTGGGCGGCTCGTTCGACGTGCTCGCCGGGCGCACCCGCAGGGCGCCGCTGCGCTGGCAGCGCCTGGGCCTGGAATGGCTCTACCGCATGCTGCAGGAGCCGCTGCGGCTCGGGCCGCGCTACGTGCAGACCAACGGCAGATTCCTGCTCCTGGTGCTCAGGGAGCGGGCCGGTGTCAAACGCAGGATCGAGGAGACGACGTGACGGATCACCGGATCGCTCTGCTGAGCTCCGGACATCAGGACTTCGTGGTGGGCATGGTGGACCTGGCGGTGCGCGGGCTGCCGCCGGGGTACGTCGACGGCGAGTTCGTGTTCACCCGCCGCGGCCGCCAGGACGTCGACGGGACCTGGACGGCGGTGCCGGAAGGGCGCAGCATCCGTTACGCGGCGATCGTCGCGCTCGGCGTGGCGACCCTGGAGGAGCAGCGGCAGCGGGCGGCACTGGCCGGTGACAGTCTCCTCGACCTGGTGGGCAACCTGGTCAAACGGCTACCTGAGGTGACGGGGCCCGGCGATGCCGCGCTGATCTGCTGGGCGGCGGCGGAGGCCGGGCACGCCGATCTCGATCTGGCGTTGAGCCGCCTCGCGGAGCTGGACGCGGGTCCCCAGATCTACACCGTCGAGGCGGCGTGGGTGCTGGCCGCTCTGGTCGCGGCCGGCGTGGCCGGCGACCGGGTCGAGCGCGCCCGCGAGCGGTTGCTCGGCGGGCTGGCGGGCAACCGGCTCTACCCGCACGCGCTCGGGACGGGGCCGCTGGTCCCCCGGTATCGCGCCCACGTGGGCTGCTTCGCCGATCAGGTCTACCCGCTGCAGGCGCTGGCCAGGCTGCACGCCGCCACCGGCGACGCCGAAGCGTTGCGCGCGGCCGAGCAGGTGGCGCAGGGGATCTGCCAGGCACAGGGCCCGCAGGGGGAGTGGTGGTGGCACTACGACGCCCGCACCGGGTCGGTGGTCGAGGGGTATCCGGTCTACAGCGTTCATCAGCTGGCGATGGGGCCGATGGCGCTGCTCGATCTGGCCGACGCGGGAGGCACCGCCTACGTGGCGGAAATCACCAAGGGACTCGACTGGATGATCGAGCGGCCGGCCTTCGTGCTCGATGAGCTCGCTCTGACGTGGCGCAAGGAAGCGCGGGCGGATCCGCGCAAACTGGTGCGCGGCCTGCGGGCGGTGGCGACCGGAGTGCGTCCGGGGCTACGCCTCGGCGTACTGGATCGGGTTTATCCGCCGGTTGCCGTCGACCGGGAGTGCCGGCCGTACGAGTTGGGCTGGTTGTTGTACGCGTGGCTGGCCACATGTGGACAGACCTCGTGACTTCCGGCTGATTCAGTGCGATAGATCGAATTCAGGGCTCGGGGGAGTATCGGTTCTAGGGGGTTCTCGTGTTGCGGCGGCTTTGCCATGCGCTTTTATCCGTCCTGCTGCTCACCACCGGCCTGGCGCTTGTCGCGCCATCCGCCGCGCAGGCGCTGCCGGGCAGTTTCCAGAAACAGGTCGTCTTCAGCGGGCTGACCAACCCGGCCAACATCGAGTTCGCCTCGGACGGCCGGGTGTTCGTCGCCGAGAAGAGCGGCCTGATCAAGGTCTTCGACTCCATCACCGACACCACGGCGACGATCTACGCCGACCTGCGCACGCAGGTGCACAACTTCTGGGACCGCGGGCTCCTCGGCATGGCCCTGCACCCCGACTTCCCGGCCGACCCGCGCATCTATGTCCTGTACGCCTACGACGCGGTGCCCGGTGGCACCGCGCCACGCTGGGGTACGGCAGGCGTGAGCGGTGACCCCTGCCCGACTCCGCCCGGCGCCACCGGCGACGGCTGCCTCATCACCGGGCGCTTGTCCTCACTGGCGCCCTCGGGCAGCTCCGTCGTCGAGACCCCACTGATCACCGACTGGTGCCAGCAGCACCCCAGCCACTCCGTCGGCGACCTCAAGTTCGGCTCCGACGGCATGCTCTACGCCAGCGGCGGCGACGGCGCCAGCTTCAACTTCGCCGACTACGGCCAGGACAACCTGACCAGCTCGGACATCACCCCGGACAACCCCTGCGGCGACCCGCCGTCGCCGGTCGGCACGGCGCTCACCCCACCGGCCGCCGAAGGCGGCGCGCTGCGCTCACAGGACCCGCGCACCAGCGGTGACCCGGCGAGCCTCAACGGCACCACCATCAGGATCGACCCGGACACCGGCGCGGCCGCCCCCGGCAACCCGAACGCCGGCAGCAGCGACCCCAACCTGGCCAGGATCATCGCCTACGGCCAGCGCAACCCGTTCCGCATCACCATCCGGCCGGGCACCAGCGAAGTCTGGGCCGGTGAAGTCGGCTGGAACACCTGGGAAGAGATCAACCGGATCGCCGACCCCACGGGCCCGGTGAACAACTTCGGCTGGCCCTGCTACGAGGGCTCAGGCAGGCAGGGAGGATACGACAATCTCAACCTGACCCTCTGCGAGAACCTGTACGCGGCGGGGGCGGCGGCTCACGCGCAGCCGTACTTCGCCTGGAACCACGGTTCCAGGCCCGCGCCGAACGACCCGTGCCCGTCCGGGGGCTCCTCTTCCAGCGGCGTGGCCTTCTACAACGGCGGCTCCTACCCCGACGCCTACGACGGCGCGATGTTCTTCTCCGACTACAGCCGATCGTGCGTCTGGGTCATGACCAAGGGCGCCAACGGCCTGCCCGACCCGGCGACCATCGCCACCTTCGACTCGGGAATCCCCGCGGTGGAGGTGCAGACCGGCCCAGGCGGAGACCTCTTCGCGGTCGACTACGCCAACGGGCAGATCATCCGCTACATCTACAACAACACCCCGCCGAGCGCCGTCATCGGCGCGAGCGCCACGTCGGGCAACGCGCCGCTCGCGGTGAACTTCACCTCCGCCGGCTCCGCGGACGCCGACGGCGACCCGCTCACCCTCCGGTGGGACCTGGACGGCGACGGCGAGTTCGACGACTCCACCTCGGCCACCCCGTCCTTCACCTACACCCAGCCGGGCTCCTATGTGGTGAAGCTGCGAGCCGACGACGGGCGTGGCGGCCAGGGCGACGCCACCGTCACGATCAACGTGAGCAACTCGCCGCCGACCGCGGCCATCGGCTCCCCGTCGTTCTCCCTCACCTGGGCGGTCGGAGACACGATCTCGTTCTCCGGCACCGGCACGGACGTCCAGGACGGCACGATCCCAGGGTCGCGGATGTCGTGGAAACTGATCATGCATCACTGCCCCAGCACCTGCCACGAGCACGAGATCACCACGTTCACCGGCACGAGCGGCTCCTTCGCCCCTCCGGACCACGAATATCCCGCTCACCTGGAGCTCAGGCTGACCGTGACGGACGCGCACGGCCTGACCGACACCAAGAGCGTGACACTCCAGCCGAAGACGGTGAACCTGACCTTCCAGACCACCCCCGCCGGGCTGCAGCTCGGCTTCAACAGCGAGCAGACCATCGCCCCCTTCACCCGGACGGTGATCGTGGGCTCGCACAACTCGATCTCCGCGCCCTCGCCGCAGAGTGCCGACGGCTTCAGCCACACGCTCGTCTCCTGGTCCGACGGCGGCGCGACCACCCACAACATCACCGCGCCCGCCACCGCGACGACGTATACGGCGACTTACCAGCAGTCACAGACACCGGACGGGCTGGTGGCCGCCTACGCGATGGACGAGGGCGGCGGCACGTCCGTCGTCGACGCCTCGGGCAAGGGCAACAACGGCACGGCCGCGAACACCACGTGGTCCGTCACCGGCAAGTACGGTCAGGCGCTGTCGTTCAACGGCACGTCCAGTTGGGTCACGGCGGCCGATTCCAGCACGTTGCGGTTGACCAACGGGATGACGCTGGAGGCGTGGGTCCGGCCTGCCAGCGTCACGGGGTGGCGGACGGTGTTGATGAAGGAGTTCGGCACCGATCTGGCCTACGCCATCATGGGCAGCGGTGGCAGCGGTCCTGGGGCGTTCATCTTCACCTCGTCGGGGGCGAACGCGCCGGCGCCGAGCAACCTGCCGTTGAACACATGGAGTCATGTGGCGGCCACGTACGACGGGTCCACGTTGCGGATGTTCGTCAACGGCACGCAGATGGCAACCAACCCCACGACCGGCAACCTCCGTACCGGGACGAGCCCGCTACGGATCGGTGGCAACAGCGGTTCCGGTGAGTACTTCAGCGGCCTGATCGACGAGGTCCGCATCTACAACAAGGCGCTCACCGCAGCACAGATCACCACCGACATGAACACGCCCGTCGGTCAGCAGGGACCGCCCGACACCCAGGCGCCCACCGCACCGGGCTCGCTGGCGGCGACCGGCGGATCGGGCAGCGCCCAGCTGACCTGGACGGCCTCGACCGACAACGTGGGCGTGACCGGGTATACCGTCCACCGGTCCGCCACCGCCGGGTTCACCCCGTCCGGCGCCAACCAGGTGGGCTCGACCGCGAGCACGTCGTTCACCGACTCGGGTGTCGAGGCGGGCACGTACTACTACCGCGTCGTGGCCTTCGACGGATCCAGCAACACCAGTCCGTCGTCCAACGAGGCGTCGGCGGTCGTGACCCAGCCGCCCACGGTCACCGGCCTGGTGGCCGCCTACGGAATGAACGCGGGCACCGGCACCGCCGTCGCCGACGCCTCCGGCAACGGCAACAACGGCACGGCCACCTCCGCGACCTGGGCGGCCGGCAAGTACGGTCAGGCGCTGTCGTTCAACGGCACGTCGAGTTGGGTCACGGTGGCCGATTCGAGCACGTTGCGGTTGACCAACGGGATGACCTTGGAGGCGTGGGTCCGGCCTGCCAGCGTCACGGGGTGGCGGACGGTGTTGATGAAGGAGTTCGGCACCGATCTGGCCTACGCCATCATGGGCAGCGGTGGCAGCGGTCCTGGGGCGTTCATCTTCACCTCGTCGGGGGCGAACGCGCCGGCGCCGAGCAACCTGCCGTTGAACACGTGGAGTCATGTGGCGGCCACGTACGACGGGTCCACGTTGCGGATGTTCGTCAACGGCACGCAGGTGGCAACCAACCTCACGGGCGGCAACCTGCGTACCGGGACGAGCCCGTTGCGCATCGGTGGCAACAGCGGTTCGGGTGAGTACTTCAGCGGCCTGATCGACGAGGTCCGCATCTACAACAAGGCGCTCACCGCAGCAGAGATCACCACTGATATGAACACGCCGGTCGGTTAGCTCCGGCTGCTCTCGTCACGCAACCAGGTGGTGTAGTCGCCCGCGCGGATCGCGCGGGCGGCTCTCCGCCTGGCCAGCACGGCCACCACGGCGAAGACGACCGCCGCGCCCACCAGGTGCGGCTCTCCGGCCACGATGGCCATCAGGTCGCGCATCCCCGTGCGCTCTCCGGCCGTGGCCGAGGTCTGCTCCAGCTCGTTCACGCTGGTCATGGCACGCACCCGGCGGCGCAGCAGGTCGGCGACCGTACGTGGAGGCTGGATCACCGCGCGGGCGCCGGTCACGATCACGCGCTCGTCAGGTGCGAACGCGTTCGAGGCGGCCAGGTCGTCGGCCATCGCCGGGGGCAGGGCGCGGATGCGGGCATTGCCCGCGTCGTTCACCGCGATGACGCCCCGGCCGAACAGCCCGGCGCGCACGTGCGGCAGCCGCGTCCAGATCGCGTAATAGGCGCGGACCGGCCACGGGCGATCGGCCAGCGCCAGCTCCCGCTCGGGCGCGGCGGCGAGCGGCCCGTCCGGCGCGGCCAGCACGGCCGCGAGCGCGCGAGCGGAGGCGGTGCTCAGCTCGATGTCGGCGTCCACGTACAGCCGGGGATATCCACGCGCAGCCTCATCGCCCATCCGCAGCGCCTCGCGCTTGGAGGGGACCGGCGTCGTCAGAACGCGGACATCGTACGGCTGCGCCACGGCGACCGTGCCGTCGGTGCAGCCGTTGGCCACGACGACGACGTCGAACTCGCCCGGCGCGGCGTCACGGAGCAGGCCGTCCAGCAGACGGCCGATCACCTTGGCCTCGTTGTGGGCCGGAATCACGACGCTCACCACGATGGCAGTATCCCTGCCTCACGAGCCTGCGCGAGCGTGGGCGCCGCGGCGTCCTTGGCCGAGAGGATCGGCTCACCGTCGAGCGGCCATTCGATGCCGAGCTCCGGATCCAGCGGGTGGATGCCGTGCTCGCGTGCCGGCTCGTACGCGGTGGAGCAGAGGTAGATGACCGTGGCCGATTCGCTGAGCGCCAGGAAGCCATGACCTAAGCCTTCGCCAAGGTAGATCCCACAGCGCGACACGTCGTCCAGCCGCACCGCCTCCCACTGGCCGAAGGTGGGCGAGCCCACGCGTACGTCGACGACGACGTCCAGCACCTCGCCCGCGACGCACGTGACGTATTTGGCCTGGCCCGGCGGGACGTCGGCGAAGTGGATGCCGCGCAGCACGCCGCGGCTGGAGACCGAGCAGTTCACCTGGGCGAGCTCGATCGAGTGCCCCAGCGCCTCCCGCAGGTCGGTCGCGCGGAAGGCTTCCAGGAAATCGCCACGTGGATCGCTGTGGATGCGGGGCGTGTAGAGCAATGCTCCATCGATACTCAGGCGTTTCATGAGGACACTTGTAACACTCTTTGGCGCTCACCCGAAGTACGGCTGTGGGTGGTCAAAGGGGGAAATTTTGGCTTTTTCGGGTGGGGCCCATTGTTGAGGAAATCGTGCCGGCTGTGTGGCTCGGCGGACCTGGTCGGCGTGGTGGATCTCGGGGCGACACCGCCCTGTGAGCTCTTCCTCACCGAGGAACAGCTCGACGAGCCCGAGCTCACCTATCCGCTTCACCTGCGGGTCTGCACCAGCTGCTGGCTGGCTCAGATCCCGCCGCTGATCACGCCGGAAGAGACATTTACCGAATACGCCTACTTCGCGTCCTATTCCGCCTCCTGGGTGGAGCATGCGCGGCGGTTCATCGACGCGGCTGTGGAACGTTTGAAGCCGGCGTTCGTGGTGGAGGCGGCCAGCAACGACGGCTACCTGTTGCAGCATGTGGTCGAGCGGGGCGTCAGGTGCCTGGGCATCGAACCGTCGGCCAACGTGGGGCAGGCGGCCAAGGACAAGGGCGTGCCGACGCTCACCGCGTTCCTGACGCCGGAGACGGGGGCCGCGGTGCGGGCCGAGCACGGTCCCGCAGACCTGGTCGTGGCCAACAACGTCTACGCGCACATCCCCGACGTGATCGGCTTCACCGAGGGGCTGCGCGCCCTGGTGGCCGACGACGGCTGGGTGTCGATCGAGGTCCAGCACCTGCTGACGCTCATGGAGCTGAACCAGTACGACACGATCTATCACGAGCACTTCCAGTACTACACGGTCGCCTCCGCACAGCGGGCGCTGGCCAGTGGCGGGCTGACGCTGGTGGACGTCGAGCTGCTGCCCACCCATGGCGGGTCCATCCGGCTGTGGGCGCGGCCGTCGGGGAGCCCGTCCGATCGGGTGCTCGACGTGCTGGCGCGGGAGAAGGCCGCCGGACTTCACGAACTGTCCGGCTACACCGGCTTCGCCGACCGGGTCGCACGCGTCCGCCGTGACCTGCTGCGCTTCCTCATCACTGCCGCCGAAGAAGGCAAGACGGTCGTCGGCTACGGCGCGCCCGGGAAGGGCAACACGCTGCTCAACCACTGTGGCATCCGCCAGGACCTGCTGGCCTACACGGTGGACCGCAACCCGTACAAGCACGGCAGGTTCACTCCGGGCACCAGGATCCCCATCGCTCCGCCGGAGCGCATCGCCCAAGATCGTCCGGACTATGTGCTGGTCCTGCCGTGGAACCTGCGCGAAGAGCTCACCGCTCAGCTCTCCTATGTGCACGAATGGGGAGGCCGTCTGGTCTTCCCGATCCCACACCTGGAGGTCGTGTGAAGGTCGTCCTGTTCTGCGGAGGCTTTGGTACGCGCATGCGCACCGGTGTCCCGGGCGAGGTGCCCAAGCCGATGGCGCTCGTCGGCCCGCGACCGCTGCTCTGGCACGTCATGCGCTACTACGCGCACTTCGGGCACAAGGAGTTCATCCTGTGCCTGGGCTACGGCGCCCACCACATCAAGGACTTCTTCCTCGGTTACCAGGAGGCCACGTCCAACGATTTCGTGTTACGCGGCGGCAAGGTCGAGCTGCTGTCGAGCGACATCTCCGACTGGTCGATCTCCTTCGTGCAGACCGGGCCCAACTCCCCGATCGGCGAACGGTTGCGCCGTGTCCGTCCCTATCTGGGCGGCGACGAGATGTTCCTCGCGAACTACGCGGACGTGCTCACCGACGCACCGCTGCCCGCCATCATCGACCGCTTCGTCGAATCGGGCGCGGCCGCCTCGATGATGGTCGTGCCGCCGTCCCAGACCTTCCACTGCGTGGACGTGGGCGAGAACGGCCTGGTCGGGGGGATCTCGCCGGTCAGCGAAATGCCGGTGTGGGTCAACGGTGGCTACTTCGTGCTGACCCAGGAGGTCTTCCAGCACATCCCGGAGAATGGGGACCTGGTCGCCGACGGCTGCGTGGAACTGGCCAAGCGCGGACGTCTGCTGGCCTACCCGCACCGCGGCTACTGGCGGCCGACCGACACCGTGAACCAGCGGATGGAACTGGACGAGGCCTACTCCCGCGGCGAGCGGCCTTGGGCCCTGTGGGAACGGTCCCAATGATCGGCCTGCGCGCGGGAGGGCTCACCGGCATCGTGGCGCTCGCCGCGCACTGTGACGACCTGGCGATCGGGGCGGGCGGCAGCCTGCTGACGATCTGCGCCGCCCGCCCCGGCATCCGCGTGGACGCGCTGGTGCTGTCCGGCGGCGGGAGTGAGCGCGAGTACGAGGAGCGCGCGGCGCTGGCGGACTTCTGCCCGGGCGCGGATCTCCGGGTCACCGTGCTGAAGCTGCCCGACGGCTACCTGCCGGCCAGGTGGGAGGAGGCCAAGACCGCGGTGGAGGAGCTCCGCGCCCGCACCGAACCCGGCCTGATCTTCGCGCCCTGGCGGGGCGACGCCCACCAGGACCACCGGGGACTGGCCAAGCTCGTGCCCACGGCCTTCCGCGACCACCTGACGCTCGGCTACGAGATCGTCAAATGGGACGGCGACCTCGCCGCGCCCGCCGTGTACCAGCCGCTCTCAACGGAGGTGGCGGAGCTGAAGGTGGATCTGCTCCAGCGCCACTACGCCTCCCAGCGGCACCGGCCCTGGTACGACCGCGAGGCGTTCCTGGGCCTGGCCCGCATCCGCGGCATCGAGTGCCACACCCGCTATGCCGAGGCCTTTCACGTTTCCAAGCTGACCGTCGATCTGGAGAACTGATGCGGGTACTTCTCACCGGCCACCAGGGCTACCTGGGCAGCGTGATGGCCCCCATGCTGAGTGAGGCCGGGCATCAGGTGACCGGCCTGGACTCCGGCCTGTTCGCCGACTGCCTGCTCGGCCCCGCTCCCGAGACGATCGAGGCGCACGCCGTGGACCTGCGTGACGTGGGTCCGGAACACGTGGCCGGATTCGACGCGGTGATCCACTTGGCCGCGCTGTCCAACGACCCGCTCGGCGCGCTCGCGCCCGACCTGACCTACGACATCAACCACCACGCCTCCGTCCGGCTGGCCAGGCTGGCCAAGGAGGCGGGCGTACGCCGCTTCCTGTACGCCTCCACCTGTTCGGTCTACGGCGCGTCCGGTGGCGAGGACCTGCTGGACGAGGAGGCGCCGCTGCGCCCGGTGACGCCGTACGCCGAATCCAAGGTGCGGGTCGAAGACGACCTGGTCGACCTGGCCGACGACGACTTCACGCCGGTGTTCCTGCGCAACGCCACAGCCTTCGGGTTCTCGCCGCGGCTGCGTGCCGACATCGTCCTGAACAACCTGGTGGGCCACGCGTACCTGACCGGCGAGGTCCGGGTGCTGTCCGACGGCACCCCATGGCGCCCGCTGGTGCACGCCAGGGACATCGCCGAGGCCTTCGCGGTCGCTCTCGTCGCCCCTCGCGAAGCCGTGCACGCGACGGCGTTCAACGTGGGCACCGAGGTCAACAACGTGACCGTCGCCGAGATCGCGGCCGAGGTGGTCGCCGCGGTGCCCGGATCGACGCTGATGATCACCGGCGAGACGGGAGCCGATCCGCGCTCCTATCGCGTCGACTTCTCCCGGATCAGGGCCACGCTGGGTTATGAGGCGCGCTGGACGGTCAAGGCGGGGGCGGTGGAGCTGATCGACGCCTACCGCGAACACGGCCTGACCAAGCAGGACTTCGAACGCCGCTTCACCAGGCTGGCCCGGCTCGCCGACCGGCGCGTGGCCGGCATCGTCGACGAAACCCTGCGGCCATGACCGGCGCTGATATGCACGATCTGGTACGGCGGCTCTACCCGCTGTGTCGGAGCATCACCGGCGCCGGACTGCGGCGCACCCTGGAGATCATCGGTGAGTCGATCCCGCTGGAGATCACCGAGGTGCCGACGGGGACCAACGTCCTCGACTGGACGATCCCCAGGGAATGGAACATCCGCGATGCCTACATCAAGGACGCCGCGGGGAACAAGGTGGTCGACTTCCAGGAGTCCAACCTGCACGTCGTCGGGTACAGCGTGCCGGTCGAGGCCACCATGTCCCTGGAGGAGCTGCGCGGGCACCTGCACACCCTGCCCGACCAGCCGGACCTGATCCCGTACCGGACCAGCTACTACGCCGAGACCTGGGGCTTCTGCCTGAGCCAGAACACCCTGGACGGGCTGGCGGACGGGCCGTACGAGGTCAAGATCGACGCCACGCTCGCCGACGGACACCTGACCTACGGTGAGCACGTGATCCGCGGCAGGAGCTCCGAGGAAGTGCTGATCTCCTGCCACATCTGCCATCCCTCGCTGGCCAACGACAACCTGGCCGGGGTGGCGGTGGCCGTCGCGCTGGCGCAGCGCCTGTCCGATCCCTGGTACACCTATCGGTTCATCTTCGCGCCCGGCACCATCGGCGCGATCACCTGGCTCGCGCTCAACCGGGAGAACACCGACCGGATCAGGCACGGCGTGACCCTGGCCTGCGCGGGAGACAGCGGCGCGATCACCTACAAGCGCAGCAGGCGTGGCGACGCCGAGATCGACCAGGTCTTCGCGCACGTGCTGAAGGACAGGCCGCACACCATCCTGGACTTCTCTCCCTACGGCTACGACGAGCGGCAGTATTGCTCGCCGGGCTTCAACCTCGCCGTCGGCTCGTTGACCAGGACGCCCTACGGAAGCTACCCGGAGTATCACACCTCCGCTGACAACCCCGGCTTCGTGCGTCCTGAGGCGATGGAGGACACCCTGGAGACGCTGTGGGCGGCCGTGCGGGTCCTGGAGGGCAACCGCCGCTACCAGAACCTCAGCCCGTACGGCGAGCCCCAGCTGGGAACCCGAGGCCTGTACGGGTCACTTGGCGGACGCAGTGACACGAAGCAGGCCCAGATGGCGATGTTGTGGGTGTTGAACCTTTCCGACGGGCTGAACAGCCTCCTGGACATCGCGGAACGGTCGAACCTGCCGTTCCAGGCATTGGCGGACGCGGCACACTCCCTGCAAAGCGCGGGCCTGGTGAAGGAGTGGATGGGTTGAGTCAGGCGCTGAAAGTCGGCGACGTGGTGGAGGTCCTCAACGCTGAGGAGATCCTGGCCACTCTCGATGAGAAGGGGGAGCTGGACAGCCTCCCCTTCATGCCGGAGATGCTGCGGTTCTGCGGGCAGCGGCTCACCGTGCAGAAGGTGGCCAACAAGCTCTGCGACACGATGACCAGGACCGGAATGCGGCGGATGGACGACGCCGTCCATCTGACGGCCGCCCGCTGCGACGGTTCGGCCCACGGCGGCTGCCAGACCGCGTGCCTGCTCTACTGGAAGACCGCCTGGCTCAAGCGGGTGGACGGGCCGCCCACCTCGGAGCCGGTCGTCCGCCTCGAGCGGCCGCTGCTGCCGCTCCTGGAGGTCAACACCCACAGGGAGCCGGCGCCGGAGGGCGAGGAACGTTTCCGCTGCCAGGCGACAGAGCTGCTGCGCGCGGCCCCGGAACCACTCCCGTTTCGGGACATGAGGCAGTACGTCGCAGATATCCAGGTGGGGAACGCCGGGGTCGGTTCGACCCTCCGCACGCTCCTTTTCGGGCTGTTCAACCGCTACCAGAGACTCTCCAGGAAGTTCCCGAGGTGGTTGCGTATCAAGGGTGGGCTGGCGTGGGGCTTCGTGCAGCCGGGCCCGCACACCGGCCCCACGCCGACGGGCACGACCGACCTCCAGCCGGGTGAGCTGGTCCGGATCAAGTCCAGGGAAGAGATCGTCGCCACGCTGAGCACCAAGGGGTTCAACCGCGGTCTGGGCTTCGAGGAGGACATGGCGCGTTCGTGCGGGCGCGTCGCCCGCGTGAGCGCCCGCGTCGAGCGCTGCATCGACGAGAAGAGCGGCAAGATGCTGGAGATGAAGAACCCCTGCATCGCGCTCGAAGGGATCGTCTGCGACGGCGTCTACAAATCCAACTGCCCCCGCGCGTTCGTCCCGTTCTGGCGGGAGATCTGGCTGGAGCGGATCAACGAGCCGAGCTAGGAAGGCGGGCATGGCAGAGCAACCGGGCCCGGACATCAGCGACATCGGGCGAAAGGCGGGCCGAGGGGCAGTGTGGAGCCTGCTCGGCACACTGGTCACCCGCGCGGGCTCGTTCATCCTCGGCCTGGTCCTGGCCAGGCTCCTGGCGCCGGCGGACTTCGGCATATACGCGGTCGCGCTCGCGGCCACCCAGTTCGTCATGGTGGTCAAGGACGCCGGCGTCATGTCGGCCGTCCTGCAGTGGCGGGGGCGGCTGGAGGACATCGCGCCCACGGCCACGACTCTGACGATGTTCTCCGCCGTGGGCCTGTACGCGGTCTTCTGGGTCGGCGCGCCGTACTTCTCGATGCTGGCGGGCAGCGAGGAGGCCACGTCCGTGGTGCGGATCCTCACCGCGGTGATCCTCGTCGAGGCGATCACCGCGGTGCGCAGCGCGGCCCTGTTGCGCTGGTTCCGCACGGGCAAGAACGCCAAGGCGGTCCTGGCGGGCTTCCTGGTCAACGCGCCGGTGGCCATCGTCCTCGCGGTGGGCGGCGCGGGGGCGTACAGCTTCGCCTGGGGACAGCTCGTGGGAGCCGTGGTCACCGGCGTCTTCATGCTGATCTACGCGCGGCTGCCCTACCGGCTGGGGTTCGACCGGCAGATCGCGGCCAAGCTGCTGCGGTTCGGCATTCCCTCGGCGGCCGGGATCGCCCTGGAGGTCCTGCTGCTCAACGTGGGCTACATCATCGTCGGCAACATCATGGGCAAGGACTGGCTGGGCTTCTACCTGATGGCGTTCAACGTGTCGAGCTGGGTGCCCGGCATGATCGGCAGCGCCATCCGCATGGTGTCGATCGCCGGCTTCTCCCGGCTGGCCGAACGTGACGAAGAGTCCCTGTCGCTCGGCGTGCAGAGAACCGTGCCCCTGCTCATCACCACGGTGCTGCCGCTGGCCGCCTTCATGGCGGTGCTCGCACACCCATTGATCATCTTCATCTACGGCGCGAAGTGGGAGCTGGCCGCCGGCGTGCTGCGGTTCCTGGCGGTCCTGATGGTGGTGCGCATGCTCACCTCCTTCGCCCTCGACATCCTGAACGGGCAGGGCGCCACCCGCTCGACGGTCTGGATGAACCTCGGGCACGCGGCGGCGATGATCCCGGCGGTCATCATCGGCACGCATCTCGACGGCATCCGCGGCGCCGCGATCGGGCAGGCGGCCGCGGCGGTGCTGGTCGCCCTTCCGCTCGCCATGCTCGCCGTGCACCGGGCAGGAGTACGGCTCGCGCCGGTCCTGCCCGCTCTCGCCCGCCCGGCCGTGGGAGCGGTGGTATGCGCGGCCGTCATGCTGGGCCTCTCGATGCTGACCCAGGGAAGCCCGCTCATCCAGCTCATCGTGGCGGGCGGCGGCGGCCTGCTGGCCTACACGCTGCTCGTCGTGACCCGCGACCAGTTCCACATTGTGAGCGATCGCCTGGTGCGGCTGCTTCCCGCCCGCGCGCGGTGACCTCGAGGAGTAAGCGATGCTGGTGTCCATCGGAATCCCGGTCCGCAATGGCGCGGACCGACTGGAGACGGCCGTGCGATCGGCGCTCGCCCAGGATCACACCGAGCTCGAGGTGGTGATCTCGGACAACGCCTCCACCGACGACACAGAGGAGCTCTGCCGCGAGCTGGCGAGGCAGGACAGCCGGATCGCCTACTACCGGCAGCCGCATGATCTGCACGTGATCGGGAACTTCGTGGAGGTGCTCCGGCGCGCGCGGGGCGAGTTCTTCCGCTGGATGGGCGACGACGACCTGCTCGAACCCGGCTACGTCTCCAGGACCCTGGAGCCGTTCCTGGCCGATGAGCGGCTCATCCTGGTCACCTCTGACGTCACGTACACCGGGGCGGACGGGACGGTGCACGAGCCGCGCTACCGCGGCACCCGGATGCTCTCCGACGACCCCATCGACCGCCTGGACGAGCTGTGGGACGTCGTCACCACCGAGCACCACGGACTCGATCCCCTCTACGGCCTGATGCGGCGGGAGCGGGTGGCCGCCGTGCCGCGGCCGCTGATGATCCGTGAGGACGAGGTCTACGCCACCATGCTCGCGCTGACCGCGCCTTGGGGTCACGTGCCAGAGGTGCTCGCACACCGCAATCTGCGCGAGCGGCGCCTGACCGGGATCGCCGCGGCGCTCGGCGTGCCGGCCTGGACCGCGCATTTCGCCACCACGCTGCAGTTCCGGGCGATGTATCGAGCCCTCGGCATCCTGGAGCTCTCCCCGGAGCAACGTAGTCGTGCCCGTGCCGTTCTGCTGCGTACCTATTGGCGGCGGCAGCAGCAGATGCTGGCGCACCGCAGCCGCAAACTCGCCGGGTTGGCCGCCCGCGCCGTCTCCTCGAAAGGGTGATCTCCTCTTGTTCGTTCGCATCGTGCGGCTGCTCATGCAGCCGGGCCGGATCCTGCTGGCCCTCATGCGGCGTCTGCCGTTCGGCTCGTACGAGCTGCGCTGCTCGCTCGACCTCTATCCCAGGCCGCACTACGCCTATGGCGTGCAGCAGGCGGCCGAACTGGCCAGGCGTCTCGGCATCGGCCGGATCAGCGTGGTCGAGTTCGGCGTCGCGGGGGGCGCCGGCATGGTGGAGCTCAACCGCATGGCGGCGCTGGCGACGGCCGCCTCGGGTGTGAAGATCGACGTCTACGGCTTCGACACCGGTGCCGGGCTGCCCAAACCCACTGACTTCCGGGACCTGCCCTACATCTGGCGGGAAGGCGATTTCGTCATGGACGTCGACGCCCTCCGGGCACGGCTGGGAACGGCCAGTCTGATCCTGGGCAACATCGAGGACACCGTGGGCGAGTTCCTCGACGGCGAGTGGCCGGCGCCGATCGGGTTCGTCTCCATCGACGTGGACTTCTACTCCTCGACAGCGGCGGCGCTCAAGCTGTTCAAGGGCGATCACAAGTATTTCCTGCCCCGCGTGTTCTGTTACCTCGACGACACCGTCGGCGACGACGACCAGGTCATCCACAACGACTACGTCGGCGAGCTGAGCGCGATCCGGGAGTTCAACCAGGACCACGAGCTGATGAAGCTGGCTCCGATCAACGGTCTGCGTCACAAGCGCCCGGTTCCCGCTTCCTGGAACGACAACATCCAGGCACTGCACCGCTTCGACCACCCGGACTACTCGACCTACGTCGGCAGACCGGACACGCAGACACAGCTGCCCCTGTAACCAATGTGTCTGTAACAAAGCAGTGGTCCACGGCGAGAGAGGGTAAAAGAACCACGCGAGGGGGAAGTCTCGCTATGTCCGTAATATTGGCCAACAGCCGAATCAGCGACGACGCTCGGCGTCAAAAGATCTTCAAGGGAGACGTCTTCCTCTACTCCGCGACGCCTGCCTCGACCAAGCTGATCGAGTTCGCTCGCGAGTTGATCGAGGAGGCGTTCGAGGGCCGCGACCCCCAGACCGCCCAGCACGAGATGCCAGTCGTGGAGTTCGCCGCGCTGCTCGCGGAGCTCAAGCCACGCTTCATCCACCATCCCACCAGCAAGAAGATCCTCGCTGCTGTGCTGGATGAGCTGGGCATGGCGCTGGACAAGACCTACTTCGACGTGCCGAGGCTGCGCACCTCCACTGCCGACCATTACCTCGACTCCGGCATCTCCTACGCCTACCACGCTCACCGCGACTGCTGGTACGCAGCGCCGTTCTGCCAGGTCAACTTCTGGATGCCGATCTACGAGGTGGTCCCGGAGAACGTCTTCGCCCTGCACCCGCAGTACTTCGACCGCCCCGTCCGCAACGGCAGCGGCCGCTACGACTACGCGGAATGGACGGCTGTCAGCCGGCCCACGGCCGCACAGCACATCTACAGCGACACCCGGGACCAGCCCAAGCCGGAGGAGGCGCTGGATTTGGAAACGGAGCTCCGGCTGGTGCCGGAGCCGGGCGGCATGATGCTCTTCTCCGGGGCGCACCTGCACTCCACCGTCGCCAACACCTCTGGCAGGACCCGCTTCAGCATCGACTTCCGCACCGTCCACATCGACGACGTCCGGTCCCGCGCGTCGGCGCCCAACGTGGACGCCACCTGTCGTGGCACCACCCTGCGTGACTTCTACCGGGCCGACGACCTGTCGCGCATCCCGGAAGAACTCGCGGCGGAGTACGAGGCCGAAGCGCTGGCCAAGCTCACCTGAACCGCGCACGTACGGCGTCGCGCAGGCCCTCCCAGCTCCGGTGCCGTTGGAAGGGCAATTCGAAGACCGAAGCGAACAACCACGCCGCACCCACGCACGCCGGCACGGACAGGGCGAGCGTGAGGAGGAACGCCGGCATGCCCGGTGGCACGTGCGGGGCGACGACGAGCCGGTTCACCATGACGACGATCGGTGAGTGGATCAGGTAGAGGCTGTAGGAGAAGGAGCCCAGCCGCCGGAGCGGACGGGTGTCGAGCAGTCGTACGAGCCAGACCGGCTTGCCCGTCGCCACACCCGTCAGCAGCAGCCCGGCAGCCGGGCCGACCGCCAGATCTACCCAGAAGAAGTTCGCGACCACCCATACCGGCCCGGCCACCACGATCAGCAGGAGCACCGGGAGCGCGGCCGCCGCCGCGAACCAGTGCCAGGCCAGGCGGCCCGTACGCTCCTGCGCACGCACGATGCCGGCGCAGACCGCGCCCATGGCGAAGAGCGCGGCGAACTGCGGAGTCAGCCGCATCAGCAGGTCCACGGCCGGTACGGCAGGCGCCAGCGCCCCCACCGCCACGACGATCAAGGTGACCGCGCCGAGCATCACCGCCGCGCCCATCCTGCGCAGGACCAGCAGCATCAGCGGGAAGACCAGGTAGAGCTGCGCCTCGACGGCGATCGACCACAGGGCCCCATTGGGGCTGGGGGAGCCGAAGACGTCCTGCAGCAGCAGCCCGTAGATGAGGACCGACTGCCCGGTGGGCGTCTGCTGCCCGGGCTGCGGGATGACCGTCCACGCGATCACCAGGCTGAACAGCAGCGCCGCCCAGTACGGCGGCAGGATGCGCCACGCTCGACGCTTGAAGAACGTGGGGATGCCGCCCAGCTGCCAGCCGGACCGGGCGGGCGAGACCGCCAGCGAGAAGCCCGACAGGACGATGAACACCACGACCGCGAAATGGCCGTAGAGCAGCCATCCCGTCCACCAGGGCGCGTCGTTGACCGGAAACCCGGGGAAGGACAGGAGCCAGCAATGGTGGAGGACGACGAATAACGCGGCCAGGCCCCGTATGCCGTCGAGTCCGGCAAGCCTTTCCCGCGTTGCCGGACGATCTACTGTCAACCCCACCCGAAGCCCCCGTCGCCGTAGTCGTAGGTCTATCGCTCCGACTCCGCGCGATGTAACCGTTCTGCGGCGATGTAACGTCCGGCCGTGGTATGGCGATGGTTCCTTATAGGGCAAGCATTGCTGATGCGGGGGAACGTACCAAAATGGAGTTTTGGAAGGCGATCCTTGGTCTTGTCCGGCGAATTCTGATAGGCCCGCCGCTGATCCTTCTCTCGATCTTGGTGGGCGTCGCGGTGTACGCCGTCGTTCCTGTGAGCTACACGGCCGATGTCTCCCTTGTTCTAGCCACGCCGGTGAACGGAGGCACCGTCTCCACCGACAAAACCAAACAAGGGCTCACCAACCCCTTCCTCTCCTTCAACGACGCGCTGAAGACCGGGGCCAGCATCGTCATCCTGTCGATGAACACGCAGGACGTCTGGACGCAGCTCGGCGCCCCCAAGGACGGCCCGACGGAGATCACGATCGACGACGGCCGTACCAACCCCAATGTCCTGGACATCAGCGGGCCCTACATCTACATCAGGGTCGAGAGCGAGTCTCCCGGGCAGGCCTCGGCCGTGCTCATGGTGGCACGCGACCGCGTGGCGACCGAGTTGTACAAATGGCAGAAGGCGCTCGGTGCTCCGGCGAACACCTTCATCACCTCCACCGACATCGTGCCGCCGTCCACGCCCGAGGCCGACTACAGCATGAACTGGCAGGGGGCGATCGGCGGCGGCTTGCTCTGCCTGTTCTTGGGCCTCGGCATCGCCTACGGGGTGGTGATCAGGCGCGCCGGAGCTCAGCCCAAGCGGTTGGAGCAGCCAGAGCCCTCAGCTCCCGTGGCAGCCTCAGTGCCCACGCCGGTACCCGTGACGTCCCCGTCCCCGGCGCCCGTGGTGGAGCCGGTGGAAGCGCAGGTGGACAAGCCCATCGAATTGCCGGACCTCGACGATGACAGCTCCGCCACCATGGAGTTCCCCGCCTACCGGGGGGAGCACCTCTCTCCCGTGCCCGGGCCCAGGAAGGCGAACCAGGACGACGGCGAGGAATGAGGCCCGCCATGGACTTCTGGGCGACGGCGACAGTTCTGTTCAAGCGGTGGTACGTGACGATTCCGGCCTTCCTGCTCACGATCGCAGGAGCCTTCGGCGTCTACACCGTGGCGCCCAAGACTTTCATCTCCAGCTCGGCGCTCGTTCTCACCCTGCCGATCACTGGCGGCAGCGTGCCGAGCGATCCCAAGTTCCCCAATCCGCGCACCAACCCCTTGGTCTCCTTCGACCAGGGCTTGAGCATGACCTCGTCGATCCTCATCCAGGCGCTGAACACCCCTCAGACGGCGGCCAAGGTCGGCGCGCCGATCGGGGGCGACGTCACACTGAAGATCACCAGCGGCGGGACCAACCCTGAGCTGATGCCGGCGACCCCCTTCATCGTCATCACCTGCGAGGCGCCGAGTGCTGAGCTGGCCCATGGCATCGTGGTGAAGGTCACCGAGCTGGCCCAAAAGGAGCTGCGCGCCCGGCAGCAGCAGGTCAAGGCGCCGCCCACCACCTACGTGACCGCCACCGTCGTGGTGCCGCCGACCGAACCGGACGAGAAGAAGGGCAGCCGGATGCGCAGCGCGGTGGTCACCGGGGCGCTGGCGTTCTTCATGGGCCTGTTCGCCGCCTTCGCGTTCGAGAGCTTCGCCCGGCATCGCCGGGCGCGCCGCCCGGTCATGAATGAGCCCACCCGGCTCGAGCCCGTCGCCGCCAACGGAACGCGGTCACTGGCTGGACGTGAGGGATGAAAACGACCGCCCTGCCGCGGCGCGCTGACGGCGCCACGTTGGTCGGCTTGTTCGTCCTGATCCTGCTGATTCTCCCGGCCCGCCTGGCGGTGGCCGGGCTTCCGCTGTCGCTCACGCCCGCCGAGATCATGGCCCTGGTGCTGGGCGTGGTGTGGGTGTGCGCGCAGATGATCAGTACGGCAGGTGTGGCCAAGGGCAGTAACCCGGTCCGCACCTCGATCTTCGCGTACGGCATGATCCTGCTGGCCGTCTACGGGTACACGACCTCCCTGTATCTGCCCTCCGACGAGCTCAACCTCGCCGACCACACGATCGTGCTCTACCTGGGTTACGTGAGCCTGCTGCTGGTGGTCTGCGATGGCATCGGCAGTCGCGAGCGCCTCGATTTCGTCCTCAAGGCGCTCGTGATCGGTGGCGCGTTCGCGGCGATCGTCGCCCTGATGCAGTTCAGGCTCGACTTCGACCTCACCCAGTACATGAAGATCCCCGGGCTCCGCCACACCTCCGCAGAAGAGGTGCCGACCGTGATCTCCCGGTCGGACCTGCGCCGGGTCGCCGGCACGCTCGGGCACCCGATCGAGTTCGGCGCGCTGTCGGCGATGCTGCTGCCGCTGGCCGCGCATCTCGGCTTCCAGGCGCGCAGCCGCGGTCAGGCCGCGACTCGCTGGTGGATCTGCGCCGTCATCATCGCGGCTGGCCTGATGTTCTCGGTCTCCAGGACCGCCGTGCTCGGCCTGGCGGGGGCAGGGCTGATCCTCCTGCTCGGCTGGTCCAACCGGCGCCGGATCGTCACCATCGGCGCGTTCGTGGTGTTCCTGGGCTTCATGAAGGTCCTGGCGCCGGGCCTGATCGGCACGTTCTACAACCTGTTCGCCGGCGCCGGTGACGACAGCAGCATCATGTACCGCACCCACGACTATCCCTTCGCGATGCGGGAGTTCGCCAAGAGCCCGATCTTCGGTCGTGGGCCCGGCACCTGGTATCCGTTCAAGCATCAGGTGTTCGACAACCAGTACCTGCTGTCTCTGGTGGAGACCGGGCTGCTCGGGGTGCTGGGCTTCGTCGGCGTGATCGGGTGCGGGATCGTCGTGGCCCTCCGGGTTCGCCGGCTGAGCACCGACCCGAACGTCCGCAACCTGGGACTGACCATCGCCGCCTGCCTGGTGATCCCGCTGCTGGGCGCGGCCACCTTCGACATGCTCTCCTTCCCCGGCATCACCAGTGTGATGTTCCTGCTCGTCGGCGCGGCCGGGGCGCTGCTGCGGTACGAGCGCGCGGATCAGGCGGACAAGCTGCTCGTGAGCTCCTTCCAGGAGCCCGCGGACCGGTCGCGCTCGCTGATCGCGCTGACCGGCAACGGCCACGGCAGCGCGAGGTCGGGATCGTCGTAGCGGACGGCCAGGTCCTCGGCGGGGTCGTGCTCCCTGTCGATGCGGTAACAGACATCGGCGTGCTCGGTCAGCGCCTGGTAGCCGTGCAGAATCCCCGGCGGCACGTAGAGGTTCGCGAACGACACATCGTCGAGCCGGATGGTGATGTGGGAGCCGAACGTGGGTGAGGCCGGCCGCGCGTCCACGAGGATGTCGAGCACGGCGCCGTGCGCCGTCCGCACCAGCTTGGCCTCGCCGCGACCGGAGCGGCCGTGCATGCCCCTGATAGTGCCCATACGCGAGCGCGACTGGCTGTCCTGGACGAACGCCGTGTGGTCCAGCCCGTGCTCCGCGGCAATCGCGGCGTCGAAGGTCCTGGTGAAGAAGCCTCGATCGTCGTGGCTGGGCGTCGGGACGAACAGCAGCACGCCCTCGAGCTCCAGATGCTCGACTCTCATGGTGTTCCTCTCATCCGGGTAGGTCCGGAGCTCATCCGGGTAGGGTCCGCAGCCGACGGGAGGGTCTGAGCAGGGCCACGACCGACGCCCTGGCCGTGCGGCGGCCCGCGGCGGCCCGCATCGCCTCGCCGAGCAGAACGGCGAGGTAGAAGCCGGCAGTCGCGATCTTGCCCCTGCGCCGCCGGAACAGCCGCACGCGGTTGACCGTGAGCAGCGCGGCCAGCATCGGGCTGATCTTCGCCTCGCCGCCGATGTGCTCGACCACCGCGGCGGGTTCGTACCAGAGCGTCCAGCCCTCGTCCGCGGCCCGCAGCGCGTACTCGGTCTCTTCGCTGTACAGCAGGAAGGACTCGTCCCACGCGCCGACTTCGGTGAGCGCCGCGACTGAGATGAGCATGGCGGCTCCGGTGGCCCAGTCCGCGGGGCCTGGCCGCTCGTAGCGGCCGGGGTCGACGATCATCTCGCCCAGCGTGCCGACGCGGCCTGCCAGGCGCCCGCCGATCAACGCCTCGGCCAGCGCACGGCGTACGGCTGGCGCGCGGCGAAGCGAGTGATGGAGCACGCCCTCGGTGCTGACCAGCCGGGGGACGGCGATGCCGGTGCCCGGACGGTCCAGGGCCTTGCTCAGTACAGCCAGCGAGCCGGGGTGAAGGCGGCAGTCGGGGTTCATCACGAAGATCGCATCGAGCTCGTGGAGGTCGAGCGCCGCGATCCCGGCGTTGATAGCCGCCGCGTAACCGGCGTTCCTGCCCACTTGCACGGGGCGAATGGGCAGGTCGGCGGCCTGTTCCGCGAGGCGGAGCGAGTCGTCCTTGGAGGCGTTGTCCGCCACGACGACGGCGGCCAGCCGTACCCCTCCAGCGCCCTCAGCCAGAGAGGCCAGGCAACCGCCGAGGACCGGCGCGCTGTTGTAGGTCACGATCACGATCGCAACTCGGGGAGAGCCTGGCGTCACATGTCGCCATCGCGGCCCGGCAATGGATCGTTACAAGTAACAGGTGACACTGCTGAGGCGATGAGGAGGTAGGGGCCGGTGTCGTAGAGACGGAGACACACTTTCATGCAGGATCTGCAGGCTTTCACCTTTCGCCGGGATGAGCTCTTCCCGCTCGCGGACAAATATTCCGAGCAGTTCCGTACGGCCTCGCCGTTCCGTCATGTGGTCATCGACGACTTCCTGCCGCCCGACGCGCTGGAGCCCGTCCTCGAGGAGTTCCCCGAGCCGCGAGATGCCACATGGCAGCGGTTCGACACCGCGCGCGAGGTGAAGCTGGCGCTGGCTGACACCGAACGCATGGGGTCGGCCACCCGGCACCTGCTGGCGGAGTTCAACAGCGGAGTGTTCGTCGAATTCCTCGAGCGGCTGACCGGCATCACGCAACTGGTCTCCGACCCGCACTACGAAGGCGGCGGCCTGCACCAGATCCGGCCGGGTGGCTTCCTCAAGGTGCATGCCGACTTCAACAAGAGCCGCAAGCTCAACCTCGACCGCCGGCTCAACGGCCTGCTCTACCTCAACAAGGACTGGGAGGAGAGCTACGGCGGGCACCTGCAGCTGTGGAACAAGGACATGACCGAGTGCGAGGGCAAGATCCTCCCGGTCTTCAACCGGTTCGTGCTGTTCGCCACGACCGATGACGCCAACCACGGGCATCCGGACCCGCTGACCTGTCCGGAGGATCGGGCACGGCGCTCGATGGCGCTCTACTACTACTCCAACGGCAGGCCCGAGGACGAGGTCGCCGACGAGCACACCACGCTGTTCAAGCAACGGCCCGGCGAGGCGTGGAAGAGCAATCTCCGCCAGGTCGCCAAGCGCTGGACGCCACCTGCGCTGGCCGACCTCGTCGGCAATCGGAAGACCAAGGAAACGTGAGGTCGTACGCCGGAGGCTGGTGTCTCGGTGTCGGCCTGATCGTGCTGCTCAGCGGGTGCCAGAGTTCCGGTGCCGCGCAGAAGCCGGTCGTCACCCAGCCACCCGCCACGGCTGCGTCCCCATCTGTCTCGGCTCCGTCCTCCAAGCCGCCCGAGCGGGCTTGGCCGGGGCCGGACAACACGGGTGTGCCCGAGGGCGTGGTACTGCGTAAGTCCGGCTCCATGCGGGTGACCAAGAGCGGCACGGTCCTCGACGGCGTGGAGGTGACCGGCTACATCACGGTCGAGGCCGACAACGTCACCATCCGCAACACCCGAGTCCGCGGCACCAAGGGCTGGTGGGGGATCCTCCAGCGCGAGGGGCGCACAGGGCTGAAGGTCGAGGACAGCGAGGTCTTCGGCAACGGCAAACAGCGCACCCAGTTCGGCATACTCAACCAGGGCAAGATGATCACGGTGCGCCGGGTCGACATCCACACGATCTCCAACGGGATCCTGACCCAGCAGGGTGTGGTCGAGGACTCCTACGTGCACGACCCGAAGTACTACTCCGGCGACCACACCGACATGATCATGTCGACCGGACCGCCCGCCGCCGGCACTGAGCTGATCATCCGGAACAACACCGTCATCAACACGCTCGACCAGACGGGTGCCATCGCGCTGTTCCAGGACTTCGGCGTCATCAAGGACGTGACGGTGGAGGGCAACCTGCTGGCCGGGGGTGGCTGGTCGTTGTACGCGGGCGCCGGGGTCAAGGGCAGATCGTCGAATATCAAAGTGATCGACAACGTCTTCAGCCGCAGGGTGTGGCCCAAGGGCGGAGCTGCGGGGCCGGTTTCATATTGGGATAATGACGGGACCGGAAACCTGTGGCGGGGGAACACCTGGGAAAACGGTGGGACGGTACCGCCGGGATGACGGCCATTCGTCAAATCTTGTGTGGTATTTGAGAAAGCTGAGTTTGGATGTGAATTGAGGGGAAAACGAGTCCTTTTCGTTAAAAAGCCCCTCTTAGTTCTTCCGGCATGGCTACTCTCTCCCTTTGGGGGATTCGGCGTGGCCATGATCGGAAGGAGTCGCCTGTGTCGAGGCATCGAAGGAGCAAGCGGCGTAGCGGGTGGTTATCCCTGGCCGGCGTCTCCGCCGTGGCGGTGCTGGCCGGCGGGTACGGCATCATCGCCGCTGACGTGCGGGAACCTCAGGCGGTCCTGACGGACGAGAAGGGGACCCTTGCCACGGCTTCGCCGCACGCTGCCGCCGGCCAGAGGCTCCGGCCGCGCCCCACCACCGACAAACCGCGGCCTGGGAAGGTCACGACCAGGGGTCCATGGTGGTGGCCCAGACGGCCTACCAAGAAGCCGACCTCGCGGCCGACGCGCAGACCGACCAAGACGCCGACGCTGACCGCGAGTCCTTCCGTGACTCCGACGATGACGCCCAGCACGACGGCGACCGCGACGCCTACGGCGACTCCGACGAAGACGCCAACGGCCACTCCCACGGCGACTCCGACGAGGACGCCGACCGCGACTCCGACAGAGACGCCCACTGCGACTCCGACGGTGACTTCAACGAAGACACCCACTGCGACCCCGACAGAGACTCCAACGAAGACACCCACTGCGACCCCGACAGAGACTCCGACCGCCACTCCTACGGCGACGCCTACGAAGACCCCGACCGAGACTCCGACGGCGACGCCTACGAAGACGCCGACGACCGCCCCGCCGCCGAGCGGCAACTGGCCCGGAGCCGGCAACACCGGCGTTCCCGCCGGCACTGAGATGGTCAAGAAGACCGGCTCGATCGTCATCAAGGAAGACGGCAAGGTCATCGACGGTTGGGACGTCACCGGCGACATCACGGTTGAGGCCAACAATGTCACCATCCGCAACACCCGAGTGCGGGGCCAGGACGACTATTGGGGCATCCTCCAGCGCGCGGGCTTCTCGGGCCTCAAGGTCGAGGACAGCGAGATCTTCGGCAACGGCAAGCAACGCACGCAGTTCGGCATACTCAACCAGGGCAAGATGATCACCGTGCGCCGCGTGGACATCCACACGATCTCCAACGGCATCCTCACCGACCAAGGATTGGTCGAGGACTCATACGTGCACGACCCGAAGTACTACTCCGAGGACCACACCGACATGATCATGTCAACCGGTACCGCCGCCACCGGCACCGAGCTGATCATCCGGCACAACACCGTGATCAACACGCTCGACCAGACGGGTGCGATCGCGCTCTTCCAGGACTTCGGCGTGACCCGCAACGTCACCGTGGAAGGCAACCTGCTGGCCGGGGGTGGCTGGTCGCTCTACGCGGGCGCCGGCAGGAAGGGGCTGTCCTCGAACATCAAGGTGATCGACAACGTCTTCAGTCGCAGGGTGTGGCCGAAGGGCGGCTACGCGGGCCCAGTGTCGTACTGGGACGCCAACGGGCCGGGCAACGTCTGGCGCGGCAACACCTGGGAGAGCAGCGGCGCGAGCGTGTCGGCCGCTGGCTAGCTGCGGATCGCGATGACCGATTTCACCAGCCCCGCCAGCCGTTCGAAGCGGATCTGGGACTTGGGGAAGTAGTGTCGCATCTCGGTCACGCTGAGCAACTCGACCTCCATGGCGATCATGCGGGCGGCGTCCCGGTTGGAGGTCGGGGTGTGGACGAGTGGCCAGCGGCGCAGGATCGTCGTCCGTGCGGCGAGCGGCAGGAACTGGAATCCAGGGAACAGAAAGTGCGGCTCGATCGGAAAGTAGCGGTAGGGCGTCTGCACCCAGTGTCGCTCGGCCATCTCGTGCACGGTGTCGGCGAACTGCTGTCGACGCTGGTGCCCGCCGACATGTTCGATCACCGCGTTGGAGAACACCAGGTCGTACCGCGTACCACGGATCGAGGCCGGCAGGTCGCAAGCGTCGGCGACATCGGCGCGTAGCCACGCCGGCAGGTCGACGGGCGGTTGCTCGAGGTTGACGATGTGTACGTGCGCCGGCCTGACCGGAGCGCGCATCCAGGCTCCGGCCGTACCGCCGAGGTCGAGGACGTTCATCTGGTCGAGGTCGGGGAACCGGTCGGCGAACCACTGCCACCTTCGCGCCCGCGCCTTGGCTCCCAGCGAGTCCGGAGCATCCACGAAACGACTGCGTAGGGCGTTCAGACGGCTCATCAAGGGGCTCCTCCGGCCAGATAAGTACCCCTATGCTCCCAGAATTCTGCCTGCGCGGCTAAGAGCGTGATTCTTTGTGACTTTCTTGCGACGCGTACCAATCGACTGTCCGGCGCAACCCCTCGTCCAATTCTGTGACAGGATGCCAGCCGAGCAGGTCCGCGGCCGGCGTGACGTCGCCGACCTGCGTAATATCGTGCGGGCGATCGGGGGTCGTGCCGAATTCAGGCTTCGAGCTCGGGTCGACGATTCGATAAAGCCTCTCGACGATCTCATGGGCCGGGGTCTTGAGACCGGTCCCGATATCAAGAGTGTGTCCGATCGCCTTGTCCGATTCGCCCGCCAATACGAACGCGTCGACGACATCGTCGACATAGATCCAGTCGGCGAGCTTGGTGGCCCTGGTAAGGCGGGGACGATGCCCCCCGAGGAGGCAGAGCGTCACATAGGGCACGAGCTTGGTGGTGTCGGGCTGGGCCGGCCCGTAGACCATGCTGGGGCGCAGCACGGTGACGGGCAGATCCCAGAGCCTGTGGTAGAGCTGGGCGTAGCAGGTGGCGGCCCACTTGGACATCGCGTACGCCGATGACGGCGGCGCCTGGTCGTTGCCCGGGCGCGGCTCCTCGATGGAGCCGGTGAATACGGTCTTGACGCCATTTTCATGGGCGGCGGCCAGCACGTTGACCCCGCCGATGACATTGCTCTCCAGGGTGGCACGGACGACCTCGTCACCCCTCGAACCAGTGACTTCGCCGGCGACGTGGAACAGGACGCTTGGCCGTACCGACTGGACGAGCCGGGTCGTCTCACCGGCGTCGTTCAGGTGCGCCGCGTGCCAGATCTCGCCGTGGCGAGCCTGCTGAGGGCGGCGGCTGACCGCGTGCACCTCGGCGCCGAGGGCTCGTAAGCGCGTCACCAGATGCGAGCCGATGAATCCGGCGGCCCCTGTCACCAGCACCACGGTCCCAGGCCAATTCGACATCGTGGATTGACCTCCGTGGGAAATGGAGCCGCCGGGCCGACGGCTCCATTCTCATCATCAACTAGCCGATGCGCCAGGTGTCTCCGCCCAGCAGCAGCTCGCTCAGGTCGCCTGGACCCTTCTGCTGCGCGGCCTCCTCCATCTGCTCGGCCATGGCCACCTCGTACGACGGCCGGTCCACGCTGCGGAAGACGCCGATCGGCACGTGCTCGAACGCCGGGTCGTCCAGCCTGCTCAGCGCGAAGGCGACCGACGGGTCGGGGTTGTGCGCGTCGTGCACGAGGATCTCGTCCTCGCTCACGCCGTCGCGGGCCACCACGTCAAGACTGCCGGAAGCGGCCCGGACGACCGCCTTGGAGGCGCTCACGATCGGCTGCCCGTGCTCCAGCCGCAGCGTGATGTCGTCGCGGACCTCCGGGTCCTTGAGCGGCTCAAAGGCGTTGTCGTTGAAGATGTTGCAGTTTTGGTAGATCTCCACCAGCGACGCGCCGCGGTGCGCGGTGGCCTCGCGCAGCACGGACTGCAGGTGCTTGCGGTCGGAGTCGAGGGTACGGGCCACGAACGACGCCTCCGCGCCGATGGCCAGCGAGATCGGGTTGAACGGCTTGTCCAGCGACCCCATCGGCGTCGACTTTGTGATCTTGCCGACCTCGGACGTGGGGGAGTATTGGCCCTTGGTCAGACCGTAGATCCTGTTGTTGAACAGCAGGATGTTGAGGTTGACGTTGCGGCGCAGCGCGTGGATCAGGTGGTTGCCACCGATGGACAGCGCGTCACCGTCACCCGTGATCACCCACACCGACAGATCGGGCCTGGAGGCGGACAGCCCGGTCGCGATCGCCGGCGCGCGGCCGTGGATCGAGTGGAACCCGTAGGTGTTGAGGTAGTAGGGGAACCGCGACGAGCAGCCGATGCCCGACACGAACACGATGTTCTCGCGCTTGAGCCCGAGCTCGGGCAGGAAGCTCTGCACCGCGGCCAGGATCGCGTAGTCACCGCAGCCGGGGCACCAGCGGACCTCCTGGTCGGACTTGAAGTCCTTCAGGCCCTGCTTCACATCCGTCTTGGGAACGAGCGACAAGCCCTTCCCGTTAACCAGCTCAGTCACTGTCGATCACGTCCTGGATGACTCCGGCCAGCTCCTCGGCCTTGAACGGGAGCCCGCGCACACGGTTGTAGCTGATCACGTCGACGAGGTAGCGGCCCCGCAGCAGCAGGGCCAGCTGGCCCAGGTTGATCTCGGGGAGCAGCACCTTGTCGTAGCGCTTGAGCACCTCGCCGGTGTTGGCCGGCAGCGGGTTGAGGTGGCGGAAGTGCGCCTGGGCGACCTTGCCGCCGTTCCTCCTGATCCGCCGCATGGCCGCGGCGATCGGGCCGTACGTCGAGCCCCAGCCGATGACCAGCACTTTCGCGTCGCCGTCGGGGTCGTCGACCTCGAGGTCGGGCACGTCGATGCCGGCGATCTTGGCGGCCCGGCTGCGGACCATCAGGTCGTGGTTGTCCGGGTCGTAGGAGATGTTGCCGGTGCCGTCGGCCTTCTCAATGCCGCCGATGCGGTGCTCCAGCCCGGCGGTGCCGGGGATGGCCCACGGGCGGGCGAGGGTCTCGCTGTCCCGCTTGTACGGCAGGTACTCGCCGTCGTCACCATTCGGAGTCGTCGTAAATTCTTGTGAAATATCGGGCAAGTCGGAAATTTCGGGCAGCCGCCACGGCTCCGAGCCGTTGGCCAGGTAGCCGTCCGAGAGCAGCATGACCGGGGTGCGGTACTTGACCGCGATCCTGGCCGCCTCGATGGCCGCGTCAAAGCAGTCACTCGGCGACATCGGCGCCACGATCGGCACCGGGGACTCGCCGTTGCGGCCGTACATGGCCATGAGCAGGTCGGTCTGCTCGGTCTTGGTCGGCATGCCGGTGCTCGGCCCGGCCCGCTGCACGTCCACGATGATCAACGGCAGCTCGGTGGTGACCGCCAGGCCGACCGTCTCTGCCTTGAGCGCCACACCGGGACCCGACGTGGTGGTCACGCCGAGCGCTCCGCCGAACGCGGCCCCGAGTGCCGCGCCGACGCCCGCAATCTCGTCCTCCGCCTGGAAGGTGCGGATGCCGAACTTCTTGTGCTTGCTGAGCTCGTGCAGGATGTCGCTGGCCGGGGTGATCGGGTAGGAGCCCAGGAACAGCGGCAGCTTGGACTGCACAGAGGCGGCGATCAGGCCGTAGGCGAGCGCCTGGTTGCCGGAGATGTTGCGGTAGACGCCGGGCGCCAGCTGCGCCGGCTTGACCTCGTAGGACACCGAGAAGGACTCGGTGGTCTCGCCATAGTTCCAGCCCGCCTGGAAGGCCGCGATGTTGGCCTTGGCGATCTCCGGCTTCTTTGCGAACTTTTGCTCGAGGAACTTGATGGTGTGCTCGGTGGGCCGGTGGTAGAGCCAGCTGAGCAGGCCGAGGGCGAACATGTTCTTCGACCGCTCGGCGTCCTTCTTGGACAGGTCGAAGCCCTCGAGTGCCTTGACGGTGAGCGAGGTCAGCGGCACCGCGTGGATCCGCCACTCGTTGAGCGAGTCGTCCTCCAGCGGGTTGGCGGCGTAGCCGACCTTCTGCAGGTTGCGCTTGGTGAACTCGTCCGTGTTGGCGATGATGTCCGAGCCCCGGGGCAGGTCGCCCAGGTTGGCCTTGAGTGCCGCCGGGTTCATGGCCACGAGCACGTTCGGCGCGTCGCCGGGCGTGAGGATGTCGTGGTCGGCGAAGTGGAGCTGGAAGCTCGAGACGCCCGGCAGGGTGCCTGCGGGCGCGCGGATCTCAGCCGGGAAGTTGGGCAACGTGGAAAGGTCGTTGCCGAACTCCGCCGTGCCCGCCGTGAAGCGGTCGCCGGTGAGCTGCATGCCGTCGCCGGAGTCCCCAGCGAACCGGATGATCACGCGGTCGAGTTGCTGGACCTGCTTCGTCACAGCTCAGTCCTCCTCGACGCGCCAAGGCGCGGTTGCATTAGGCGCGTTCTCTATATCCATGCTAGATCCTCGGAAGGTCGCGCGTTTGCAGCCCGCGTAAAGCGGGTAAACGCGGTCGGTCTCAGGGTGAGGTCGGAGAACAACGGCGACACAGTCCGGACGCGAGCCTGCAGAGGTCTACATGCAGGCGGGCGAACAGGACGGTTCGGGTCACGAGCGCCAACTATACGTCCCCCCAACACGTGCGCTACGTCAGGGGCTGCTTACGGGACGGCTCGCTCCCTGACCTGTACAGGCGTCCGGCCTGCATACCTGCAGAGCCGTACAACTCTGGAACGGTGACGAAGCTGTAACCCTTCCCACGCAACCTTTTGAGGATGTCCGGAACCGCGTCAACGGTTTCCCGCTGAGTGTCGTGCATAAGAATGATCGCACCTGGATGTGCTTCGCGCACGACCCGGTCCGCGATGTCGGCCGTCTTCCCGCCCTGCTCGTCGCCGGTGTCCACGTTCCAGGTAACCAGCGAGAAGCCGTGTTGGCGTGCGACGTCGCGCAGTTCGCCGCTCACCGCCCCGTAGGGCGGCCGCACCAGCGTCGGCGCCTGCCCGATAACCGCCGCGATCGTGTCCTCGGTGCGCCCCAGCGAGTCGGCGATCTTGCTGCTGGCCTGCTTCGACAGATCCCTGTGCACCCAGCTGTGGTTCCCGACCAGATGACCTTCCGCGCTCATCCTGCGCAGGAGTTCCGGCTGCGCGGCCGCGCTGCTGCCGACCGGGAAGAACGTGGCCCGCGCCCGCGTCTCCCACAGCATGTCCAGCAGCCTGCTGGTGAACGGCCCCGGCCCGTCGTCGAACGTCAGCGCGACACACTTGGCCTTGGCACAGTCCACAGTGCCGGCGTGGGTGCTGACGGCTGCGGGGCTGCTCGCGGACACGTCCTGCGGCGGGGCGCTCACGTAGGGGGGCGGGCCGCTCTCGTCGTCCCTGACGCCTGCGCCTGTCGCCCCTCGGACGCTCGCCTGAGCGCGCCGCCCCAGATCGGACAGCAGCGGCGCCGCCTCCTCCGCCGGCACCGCCACAGCCAGCCGCCCCAGCGAGCACGGCCCGATCTGGCAGTCGTCGAATTCGACCACCAGATCCCCGGCCCGGTTGAACGCCATCGAGTCGAACTGGTCGCCGTCGGCCGTGACCGCGGTCCGCTCGACCTGCTCCCCGCGCCCCTTGAGTCGCTCCCTGACCAGCGCCGCGAGCCGCCGCAGCGCGTCCTGTCCGGCCAGCAGCCCGGTTGAGCCGACCGCCTTTCCGGTGCGCGGGTCGTACCAGAGGGTCTGCGTGGAATTGCCCCAGCTCGCGGTGACGGACTCGCCGGTACGCAGCCGCACGCCGATCGCCTGGGCGGAGGCGGCGGCCAGCTGCCAGCCGATGTTCAGCTCGGGACGCGGGTAGAGGCGGCCGCCGGTGCGCTTGCGGAAATCCTGCAGTTGGCGCCGGGCCTGCGCCTGTAGAGCCCGGTTGAGCGGGGGCGCGGCGGGGAGCTCGGGGTAGTTGATGTGCACATATCGCGCCTCGCCGGAGGAATCACCTTCGGTCATCGTCCTGATGGACAGGCCGGCGACGGTGGCCGGGTCGACAAAGTCGATCAGTGTCGGCTCTGCCGGGACCACGACGTCCCGCCCGTGGGAGGAGGCGGTCAGGCCGCATCCTCCGACTGAGAGTGTTAGCAGAGCGATTCCGGAAAAGAACCGCGATTTGTGCATGTGTGTCAGAGTATGGCGTTGATCTTCCTGTTTACCCCGGTCTTGGGTGATGAGGTAAGAGGTCTTGACCGATCCTTGGTTTGAGACCCGGCTCAGCGGCCTTTTGTTCAAGATCCGGCTCCCTGGGGTTCCAGGCGAGTTGAGGTTACGGAGGGCCCGCTGGGGTTGTCGGCGGTGGCCGCGTTATTACAGGTGGGGTTGCGGGGGCCGGGGTTACGGCGGATGGGGTTGCGGGGGGATCGTCGGGGTTACGGCGGATGGGGTTGCGGGGGATCGTTGGGTCGCGATGCCTGGGGTTGTGGGCGGTCGGCGGGTTACGATCGACGTCATGGACGGCTACTTCGGGTCGTACGTGCTGGTCGCCGCGTTGCTCGCCATCGGCATCGCCATCGTGGCGGGGGCCCTGACGGCCAACCGCCTCCTCCGCCCGTCCCGTCCCACGCCCGAAAAGCTGACCACGTACGAGTGCGGGGTCGACCCGGTGGGTGAGGGCTGGGCGCAGTCGCAGGTCCGCTACTACGTCTTCACCTACCTCTACGTCGTGTTCGCGGTGGACGCAGTCTTCCTGTTCCCCTGGGCCACCGTCTTCGACGCGCCGGGCTACGGGCTGACGACGCTGGTGGAGATGTTCGTGTTCCTGGGATTCATCGCGCTCGGCATCGTGTACGCCTGGCGCAAGCGCGTGCTCACCTGGACCTAGCCCGGCCTTCTTTGCCTGACCTGCGATTCGCGCAACAATGGAATCATGGCAGCAACGGATCTCCCGATGCCCACAGTGGGGCCGATCTCCCGGTTGGCGCCCAAGCCGATGCGCTTCGTGCTCAACTGGGGTCGCCGCTATTCCCTGTGGGTGTTCAACTTCGGGCTGGCGTGCTGCGCGATCGAGTTCATCGCGACGTCGATGAGCAGGCATGACTTCATCAGGTTCGGAGTGATCCCGTTCGCGAACGGTCCGCGCCAGGCCGACCTCATGATCGTCTCAGGCACGGTCACCGACAAGATGGCCCCGGCCGTCAAACGCCTGTACGAGCAGATGCCCGACCCGAAATACGTGATCTCGTTCGGCGCCTGCTCCAACACCGGCGGCCCGTACTGGGACTCCTACTGCGTGACCAACGGTGTGGACCAGATCATCCCTGTGGACGTCTACGTGCCCGGCTGCCCGCCCAGGCCCGAGGCCCTTCTGTACGGGATCATGAAGCTCCAGGAAAAGATCGCCGAGGAGAAGCTCAGCGACCGCTACGTGTGGTCCCGCTCGCACTCGTCGTCGTCATCGGAGGAGGAGGCGTGAAGGCGGCCGCCGAGCTCTCCGCACGTTTCGGCGATCGCGCCGAGCTCTCCGAGTCGTATGGCGACACCACGATCGACGTCGCGCCCGCCGACTGGATCGAGCTGCTGACGTTCGTCCGCGACGACCTCGGCTACGCGTTCTTCGACTGGCTGACCGGCGTCGACGACCCGCCGGACGCCTTCCTCGTCGTGGCCCATGTCTACAACCCGGTCGCCGGCGAGCGGCTGCTGCTCCGCACTCGCGTGCCGCGCGCCGACCCACACCTGCCGACCGCCGTCGGCGTCTACCGGGGTGCCAACTGGCACGAGCGGGAGACGTACGAGATGTTCGGCGTCATCTTCGACGGCCACCCTTACCTGGTGCCGCTGCTGCTGCCCGACGGCTTCGAAGGCTACCCGCTACGCAAGGACTTCATCCTGGCCGCTCGCGTGGCCAAGCCCTGGCCTGGCGCCAAGGAACCCGGGGAGTCCGGACACGGGGCCCCAAGCCGCCGCAAAACGCTCCCACCGGGCGTACCCGCAGACTGGGGAGCCCCGGATGCCTGACCCACCCCGCCCTGCACCCGAGGCGCCACCGACGCCTCGTCCACGCTCGCCGTCCGCGGCCTCACCCACGGCCGGGCTCCGCTCGCTGTCCGTGGCCTCACCCACGGCCGGGCTCCGCTCGCCGCCCGCGGCGGCACGGACGGCCCACCTCCGCTCGGCGTCCCTGGTCGGTGAGGTCGGGTTGGCAACCCAGGCTCTACGCACGGCCATTCCCTGCTCGCCGTCCGGGGTGAGACCAACCGCCCGAATCTGGGCATCGCTCCCGGAACCGCCGATCGCCCTGGGCCGCCTGCTACGGCCCGATCATCGAAGTGCGCCAACCGACTCCGATGGGGAGCCGTTCAATGCTTGATGTGGTGCTGAGCTTCGCCGTCATCCTCATCGTGTTCCTGGCGCTACCCCTGATCATCGGTCAGACCGAGCACAAGGTCATGGCCCACATGCAGTCACGGCTCGGCCCCATGTACGCCGGCGGCTTCCACGGCTGGGCGCAGCTCATCGCTGACGGGGTGAAGTTCGCGCAGAAGGAGGACGTCATCCCGGCCGCGGCCGACCGCCGCATCTTCATGATCGCTCCCGGCGTGGCGCTGGTGCCGTACCTGGTGGTGCTGATCGCCATCCCCATCGACCGTGGTCGCGTGGCCGTGGACCTCGACCTGGGCCTCTTCTTCGTTCTCGCTGTCATGGGCATCGGCGTGCTCGGCTCGATCATGGCCGGCTGGGCCTCGGCCAACAAATACTCCGTGCTCGGGGGCATGCGCTCGGCCGCTCAGCTCACGTCGTACGAGCTGCCGCTGGTGCTGGCGGCCTCCTCGGTGGCGATGGCAGCGGGCACGCTGTCGATCCCGGGAATCGTCGAGGCGTGGCAGTGGTGGTGGCTGCCGTGGCAGGCGATCGGCGGCGTGGTCTTCTTCCTGGCTGGGCTGGCCGAGCTGCGGCGGCCGCCGTTCGACATGCCGATCGCCGAGTCCGAGATCATCATGGGCCCGATGACGGAATACACCGGCATGCGCTTCGCCCTGTTCATGCTCGCCGAGTACGCCGGGATCGTGGTCCTGTCCTTCCTGACCACCGTCCTGTTCCTGGGCGGCTGGCACGGCCCGTTCCTGCCCGGCTGGCTGTGGACGCTGGTCAAGGTGTTCGTGCTGGCGTTCGTCGTGATCTGGCTGCGGGTGACGTATCCGCGGCTGCGCGAGGACCAGCTTCAGAAGCTCGCCTGGGCCGGCCTCGTTCCCTTGGCTCTCGTCCAACTGGCACTCACCGGCGTCGTCAAAGTCCTCATCTGAATTTCAAGGCGGAAACTTTACATCCGCCTTATTCGTCGTTCCTGACAGGGGCCCATGGGGGATGACGAATGAAAGAGCTTCTTCCGGTAGCAGGCGCGACAAAAGGCAGCCGCTGCCCGAAAACCATCCTGACCGCCGATGGGGATTCACTGGCAGTCACCGACAACGCCTCAGGTCATTCGGTACGCCTGACGCCGGCCGCGCTTTATCACTACAGCTATGACCAGGGGACTCCTCCGTGCAGGGCCTGGCCGCATTGGACGCCGACGGCCTGGTCGTACTCGACTTGCCCGGCGAATGGCACGCGCCCCACCTGCGGTCCTTCGCGGAAAGGGCCGGAATCCCACTGGTGGACGCCCGCAACAGACCCTCAGACCATGTGCGCGCGGTCCTCGCGAGCCGCGCCCCCGGCTGGGCACGCCTACGCGGCCTCTCACGTCCCTTGCTCACCAAATGGCGCAAAACCGTAGCCATTTGCGGGGGAGTCGTCGGCTTAGGGCTCATGGCCTATCTGGCGTCCACGGGGCTGTGGGTCGCCTGGCGCGGCGTGGCCTCGATCGGCCGGCTCATTCTTGACATCGTCGATGCGAAATGGCTGGTCGCGGCTTTCAGTCCGGCATTGCTGCTCATCCGCCCCGTTATTACGAGACTGCACCGCTGGCGCGTCAAACAGGGCAGCATCGTGGGCCCGGCCAATGGCCCGTACCTGGTCGGCAAGTATCCCAGCAAGCTCCAGATCATCCAGGGAAACGACGTCATAGCCGACCTCCGCATGGGCGAGGCGCCCGGCCAGGCCTTCCGCCTGCTCCTCTACCGCTACGAGGACCTGATCGGCCTCGTCATCCTCGACCGCCCCGGCCACCCGCTCCACCATCTCCCCGGGCCCTGGCCCGCTGACGACGTGAACCGCTTCGCCACACGCAACGACCTTTTCCTGGGCGTGCACCGAGTGTCACGCGAGGAATATCTGAACCTGATCAAGAACGCCAAGGCCGCCACGCCCTGACACGCGCTGAATCGACCACCTGACGTGTGGCGTTAGTTGATCATCAGTTGATGATTGCCAACATCACATCGGAGGCCGAAGGCCGCTCCTCGGGCCGCTTGTTGAGACAACTCCCCACAATCCCGCGTAACGCAGGGGACAACGGCGACAAGTCCGGATGAACGGTGAGCACCCGGTTGAAAACCGCAGGTACGGAGTCCTCCCCGAACGCCGGCCGCCCCGTGGCCGCGAACATGATCGTCACTGCCCAGCTGAACACGTCGGAGGCCGGCCCTACCGTCTCCCCGGACAGCTGCTCAGGCGACATATACGGCGGCGTCCCCACCATCTTCCCGGACGTCATGGTCATCTGATCGAGCGCTCGAGCGATCCCGAAATCGATCACCCGTGGCCCGTCATGCCCGATCAGCACGTTACTAGGCTTGAAATCGCGATGAACGATCCCCGCCTTGTGGATGGCCGCCAGCGCGCCCGCTGTGGATAACGCCAGCCGAGTCAGGCTGTCCTCGTCGCGCGGCCCGTGCTTCCTGACGAGCTGCTCCAGCGACGGCCCTTCCACGTATTCGCTGACGATGTACGGGTATTGCCCGGTGATGTTCACGTCCAACACCCGGGCTGTGGAAAACGTCGCCACCCGCCGGGCCGCCTCCACTTCCCGCGCGAACCTCGCCCGCGCCGTCTCGTCGACCAGATCGTGCAGCACCTTCACGGCGACCCGCACCCCGTTGGGCGCCGCAGCCAGATAAACAGCCCCCTGCCCGCCACGTCCGAGTGGCTTGAGCACCCGATAGTGGCCGATCCACTCGGGCTCACCGGGTCGCCGCTGGGAGGTGGGTGCGGTGGTCCGCTGGTGCAGATCCATGGGCTGCATGTGCTGCATGTGCGGCTGGGGTTGGTGTCGGCGGTGCTGTTGGTACTGCGGGTGCTGGATGTGCAAAGGCGCGCGGAGTCGCGCCCGCACCATCATCGGCACCAGGATCCCGGAGTGGATGACACCGCCGATCCAGCTGACGACGAGCCCTAGGGACACCAGCCCGGCCAGCGGCTGAGGGATGTCGTCGAAGTTGTCGTAGGCGAGTGCCGAGATCACGAACGAGCCGATGCAGACCAGGTAGACGGAGGCGGCCACGGCCTGGAACACGCTGCGCAGCCAGAACGCCGCGAACCCGATGGTGAACGGGGTCGCCAGTCCGCACGTGAATAGGGGCAGGCAGGCCCACACGACGGCGGCCGCCCACGCCCCGCCACTGGGGCGGACTGGATGGCTGTGCTGCATGGCCGAGAGACTATCGCCCTGTCGCGGTTCATACCGGGCATGTCCTCAGCTTGTGGATAACCCCCCGCCAACCTGTGGATGGCTGTGGAAAAAACTGGGGACAACGCTCTGACTCATTCACCTGCGCCGCTAAGTGCGACATGATGTTGGTATGGGGAGGATGCCGGGAGTCGGACTGGCAAAGGGGTTGTCTATCACCCTTCGCCACATGCTGCGTAGATCGGTGACGCAGCAATATCCCGAAGTCAAGCCCGACCTACCGCCGCGCAGCCGAGGCGTCATCGCCCTGGTCGAGGAAAACTGCACTTCCTGCATGCTCTGTGCCCGGGAGTGCCCCGACTGGTGCATCTACATCGATTCCCACAAGGAGACCATCCCGGCCCCCGAGGGCGGCCGGGCCCGCCAGCGCAACGTTCTCGACCGCTTCGCCATCGACTTCTCCCTCTGCATGTACTGCGGCATCTGCATCGAGGTGTGCCCGTTCGACGCGCTCTTCTGGTCCCCGGAGTTCGAGTACGCCGAGGGCGACATCCGCAACCTCCTGCATGAGAAGGACCGGCTGGCGGCTTGGACCCAGACAGTTCCCCCGCCTCCGGCCCACGACCCCGGCGCCGAGCCACCCAAGGAACTCACCGCCGCCCCCCGCCGCCCGGCCCCCGACCGTTCCCCCCGCCCAACTGCGGATCGCGGCCCATCCGCCGACCGCCCGTCACGCCAGGGCGCCGAACGCCCTTCACGACCTGCGTCCGGCCGCGGACCTGGCCCGTCCGCCGATCACCCGGCCCGTCCGGCCACGGAAAGCACGTCCGGCCCCGCCACCGAACGGCCCTCTAGCCCGGGCGCCGAACAGCCCAACGCCGATGCCTCAGAACGCGCCGTCCACCCATCAGGTGCCCCGCCGGACATAGGGTCTTCCGAAACCTCAGACGAAGCGCGTATCCGTGCATCCGAACCAGGCAAATCCGCATCAGGCGGACCGGGCCAGCCCACCTCGGTCGAGCCGGTCGGCACCAAGCCAACCGACCGTACGCCTGCCCACGACGCCACGTCGGACCAGACCAGCGCACGCGCGACAACCACCCCCATAGGCCCGGAAGCGGCCGACCACGCCGCGGGGACGGATCCGACGGCCCACGCGCAAGACGCGAAACCGGCCACGAACGCGCCCGGCGAAGGTCCCGCAACGGCATCAGGCCCCACAGACAGACCCCAGCGTCAACGCCGGCCGATGTCGAACGTACGCGGAATCCGCCCACCCGGCGCCCTTCCCACTGGCTCCGAGCGCGAGGCCCGCACGCCGCCACCCGAAGGCACTACTTCAACCACAGGCAGCCCCGCCCCCAGCGGCCCCTCAGCCGAGCCTACCTCCGGGCCGGCGGAGGCCGGCGAGCCTACCTCCGGGCCGGCGGAGGCCGGCGAGCCTACCTCCGGGCCGGCGGAGGCCGGCGAGCCTACCTCCGGGCCGGCGGAGGCCGGCGAGCCTACCTCCGGGCCGGCGGAGGCCGGCGAGCCCACCTCCGGGCCGGCGGAGGCCGGCGAGCCCACTCCCGAGACGACCGTGAGCGACGGACCGGCTTCCGAGCCGACGGACGGACCGGAAACCGAAGCCTCCTCCACAGGAGAGCAGCCACAGGGACCGGCTTCATCCACAGGCGATCCGACATCAGAAAAGTTGTCCACAGCCTCGGCCGATCCGCAACCACGGCCCGAGCCGGAGGAGCAGACTTCTGCCGCGAGCCCTCGCAGGCGCAAGATGGCCGATCCACGGTCCATCCGCCCGCCCGGACGGCTCGGCCCTGACGAAACAAGGGAGTCCGAGGAGGAGTCGTGACCGAGACGGTGCCCTCCTACCTGTCACCCACCGGGCAAGAAATCGTGTTCTTGCTGCTGGGCGCGGTAGTGGTCGGATCGGCGCTGCTTGTCGTCACGACCAGACAACTGGTCCACGCGGCGCTTTGGCTCGTGGTCTGCTTCGGGGCCCTGGCGGGTTGTTACCTGGTGCTGACGGCCGAGTTCGTGGCCTGGGTCCAGGTGCTGATCTACGTGGGCGCGGTGGTCGTCCTGCTGTTGTTCGGCATCATGCTCACCCGAGCCCCCATCGGCCGCTCCGCGGACCTCGACAGCGGCAACCGGCTCGTCTCTGCCGCCGTGGCGCTGGCGACGGCCGCCATCCTGGTCACGGTGGTGATCGACGGATTCCGCACGGCGTACACACCCCTGATACCCGGCCCGGGCGCCGCCAAGGAATTGGGCGCAAGCGTGTTCGCCACCTGGGTGTTGCCCTTCGAGGCCCTGTCCGTGCTGCTGCTCGCCGCGCTGATCGGCGCCATCGTGCTGTCCCGTACGGACATCCCCGGCGGCGCACCACCAGACCCAACAGGCGATTCCTCACCGCCTGATCAGCCGCGGCGTCCAGCGACACCCACCCAGCCGGGGGATCCGCGCGCCCAGGCGTCCAATTCTCCCGTGCGTGCTCAGGCCCAGGGTCCCGTGCCGCACGATCACACCGCGGAAAATACGGGAGTCCGTCAGACCGGCGGTAGCTCGGCACCCGATCAACCCGGGAGTCATTAGTGCATATCGTCTACCCGGCAGTCGTCTCCGCGCTCCTCTTCTCGATCGGCGTCTACGGCGTGCTCGCCCGCCGCAACACGATCCTCGTGCTGATGTCGGTCGAGTTGATGCTCAACGCCGTCAACCTCAACCTGGTGGCCTTCGACGTATGGCTCCGCGACCGCCTGCACAGCGGTCAGGTGCTCACTCTCTTCGTCATCGTCATCGCGGCCGCCGAAGTGGGCTTGGGCCTCGCGATCGTCCTCGCCCTCTACCGCAACCGCCGTACGGTCGACATCGACCACCTCCGCGACCTCGCCGAACCCGCCGACGACCTTCCCGCTCTCAGCACCACTTCCGCCTCTTCGCCCACCCGAGCCGCGACCGACAACCTGACAGCACCTGTACGCGCTCAGGCGAGCCTCCCGGGTGACATGCCCGACCCCAAGGCCACTCCCACAGCACAGTCGTCCCATGGCACCCCTGCCTCCGATGGCGACAGCACAACCGGCACACCGAAACCCCAGGAGCACCGAGGTCACCAGCAAGACGCCAAGGACGGCCATGGAGGCGAGCAGCCGGTGAAGCGAGGTGGCAGGCTATGACGACCTTTCCGCTGCTGGCCGTCCTCCTCCCCTTCCTGGCCGCCTTCGCAGGCCTGCTGCTTTCACGCTGGCCCCACCAACGCCCAGCCACCGTCGGCCCCCCTCCGCCCCATGGGAACGGAAGCGACACCGCGCCCGAGACCGGAACACCAGAAGCAGCCGGGGAGCGTGCGAACGCCCGGGCTGCTTGGCTCGCCATCCTGCCCACCACCGCCTCAGCAGTGCTGGCCGCCTGGCTGGCCTGGGACCCGGGCTTCGCGTTCCTAGCCGGCACCACCACATCACCACAGCCCACAGGCCAGACCTATGGCACGGTTACCACCGGCGCCATCCCGATCTCGCTCACCCTCCAGGCCGACCCCCTATCCAGCCTCATCGGCGTCCTGGTAACGCTCGTAGCCCTGGCCGTACAGGTCTATTCGGTCGGATACCTCAAAGACGACCCGCGCTACCCCTCCTACAGCGCCTTCATCAGCCTGTTCACCAGCGCGATGCTCCTGGTCGTGTACGCGGGCGACCTCCTGGTCCTCTACGTCGGCTGGGAGATCATGGGTCTCTGCTCGTACCTGCTCATCGGCCACTGGTGGGAGGACAGGGGCAATTCGCGCGCCGCGGTGAAGGCGTTCCTCGTGACCCGCCTCGGTGACGTCGGCTTCCTCTTCGGGATCTTCGTGCTGGGCCAGGCGGCGGGCAGTTTCCGCATCGCCGAGGTCTTGGCGAGAGTGCCGGAGATGTCCACGGCCACTGTCGTGACCGCCACCATGCTCCTCCTGGCAGGTGTGGCAGGTAAGAGCGCCCAGGTCCCGCTGCACACGTGGCTCCCCGACGCCATGGCGGGCCCGACGCCGATCAGCGCGCTGATCCACGCCGCCACCATGGTCGCCGCCGGGATCTTCATCGTCGCCAGGCTCTTCGACGTGTTCCGCGCAGCCCCGCCCACGATGGACGTCCTGGCCGTCGTGGCGGCACTGGGCATGCTCGGCGCCGCGCTGGCCGCGCTGGCGCAGGACGACCTGAAACGGGTGCTCGCCTATTCCACGGTCAGCCAGCTCGCCTACATGGCCGGCGGCCTGGCCGCGGGCTCCGAAACGTCGGCCATCTTCCACCTGCTCACACACGGTGCGTTCAAGGCGCTGCTGTTCCTCTGCGCCGGAGCGGTGATCCACCACGTGGGCTCCAACCTGATGACGCAGATGGGCGGCCTGCGCCGGGAGCTGCCGGTCACGTTCGTGACGATGACGATAGGCTTCGCCGCCCTGATGGGCATCCCTCCGGCCAGCGGCTTCTTCAGCAAGGACGCGATCCTGGCAGCCATGGACGACGCCCTGGCCACCGGCACGCTGACGGACGCGGCAGCGCTCCTCCTGTACGGCTGCGGCCTCGCCACAGTGGCCGTCACCGGTGCGTACGCCACCCGCGCCTGGCTCCGCACGTTCTTCGGCGAGGCGAGGGCGGTGGCGCTGCCCGAGCCCGAGCCGGGCACGGCCCACGTCGTTGACGTCACGGAGGCTCCGCGGACGATGCTCGTGCCCGTCATCCTCCTCGCCGTCCCGGCCCTGTTGCTCGGCTTCGCCGGCGAGCTCCATGTGGACCTGGGCGTGGCCGCCATCAGCATCGTGCTCGCGGTGCTCGGCGTGGGGGCCGTGTACTCGTTCTGGCGCATCGACCCCATGGCCGACCCCGCCCGCCTGCTGGGCCCGCTGCGGGCGCCGTGTGAGCAGGCGTTCTATGCGGACCGGCTGTACGCCACGCTCTTTGTACGCCCGGTCCTGGCCCTGGCCAGGCTGGTCGTCAGGACGGACGACGTGGTCGTGGACGGGGCGGTACGCGGCTCCGGCAGATCGGCCCGCGGATTGTCCGGGATCCTGCGACTGGCCCAGAACGGCAACGTCCAGCTCTATGTCACCGGCGTCCTGGCCGGTGTCCTCCTGATCGCGGTGGGGGCGGTGATGTTCGCATGACCGGGCGGCCCATGAACGCAGGAGCGGTTCGCATGACCGGACGGTCCGTGAACGGTGGGGCGGTGGTGTCCGCATGATGGGCTGGATTCCCGTCGCGCTGCTGGCCGTGCCGCTGTTCGGCGCACTCGCCCTCGTCCTGGCCCCGCAGGCCCTCCGCCCGGCGCTGCGCACGTACGGACTGATCCTTTCGGGCATCACGCTGGCCCTGGCCGCCCTGCTGGTGGCGATGTTCGACTACGGCCAGGCCGCGCGGCAGCAGTTCGAGGTGGACATCCCTTGGATCCCGGGACTCGGGCTCCGCTTCCACCTCGGCGTCGACGGGATCTCGCTGCCGCTGATCGCGCTGACGGCCCTGCTGACGTTCCTGTGCTTCGTCTATCTGTCCTGGGGCAGCGCCCGAGCTCCCGGCCAGCTGATGGGCACCAGGCCGAGGGCGCTGGTGTTCACGCTGCTCGTGCTCGAAGTCGGCATGATCGGCACGTTCCTCGCCCTCGACCTGCTGCTCTTCTTCGTGTTCTTCGAGATCGTGCTGATCCCGATGTACTTCCTGATCGGCGTCTGGGGCGGCGAGGGCCGGCGGTCGGCGTCGATCAAGTTCATCCTCTACACGCTGCTCGGCTCGGTGGTGATGCTGCTCGGCCTGCTGCTGGTCTGGGCCCAGACCGGCACGCTCGACATCGAGACGCTGAGCGCGGCCCACGGCAGCGGTATGGCCAGATCGGTGCAGATCCTGGCATTCGTGGCGATCGGCATCGGCCTGGCGGTCAAGACCCCCATGTGGCCGCTGCACACCTGGCTGCCCGATGCCCACACGGAGGCACCCACCGTGGGCTCGGTGCTGCTGGCCGGGGTGCTGCTGAAGATGGGCACGTACGGCTTCGCCAGGATCGCCATCCCCATCCTCCCCGAAGGGGCGGTGGCGGTGGCGCCGTGGCTGGGCGCGTTCGCGGTGGTCGGCATCGTGTACGGGGCCCTGGCGTGCCTCGCCCAGCGCGACCTCAAACGTATGATCGCCTACTCCTCAGTCGGCCACATGGGCTTCGTCCTGCTCGGCTTCGCCACGCTGACCCCCGTCGGCATCAATGGCGCGCTCTTCGCCAACGTCGCCCACGGCCTGATCACCGGCCTGCTCTTCTTCCTGGCCGGCGCCGTCAAGGAGCGCTACCACACCGCAGACATGCCGTCGCTGGGCGGTGGCATGCTGGCAACGTTGCCGCGGCTCGGATCGGTGCTCACGTACGCGTCGATCGCCTCGCTCGGGTTGCCCGGGCTGGCCGGGTTCTGGGGCGAGATGCTGGCGCTCTACGGCTCGTATCAGCCGGCGAACGGCCTGCCCCGCGGCCTGTTCCTCACGTACATGGCGATCGGCGGCCTGGGCGCGGTCCTAACGGCCGCGTACTTCCTGGTCATGCTCTCCCGCGTCACCCATGGCCGTCCCGAGCCGGCCATCGAGCTCCGCGCTGAAGCCGCGGACGATCGCCTTGTCCGCGAAACCCCGGACGAACGCCCCGTCGTCCCTCTCGACTCGCCCCCGCAACAGATTGCCGTCCTGGAGCCATCGGCGGCAGCCGACATCAGGACCCACGAACTGCTGGCCTGGACGCCGCTCGTGGCCCTGATCCTCCTCTTCGGCCTCTGGCCGGGCCTCCTGCTCTCCCTCACCACACCGGCCGTGCAGACCCTGCTGGGAGCCATCTCATGATCCAGCAGATCGACTACTTCGTCATCGCGCCCCCTTTGGTGCTGGCCGTCGTGGCCGGCCTGGTGCTGCTGCTCGACGCTTTCCTCCCCGCCCGCCCGCGTACGAAGACCACGCTGGGCCTGATCACGCTCGCCGGCATCCTGACCTCCCTGGGCTTCGTCATAGCCCAGATGGCGATCGGCGGCGGCCAGACCTTCTGTGTCCCTCCTCACCTCGTTACCGAGGAGGTGCTCTGCTCCTTCGTCGCGGACGGCTTCACGCTGGTCTTCGCGGGCCTGGTGCTGGTGGCGGCCGTGGTCGTCGTCCTGATGTCGATGACCGAGTTGGCAGGCGGCGGCATCCCGGTCGGCGAGTGGCACTTCCTCCTGCTCTGCACCCTCGTAGGTGCGGTGACCCTGCCTGCCTCCCGTGACCTGATCATGCTGGTGGTGGCACTGGAGCTGGTCTCGCTCCCGGTGTTCGCCCTGACCGCGCTGAAGCGTTACGACGGCCGCTCCTCCGAGGCGGCCGTGAAATTGTTCGTCGTGTCCGTCGTCTCCACGGCGATCATGCTGTTCGGCGTCTCCCTCCTGTACGGCATCGCCGGCACGGTTTACCTGTCCCGCCTGGCCGCCGTCTTCAGCGGTCAGATCCCGGCGCCGGGCACGCCGCTGCCCGCCGACCAGGGCCTGCCCGCCGTCGTCACGGTCGGTGTGGTCCTTGTCGTGGCCGGGTTCGCCTTCAAGATCGCCGCCGTGCCGTTCCATTCCTGGGCGGCCGACGTCTACCAGGGCGCTCCCATCCCGGTGGCCGCCCTGCTGTCGGTCATTTCCAAGGCGACGGGGTTCGCCGGGCTGATCCTCATCCTGGTCGCGGCGTTGTCCGGGCAGGCCGCCATCTGGACCCCGATCATCGCGATCATCTCCGCGCTGACCATGACCGTGGGCAATCTGCTCGCCCTGCGTCAGCGTTCGGCCGTACGCCTGCTGGCCTGGTCCTCGGTGGCCCAGTCCGGCTACATCCTGGCCCCGCTCGCGGTCGGCACGGCTGGCGCGATCGGTGCGTCCACCGCGTATCTCGTCATCTACGCGGCCATGAACCTCGGCGCGTTCGCAGTCGTCATGCTCGTCTCCAGAACAGCCGTCCGTAACGAGCTCGACGACTACCGCGGCCTGGTCTACCGCAGCCGGGCGGCGGGCGTCGCGCTCGCATTCTGCCTGGTCTGCCTGGCCGGTCTGCCGCCGGGCCTGGCCGGGCTCTTCGCCAAGGTCTTCGTCTTCCGCGAGATCATCGAGGGCGACACCGGCTGGCTCGCGCTGGTCATGGCCGTCAACACGGTGATCGGCCTCTACTACTACGCCGTCTGGACGGCACGCCTGTTCACCCCGGCAGAGGCCACGGCGCCCGCCGCGCACCGCCCGCCACCGGCGATCTGGCCCGCTATGGGCGTGGCCGTGGCGGCGGCGATCCTGTTCTCGATCGCGCCGCAACTGGTCCTGGACGTGACCACGCTGTCCGCCAGATGACAAACCAGAAAGTCGCGCTCCGCCCTCAGTTGAGTACGGCGGGGAACGAAGAGCCGGGTCATCGTCGTTGGACGTGGTGGACCTCGACCACGAAGGGGGGAACCTTGCACCACAACGGTCTGCGCACGGCCGTGCTACTCGGCGGCCTGTCGGCGCTGATTGTCGCGGTGGGCGCGTGGTTGGGCGGCGGGACCGGTGTGCAGATCGCCCTCGTGCTCGCCCTGGTGAGCAACGGCGCCGCCTACTTCTTCTCCGACCGGATCGCGCTGTCGGCCATGCGGGCCAGGCCGGTCAGCGAGGTCGAGCAGCCCACGCTCTTCCGGATCGTGCGTGAGCTGTCCACCGAGGCCCGCCAGCCCATGCCGCGGCTGTACATCTCGCCGACGGCACAGCCGAACGCGTTCGCGACGGGCCGAAGCCCGCGCAAGGCCGCGGTGTGCGTCACGTACGGACTGACTCAGCTGCTCGACGAGGCCGAGCTGCGCGGCGTGATCGGGCACGAGCTGTCGCACGTATACAACCGGGACATTCTCGTCTCGTCCGTGGCCGGCGCGCTTGCTACGATGATCACCTGGCTCAGCTACGTGGCCGTGTTCTTCGGCGGCTCCGATGACGACGAGGGCCCGGGCTTCGTAGGCGCGCTGCTGATGATGGTCCTGGGCCCGGTAGCGGCAGGGATGGTACAGATGGCGATCTCTCGTACCAGAGAGTTCCAGGCCGACGAGTCCGGCGCCCGGCTCACGGGCGACCCGCTAGCCCTGGCCTCCGCCCTCCGCAAGATCGAGATGGGCGCCCGCCGGCTTCCGCTCCCTGAGAACAGCCGCCTCACCTCGGCTTCCCACATGATGATCGCGAACCCGTTCAGCGGCTCCGGCTTCGGCCGCCTCTTCTCGACCCACCCGCCCACGTCCGAGCGCGTCGCCCGCCTCGAGCGCATGGCCGGCTACCGCCGCTGATCGACCGATGGGCCGAACCCCCCGGCTGACCGAGGCCGAGCGCAAGCTGTGGAACGCGTTCCCCACAGGCGATTACGTCGACTTCGCCCCGCTCACGTCCGGCACCGGCTGTCCCGCCGGAGAGAACGCACCCAAGGACGGCGACACCTGGGGCCCCGAGCGCACGATCCGGGCCAAAGTGATCTCCTCTCTGCTACTCGGCGCTCGCGACGGCGGCGCCGGTCACGTCCCCGCGGTACGGGTGCGCGGTGCGCGGATCACCGGCCAGCTCACGGTCCTAGGCGGCGCCCTCCAGCACGAACTGGTGCTGAGCGGCTGCCATCTGGACGAACCCCTCCGGCTCACCAACGCCACCACCCGTACCATCCGCCTGACCGACTGCACGTTTCCCGGCCTCAGCGGGGGCGGCATGCGGGTCGCCGGCCACCTCAGCCTCTCCGGGTCCAACATCACCGGCGGCGTCCGCGTCGGCCGAGCCCAGTTCGAGAGCGGTCTGTGGCTCGGCGGCACCAAGATCGTGAGCGACGACGGCGAATGGGCCCTGTACGCGAACGCCGTCGTCGTGGACTCCGGCATGTACCTGCGCAACGCCGATCTCACCGGCGGCGTCGGCCTGGTAGGCGCCCGTCTGAACGGCGGACTCTTCCTGGAGGGCGCCACACTCCGCAATCCCGGCAAGGAAGCCCTCACGGCCGACAGCATGGTCGTCGAGGACATCATGCGCTGCACCGACGGTTTCCACGCAGAAGGCTGCGTACGGCTCCGCGGCGCCCGCATCAACGGAACGTTCTCCCTCAGCGGCACCGTGAGCAGCCCCGACACCCGCTACGCCCTCCACATGAGCCATATGGAGGTCCGCGAGCTCTACCTCAAGCCCGCCGAGCCCGTCGACGGAGTCGTCACCCTCACGAACTCGAGGTTAGGCACCCTGCACGACGACCCCGACACATGGCCGGAGAAACTTCGCCTGAACGGCCTGACATACGACCGCCTGCGCGGCTCCGGCGTCACCAGGAGGGTCGAATGGGTCACGCGCGACCCCGAGGGCTTCCGCCCGCAGCCGTACGAGCAACTGGCCGCCTGGTACCTCAGCGACGGCAACGACGCCCTGGCCCGCCGCACCCAGCTGGCCAAGCTCCGCGCCAGGCGCCAGACCCAGGGACTCGGGGGCCGGATATGGGGCCGGCTGCTCGACGTAGCGGTCGGGTACGGCTACCGACCCTGGCTGGCGGGCATGTGGTTCACGCTGCTGCTGGCGATCGGCACGGTCGTCTTCGCCCTCAACCCACCCAGAGCCCTCAAGCCAGCCGAGAGCCCAGATTTCAACTCGTTCGCATACACCTTCGACCTGCTGCTCCCTCTGCCCACATTCGGGCAACGAGAGTTTTTCGACCCGGGCGGGTGGACGCAGTGGCTGGCGTACGCGCTCATCGTCTCGGGCTGGATCCTGGCAACGGCACTGATCGCAGGCGCCACCCGAATCCTCCGCCCCCAGTGACCAGCCGACGCGGGACCGCTACGCGACTCCTCCACCCGCAATGACCGTCCGCAGGAAGGCCGCAAGATCCTCGGGATGGAAGACCTCCTCGGCGCTCTCGAGCTCCTCGACACTCCACCACCGATAACCGATCGTCGTGTCCTTCTCGATCTGCTCCATGTGCTCGAACGACACGACCGCGTCACCCACCCGTACCGTGAGAAAGACCTGGTCCTGCGTGATGGCGTAGCCCGCCCAGGAGAACTCGATGGTGCGGGCCCCGAACGGCGCGCCGAACTCCTCGACGCCAACCCAGATCCCGGCCTCCTCATACAGCTCACGCGCGGCGGCCTCGGCCGGCGTCTCACCATCCTCCAAGGCCCCGCCGACGGTGAACCAGTACGGCAGCTCGGGCTGCTCGGGATCGAATCCGTACAGCAGGAGCACCCGGTCCTGATCATCGATGGGCAGAGCGCGCGCCGCGGTGCGCCGCAGGGGAATCTTCGTCACATCCCCCGACCCTACGACCCAGGACCCGTACGCCTGGCGCCAGGCGAACCCGCACGGCGCCAGGAAAAGCCCATGGCCGGGCGCATCCTGAACGCGCCCGGCCAGGCGAGGAAAAGCCCATGGCCGGGCGCATCCTGAAACGCGCCCGGCCAGGCCCATCCATGCCATGCCACCGCAAGGAGCCGTCCGAACCCACCTCCCACGTGCCCCTCCACGCCGCGACCCCCACGACCGCGCGCCACCCCGGAGATGTCCACGACAGCTATCGGTAGTTGACGAACTGCAAAGCGATATCCAGATCCTTGCCCTTGAGCAGCGAGATGACCTCCTGCAGCTCATCCTTCTTCTTCGAGCTCACCCGAAGCTCCTCGCCCTGAATCTGCGCCTTGATCCCCTTGGGACCCTCGTCGCGAATCAGCTTGGAGATCTTCTTGGCGTGCTCCTGGTCGATGCCCTCCTTGAGGCTGACCAGCATGCGGTATTCCTTGCCGGACAGCTTGGGCTCACCAGCGTCGAGGATCTTCAGCGAGAGCCCTCGCTTGACCACCTTCTCCTTGAATACGTCGAGCGCGGCATCGGCCCGCTCCTCGCTGTTGGCCTTGATCTCGATGTTGTTCTGCCCGGACCAGCTGATGCTCGCCCCGGTGCCCTTGAAATCGAACCGATGCCCGATCTCCTTGACCGTCTGGTTCAGAGCGTTGTCGACCTCCTGCCGGTCGATCTTGCTAACGATGTCGAAAGACGAATCGGCCAAAACACCCACCCTCTCAGCTGTGACGCACTACACGGATCCCGCTTTCCCCGGCGTACGCGAACACGCGGACCCAGCGAACGAGCCTAGCCAGCATCGGCCCGCCGTGCAGGACACCGCCCCACGTACACCGATGATCACCCCTCATGATCTCTTGCCCACAACAGCACCGCTTTGCCCAGAGGGTGGATGGGGGTACCTGGGCTGGTTCCGGTCGAGCACGACGCCGCAATCCGGCACGGGACAAACCGGTGTCACGTACACCTCGGAAGTCCGCTATTCTTCTGTGTGTCGCCGCGAGAGCGGATGACAAGGCAGGTTGCCCGAGTGGCCAAAGGGAGCGGTCTGTAAAACCGTCGGCTCAGCCTACGCAAGTTCGAACCTTGCACCTGCCACACCAGCTAGAAGAGGCCCGTCACCAGCGGAAACGCGGTGACGGGCCTCTCGCTTTGTGTCCGGCCGTCCATGAGTGACACCGGCACTCTACGGTTGATCGTTCCCTATACGTTCCCTAGCGATCATGGTTGGTGGACCGCAGCGCCCGGGATGTGTCTGCGGCGACACTGGCTCCCACAATGCGCGCGTCTACCTCAGGAAGGAGCGTCACAGAGCCCTCAGGAAGGACTCAAGCACCCTGGGACGGCAATCAGCACATCCGGTGGCCGAACAGCGCCGCGGTACGCGCCTGGGCGGCGATGATGTCCAGGCTGATCTGGGCAACGTCTGGGCAGTATGCGGCGAACTTGTCGTACCCGGTGAACACTATGACGAGGCCTGTCGCCTCTCGGCGGGCGCCATACTCGAACGCCGTGACATCACTCAGGCAGTCGTTGAGGGCGTCGAGATTTCTGCCGTAGTAGTCCGGGAACTCCAGCGCCTGCGCGATCGCCGTGTGGAGATCTTCCTCATGGATCCACGCGGAGGCGTCCAGACGGACCACCTGGTAGCCGTGGGCGAGCAGCCAGTCGATGGCCTGATCCAGCAGGGCATGTCGCCCGAACAGCCGGACGAAGGAAGCGGCCATCAGGCGGAAGGCGACGTCACCGGACAGGTCGCTGTCCGGGTCGAAGGCGCTCATGCTCCTTCCGCCACCTGCACGCCCATGCCGGGGAGCCGAGCACCCGACAGGCATCGGTGCGACGCCCTGACCGCGGGATACGCCCCCTACTTCGCGGCCTATGACAACGACCCGAGCCTAGGGCCACCTTGGCGCGCCGAGGCCGTCCCGCAGCACGATCATCGCCGCTGAGCGGTCGATTCTGAATTGACAGGTAATCCTGTCAATCACGCGAGAGGCCTGCTTCGAGGCGACGCAGGGCGGCGTCGCGCTTGGGAGCGAGTGGGTCTGGCGGAAACGAGTGATGCCTCTTTCTCCAAAGCGCTGCGAGAACGGCTGCACGCGTCGGGGTGCGGCTGCATGCTTGCATGTCGCTGCTGTGCGGTCCGGCGCCACTACCGCCATTTGTACAAGGTTGGTACAGACCTTTCAGGATCATGCCCGCCAACGTGGGTGAGTGCCCGATCCGATCACGCCCCGCCTCGCTGAGCTGCGCAGACAGTTCGGCCTACGGCTGCGCGAGCTCCGCGAAGGGCACGGCCTCACCCAGGAACAACTGAGCGAATTGGCCGACATCGACCGCAAGACGATCAACCGGATCGAGAACGGCATGTACAGCCCGCACCTGGACAAGGTGTTCCAGATCGCCGACGCGCTGCGGTTGCCGACCAGGGATTTGTTCGAGTGGACTGGAGCGGCGGAGCACGGGTGATGTCCCCGGCTCCGCGCCTATGAGTACTGTGATCCAGGCATCTACGGAGATCGACCTGGAGGACGCCGCGGTGGCGCGCAAGAAGCCGGACAACTCGACGGATCGGGAGCTGGTGGCCAGGCGTTGGAGTTCGGGCAATCCGGAGTCGGCGCAGCGGTCGTAGAAGCGGAACAGCCTCTTGAGCAGGTCGTAGCGGGCTGACGATGCCCAGCAGCGTGTGCAGTGCCTCCTTCAGCTCCACGGTCTGACGGCCGCGTGCAAGGGCGGCAGCCGGATGGTCGAGGAGGTCCGCAACCTCCTGCGACCGATCGCGACGTGACTGCCGTGCCGAGCCGCACCGGGCCGTGCTGGGAGCGGCCCGGTGGCGGTCATGGTCGTCGGCCCCTTTCTCAGCCGGGGTCGCTGCGGCCTTCGAGGCGGCCGATCGCCTGGAGGCCGGCGTTGCCGCGCAGGCCCACGCCGTAGTGCCAGCCATCCAGCGCGCCGGGCCTGGTGAAGTCGATGCGGCCCTGGGTCGTGCCCGTCATGATGTGGGACCAGCCCCAGCCACCCCCGCGGTCGACCCAGGTGCTGATCGAGTTGGCGTCGAGGACGAACGCCCAGCGGTCGCCGGGCTCCAGCACCCCCGTGGCGCCGGAGGCGGCGGTGAGCCTGCCGTCGATCCTGATGTCGATGCCGTGCTGGCCCTTGATCCCGGTCCACGCCATGACGTAGTTGCGCTCGTCCTTGACCAGGCCGTTGAACAGGGCGTCCTGCCCCTTCCCGGTGCCGGCCCACCGGTCATGGTCGACGATCACGACAGCCCGGGAGCTCTTCGGCCCGGAGCCATGGGAGACCAGGCCGTAGTAGGCGCCCGGTCCCTGCGCCTGCAGCGTTCCCGCGCCGAAGGTCAGCTGCGGCAACGCCTCGGTGGCCGACGGCTTGTGGACCGTGTAGGCGGCGCTGGAATCGGTGTCGAAGGTGTCGTCCACGCCGACCTCGGGGTAGGCCTCGGGGGCGAAGGTCACCGTCGTTCTGCTGATCGCCTGGATCGCGTGCCCGTCCCAGCTCGCGGTGGCGGTGAAGTCCGCGGTCTGGCCGGTCAGCACGGTCGATTCCGCCCGTACGGTGAACGCGACGTGACGGGCCTCGCCGGGCTTCAGTGAGCTGATCACGTCCGGCTCGGCGGCGGTCGCGGTCCAGCCCTTGGGGGCCGACAGCCGTACGCGAACGTTCCGCGCCGTCTTGGCGGTGTCGTTGACGACCGAGACGATCGCCGTTCCGGCGCCGGTCGCGGTGGAGATCGCGGCCGGCGCCTGGTACACCGATAGCCGGGAGTCGACCGCCCGGAAGCGGGGACGTTCCTCGGGCACGGAGACCCGGCCGCTGACCAGCGTGGGCGGTGCGCCGTGGCGGCCCGAGCGGACGCCGAAGACGGACAGTCCGCCGCCGTCGGAGGCGAAGCGCAGCGTGACGGTGTCCTCGTCGCCGAGTTGGCGTGCGGTGATGGGGACGGCGATTCGGTAGCCGTAGCGGTTGCCGAAGTCGGCCACGAGGGAGCCCCGTGATCGACCGGCCAGCGCCGTCGGACCGTGGGGATCGTCGGGCAGCTCGATCACCGGCAGCGCGGTGCCGTTGACCGACACGGTGAGGCGGGTGGGGTAGCGGCGCGCGGTGGTCACGTTGTTGGGGTCGTACCAGCCGCGGGGCTGGGCGGCCGCGATCTCCGCGATCAGGGTGGCTCTGCGCGCCCGGCCCGTGCGGACCTCCCCGGGCAACTGGACCTCGTACTCGAAGTGGCCGCGGCCGTAACCGGTGACCCAGTCGGACCCACCGGTGGTCTTGGCCTGGGCTCCGCCGGTCCATTCCTGCGCGGTCACCGCGCCGGGGGAGAAACCGCCGTCGGGGGCGGGGGTATCGAAGGTCAGGTAGTTCTCGGCGACGGTCGGGCCGCCGGTGTCGAGCCAGATCCACACGTACCCGTTGCGCAGCTTGGCCGGCGCGGTGACCGACACGGTGCCGGCGTCGGTCACGGTGTAGCGTTCCGGGGCGAACGGCCGCGAACCGCCGCCGCCCGCGTCGGCGACCCACCGGCCTTCGTCGTCGTAGCCGCCGATCCTCCACCGGAGCGTGGCCCGCGACAGGTCGGCGTCACCGAAGTGGCTGACCTTGACCGGCACCTCGATCGCGCCGCCGCGTTCGACGGTCCGCGCCGCCGTGCCCATCAGCGAGATCGCGTCGTCCCCCTGGAACAGGTCGATGCCGCGCGGCCGGCCGTGATGGTCCATGAACTCCGGTTGGTTCGGCTGCCGGTCGAACGTGACCGGGCTCTGCACCTCCTGCTCGGTCTCCGCGAGCTGGACGCCGACGTACCCGTTGAGCTTGGGATAGGCGCGGAACAGGCCGAACGTGTGCGGCGCCTGCCCGGACCTGATGGCGAACTCGGAGTTCAGCCACGGCTGCCCGCTCTGAGCGCCGTCGTTGAAGTTCCAGGTGGAACCCGGCTTGACCTGGGCGTCGAACCCGTCCAGCAGTTTCTTCCACTCGTCGTAGCCGGCCAGGTAGTAGTGGAAGTCGTTGAGGTCGGTGTCGAGGTGGCCGTTCTGGCAGCAGGCGGAGTTGTCCACGATCAGCCGCGACGGGTCGGTGTCGCGGGCGACCCCGACCATCCTGCGGACGTACGGGAACGCCTCCGCCGGGATTGGCTGCTGCCACGGCTCCTTGCCGAGCCCCCACGCCTCGTTGAAAATCGTCCAGATCACGATCGACGGATGGTTGTGGTCCCGCTTGAGCGTGGCGCGCAGCAGCCCCTCGAACAGCCGCTCCGCCTCCGCGCCCAGGGAGTGCCAGCCCGCGTTGGGCATGTCGTACCAGATCATCAGCCCGAGCCGGTCCGCCCAGTGGTAGTAGGCGGGCTCGTTGACCTTGAGGTGGTTCCTGATCACGTTGAAGCCGAGCTTCTTGGCGTTCTTCAGGTCGAGCAGGATCGAGCCGCGGCCTGGCTCGTTCTCGGTCCCGGTACGCAGGTCGGGCCCGGCGGTGACCCCGGTGTAGGTGTACAGGCCCCACGGGTTGTAGCCCTGGTCGAGCACGCCCCTCAAATAGACCGGCCGGTTGTTGAGGTACACGTACTGGTACTCGTTCTGGTGGCCGGGCGCCCATTTCCGCTCGATCGTCCGCAGACCGAACGTCGTCCGGACGCCGTCGTCGTGGCCGAGACGGATGTCGGCGGTGTACAGGGCCGGATCGTCCGGCTCCCACAGGCGCGGCCGCGCGATCGGGATCCGCGCCGTCCCGCGCCCGTCCTCGAGCGGTACGTCCGCGCTGCCGACCACCTTGCCATCGGGGCCCCTGACCTGCACGGTGGCGCGCTGCCCGCCGTCGGCCGCGACGTCGATCCGCGCGGCCGCCACGGATGGCGTGCGCGCGTCCCCTTCGAAGGTCAGCTCGGGTGTCACCCGCGTGCCGGTGAGCCGCGCGCCCGCGTAGGGCTCGATCCACACCGACTGCCAGATCCCGCCGACGTCGCTGAACCAGCCGGTGTCCGCCCCGTTGGGCTCGCCCGTCTGCTTGCCCATCGGGTACGGCGACTCGGGCGTCGTCGGCGGCGCCACCACCCGGATCGTCACCGTGTGCGTCGAACCGGGAGCCAGCGCGCCCAACCCGGCGCTGATCTCGGTGAACCCGTCGCCGGTGTACGGCAGCACTGGCTCACCGTCAAGCCACACCGCCGCGCCCCAGTCGGCGGCCCCGACGCGCAGTCGTACCTGCTGCTTGGGGAAGTCCCTGGGCACGGTGAACGACCGCTGGTACCAGACCGTCCCCCGGTAACCGGCGAAGGCGCTGCGGAAGATCTCCTTGGTCGCCAGCTCCTCCTCGCCCCACGCGGCCAGAGACTGGTACGCGAACGGCACCCGGATCGCCTTGCCGAACGCGTGCCCAGGGGCGTACCAGCGTTCGCGCTCCCCGGCGTTCCCGGGATCGAAGTCGAACGACCAGGTCCCGTTCAGCGACAGCCACGTGTCGCCGGTGAACGGGCGCCGGTCGGCATCCGGGCGCGGGTACTCCTGCCGCGCCGGATCGGTGTCCCTGGCCAGTTCGAGGGTGACCGAACCGGCCGCGGTCGTGGACGCGAACGCGTACCCCTCCTTGCCGGCCACCACGAGCGCGCTGCTCTCCGGCACGCCGGCCAGCACGAACGTGCCGTTCTCGGCGGTCGTGGCGAACACGTCGCTCCGCGAGGCGTGCACGCTGGCCCCCTCGATCGGCGCGCCGCTGCCGGCGTCCACCACCCGGCCGCTGACCTCGATCGTGCGCCCCTCCGCGGGGGTCGCTGGCGGCGGCGGCACCGCGAGGGCGGGCGCCGTCGCCGCCAGCAGCGTCCCCGCGGTGAGCACCGCGACGGCGAAGGTGCGTCGTAACATCATCGCCCGTTCTCCGATCCGGCCTGCTCGATCGCCGCCGGGCGCAGTTGCGCCGTGCGGATCCGCGCGACGTCCAGCTTGCTCGACCGGTCGAAACGGTAGATCCCGTTCTGCTCCTGATAGACGTCGGTGAGCTGCGTGTAGCAGTAGCCGAACATGCGGGGATCGTCCAGCAGCACTCCGACCAGCCCGGCGAAGCGCCGCTGGAGATCCTCCTCACTGGCGGGCCGCTCGCCGTAACCCCAGGACTGCTCCTCGGGAGGCGCGCCCGGGTTCCACCAGATGCCGCCGAACTCGCTGCAGAAGTACGGCTGCCCCTGGTACGGCACCGACCACGCGCCCCCGTCGGGGCCAGCGTTGACGTACGGCGTCCCGTCGGCCAGGCCCGACATCAGCTTGCCGAACACCTCGGGATCCTGCTCGTAGCAGTGCGAGTCGTACACGTCGGCCCCCGGCACCCGGTGGGCGTACCCGGACGCGTCGATCACCGGCCGGGTCGGGTCGGCCGCCTTCGTGGCCAGGTACATGCCCCACGTGACGTCGTCGAGCACGGTGATCCGGTCGTGCAGCTTCTGGAAGGTCTCATTGAGCGGGCACCAGCCGACGATGGACGGGTGGGAGTAGTCGCGTTCGACCGCCTCCAGCCACTGCGTCACAAAGGAGGCGGTCGGCCGCTGGTTGTCCCACGACGGGCCGCCGCCGGTGTTGGCGCCCCAGTCCCCGAACTCGCCCCACACCAGGAATCCCATCCGGTCCGCGTGGTACAGGTACCGCTCCTCGAACACCTTCTGGTGCAACCGGGCGCCGTTGAAGCCGGCGGCCACGGCCAGCTCGATGTCGTGGCGCAGGGCCTCGTCCGAGGGCGCGGTCATCAGGCCGCCGGGGTAGTAGCCCTGGTCGAGCACGAGCCGCTGGAAGCGCACCTCGCCGTTGAGCAGCACGGCATGGCCGTCGATGGAGACCGAGCGCAGCCCGGCGTAGCTGGCGGCGGTGTCGATCACGGTGCCGTCGCCGTCGAGCAGGTCGATGCGGACGTCGTACAGGTGGGGATCCTCGGGGGACCAGAGCCGGACGCGGTCCTGCAGCAGCGGCAGCCACACCTCGGGGGCGAGGTCGAGGTCGGCGCGCGCCCGCGCCCGCACGACCTCGCCGTCCTTGTCCGACACTGTCACCTGCACCTGGTGCCCGGCGCGGGCGGCCGAGACCGGCACGGTGATCCGGAAGGCGGACGCGGCGACGTTGGGCGTGATCCGCGGCCGGGCGAGGTGCTGGGCGGGCACGGGCTCGCACCACACCGTCTGCCAGATGCCGGTGGTACGCCCGTAGTGCGCGCCGTGCCCCTCGTACGTGGTCGCCTGCTTGCCCCGCGCCTGCGGACCACTCCGCGGGTCGCGGGCCCGTACGACCACCGTGTACGTGTGCCCGGGACCGGCCGAACCGGCCAGGTCGCAGCTGAACGGCGTGAACCCGCCCCGGTGCCGTCCGGCCTCCACGCCGTCCACCCACACGGTGGCGTCGTGGTCCACCGCCTGGAAGTGCAGCAGGACCCGCCGCCCGGCCCAGCTCCGCGGCACCCGCACGGTACGGCGGTACCAGACGGCCTCGTGGAAGTCCGGGTCGCCGATGCCGGACAGCGGCGCCTCCGGGCAGAACGGCACGACGATCTCGCCGCTCAGCTCCCGGTCGAGCAACCCGCGCTCCAGCCCGGAGTCGCCCGCGTCCCGCTCGAACTGCCACGTCCCGTTCAGGCACTGCCATTCGTCGCGGACGAACTGCGGCCGCGGGTACTCGGGACGGGGGATCATGGAATTGTCAGGCACAATGCTCACTTTCGATGGATCAGGACTTGACGGCACCGGCGATGCCCTCGATGAAGTACCGCTGCAGCACGATGAACAGCACGACGACCGGCAGCAGCGAGATCGTCGCCGCGGCGGCCATGCCCGACCAGTCCGTGGCGTTCTCACCGACGAACGCCAGCATGCCGACGCTGACGGTGCGCAGGTCGGGCCGCGAGAACGTGAAGACCAGCGGCAGGAAGAACGCGTTCCAGGTGGACAGGAAGGTCAGCACGGTGACCGTGGCGGTCACCGGCTTGGCCAGTGGCAGCATGACGCGGAAGAAGATGGTTGCGAAGCCGGCGCCGTCGATGAGCGCGGCCTCGGTCAGCTCCTTGGGGATGCCGCGGAAGTAGCCGAAATAGAGCAGGATGGCCGCCACGTTCGCGGCGCCCGACATCGCCAGGATGATGCCGGTCAGCGAGTTGAGCAGGCCGAGCTTCTGGGACAGGTCGACCAGCGGGATGATGGTGTACCCGGCCGGGACGAACAGCGTGGCCACCAGGACGCCCATGATGATCTTGCGGCCGCGGAACTCGTGACGCGCGAGGACGTACCCGGTCATGGCGCACCTGACCACCACGACCACCACCGTGCACACTGTGACGATCACGGTGTTCAGCAGGTATTTGCCGAACTCCGCCTCGACCCACGCGCGCTCGTAGTTGGCCCACTCCGGTGCGTCCGGCAGCAGGTCGAGCCCCTTGGTGAACACCTCGGCCGACGTCTTGAACGACGCCGAGACCATCCACAGGAACGGGTAGATCCAGATCAGGCAGCCGATGGCGAGCGCGGCGGCGGCCAGCCACCAGGGCAGCCGGCGCAGGACCTTGGCCGCGTTCACGCCATCCCCCTGGTCCGGCGGGTAGCGCGCATCGCGAGCAGTTGCACCATGCCGACGACGCACACGAACAGGCCGAACAGCACGGCGGCCGCGGACGCGTACCCGAGCCGGGGGACTGTCGCGGCGAAGGCCCACCGGTAGATGTACACCTCGATCACCTCGGTCGAGTAGAAAGGGCCGCCGTTGGTCATGGTCAGGACGAGGTCGAAGACCTGCAGCGACGCCTCGATCGAGAGCAGGGTGATGATCACCAGGAAGGGCTTGAGCAGCGGCATGGTGATGTGGCGGAGCGTGGCCAGGGCGCCGGCGCCGTCGAGCCGGGCCGCCTCGTACACCTCGTTCGGCACGGTCTGCAGCGCGGCCAGCCAGTAGACCAGGGTGATGCCGAACCACTTCCACACGTACACGCCGATCGTCGTGCCGAGCGCCGTCGAGGACTGCCCGAGGAAGTCGATGCCGTCGGGCGCCAGTCCGACCTCGCGCAGCGCGAGGTTCACGGGGCCGCTGGCCGGGTCGAACACGAACTGCATGACGACGCCAACGATCGCCGTGGTGGTGACCACCGGCAGGAACAGGGCGGTCCTGAACAACTTGCGCAACGGCATGCGCGGCGAGTTGAGCACGATCGCGATCAGCAGCGTGACCAGCACCTGGATCGGCACCGCGACGAGCATGAACGTCAGCGTCAGCCGGAACGAGCTCCAGAACATCGGGTCAGCCAGGACTTCCTGGTAGTTGGTCAGGCCGATGAACGAAGGGCTCGCGTCGAACCCGTTCCAGTCGGTGAGGGAGTACACGTAGCTGCCGACGATCGGGTAGACCGTGAACGCGCCGTACAGGAGCACGGTTGGGGTCAGGAACAGCCAGACGTACAGGGTGGTGCGGTCGCGGCGCCGGCGCGCCGCGGAGGGAAGTGCGACCGTCATCCGCGCGCGCCCGTGGTGCTCTCGTCGACCATCAGCCGCCACGGCGCCTCGAGCTGCACGGGGGCGCTGCCGTCGCCCTCGACGCGCTCCAGCAGGCGCCGCACGGCCAGCTCGGCGATCTTCTCCTTGTCGGGCACGATGGTGGTCAGCGGCGGGGTGGCGAACCGGCCCTCCTCGATGCCGTCGAACCCGGCCACCGCGATGTCCTGCGGCACCCGCAGACCTCGCGCCAGGATCGCCCGCATCGCGCCGAGCGCCAGCAGGTCGTTGTAGCAGAACACCGCGTCCGGCGGTTCCGGCAGGTCGAGCAGCCGCTCCATCGCGAGCCGGCCGTCCTGGCGCTGGTAGCGCAGCACCGGCACGGTGAGCTCGGCACGCAGGGGAAGCCCCGCCTCTTCCAGCGCCTGCCGGTATCCGACCGACCGGTGCGCCGCGGTGTTGCCCACCGGCCGGTCCACCAGGCCGATGGCGGCGATCCGCGTCCGGCCCAGGGAGGCCAGGTGCGCGGTGGCGCTCCTGGCGGCGGCGGTGTCGTCGATGGCGACGTGGTCCACGCCCTTCACCCGCACCTCGCCCAGCGTCACCGCCGGGCACCTGCCCGCCCAGTCACGCAGCTCGTCGGGGGACAGGCCGAGCGGGCTGAAGATGAACCCGTCGAAGAGGGCGGAGCGGTCCCGCCGCATGACGATCTGCCGCTCCCGTTCCGCCACCCCCTCTGTGCGGTCGATCAGCACCGTGTAGCCGCGTTCCTCCGCCTGGTTCACCACGTGGGCGGCCAGCTCGGTGAAGTACGGCACGTCCAGCGGCAGCACGAGGGCCAGCAGGTTGGAGCGCCCCCGGTTGAGGCTGCGCGCCGCGACGTTGGGCCGGTAGCCGAGCTCGTCCAGGGCCCGCTGGACCTGGGCGCGGGTCTCCTCGGACACGTACGCGAAGTTGTTCACGACGTTGGACACGGTCCGTACGGAGACTCCCGCCAGCCGCGCCACGTCTCTTTGGGTCACCAAGGTCGTTCCCCTTCCGGTCGGAAGCCGGTGACATTTCAGTAGTGAAGAGTCTTGCCGCGCGGCATGCCGCGTGGCAAGAATGAATTTGCCACGCGGCAATATTTTTTACGACACGTTCACGGGCCGCGCGGTGAAAGGCAGGACCGATGACTGCGATGACTCGGCGAGGGTTCCTCGCCGCGGCGGGTGCCCTGACGGCCGTGGCCGCGACCAATGCGTGCGGCGGGAGTGGCGGTGCTGGGGGTGGCGGTGCCGGTGGCAACTCGCTGACCTGGTGGGACCACCAGAACCAGCTCCAGTCGGCGAAGAAGGAGATCTTCGCCCAGTTCGCCAAGAGCCCCGGCGGCGCCCCCGTCCAGTACACGTACTACAACCCCGCGAAGCTGGGCCAGGCGCTGCAGCTGGCCAAACAGAGCAACCAGCTTCCCGACCTGCGTAGCAACGCCGGGCTCACGCTGCCCGCCGCGGCGCTCGTCGCCGCCGGATGGTCGCAGCCGCTGGAGCTCAGCGCCGAGGCGAAGGCCCGGGTCCAGGACTCGCTCATCGAGGGCCTGCACATGTTCGACGGCAAGATCTACGCCTTCCCCATCTTCAGCCACCAGACCTACTCCGCGGTGACGTGGTTCAACAAGGAACTGGTCGCGCGTGCCGGGCTGGATCCAGAGGCGCCGCCGAAGACGTACGACGAGTTCCGGGCCGCGGCGCGCGCGGTGCAGAGCAAGGGCGGCGGCCAGATGTACGGCTGGGTGTGGAACATCGGCATGCCGATACGGCTGGCCGAGCAGGTCAACGACCTGGCACAGGCGGCCGGGTTCGCCGGGGCCGGCGGTGTCCGCTACGACAACGGCGAGTTCGCCTTCCACTCCGACGAGTACCTCAATGTGATCGAGTTCCTGGTCTCGCTGAGCCGGGACAAGGTGCTGGTGCCCGGGGCGAACTCCTGGCTGGACGACGTGGCCCGGGCCCGGTGGACCGCCGGGATCGCGGCGTACTACTTCGACGGTCCCTGGTGCCCCGGCGTGGCGCTGAAGGCGACGCCCGGCTTCGCGGACAAGCTCGGCGTGGGACCGATCCTGACGCCGCAGGCCGCCACCGAAGTGGCCACCTACCATGTGCCGCAGCCCGGGGACTACTGGTTGTCCTCGACGAGCAAGAACGCCGCGCTGGCGAGCAAGCTGCTGAGCGAGCACTTCACCACGGAGGAGTACTCGCGCCGGGTCGCCGACACCATGTCGCAGCCGCCGCGCGACATCTCCGTCGTCGACCAGTCCCAGGCGCACCCCGCCTACAAGAAGCTGATCGGCTGGTTCAAGGAGAGCGTCTTCCTGGCCCCCGAGCCGATCGCCGGCAACAAGGACCTCCAGCAGGTGCAGATCGCCACCAAACCGGTCACCCCCACCCTCGGGGACATCGTCCAGGGCGCGCTCACCGGCGACGTTGCCGACGTGCGCGCGGCGCTGACCAAGCTGTCCAGCGACAGCGCCGCCATGCGCGAGACGGCGATCGCGGCGGCCAAGGCCAAGGGCGCGCAGGTCAGCCTGGACGACTACGCCTTCCCCAACTGGAAGCCGCGGACGGACTACACCAAGCCGATGTACGCCGAGCGCTGACGGAGCACCGTGAACCGACCCAACATCGTGCTGATCATGACCGATCAGCAGCGGGCGGACTGGACGGCCGCGAGCGGCTTCCCCGTGGACACCATGCCCTTCCTCGACGGGCTGATGAGCGGCGGTACGCGGTTCCGGCGGGCGTACACCACCTCGCCGCTGTGCGTGCCCGCCCGGATCAGCCTGCTCACCGGGCGCTACCCGTCCGCGCACCGCGTCCGCCAGAACAGCGCCGCCCGGCACGTGCTGCGCGGGGCCGACCTGGTGGACGTGCTCCGCGACGCCGGGTACGCGCTGCACCTGGCGGGCAAGACGCACTTCCACCGCGAGCGGGCCGACTTCGACACGTTCGCAGCGCCGTACTGGCATGATCGCGGCCCGGACGGCGCGGCGACGCCCGAGCAGGCCCGTTTCGAGCAGTGGCTGGCCGAACTGGACCACTCGGTCGGGCACGAGCCGACGCCATTCCCGGTGGAGAGCCAGCTCCCGTACCGGATCGTGGACGGCGCGATAGACGCCATCGATCGGACCCCCGCCGACCGGCCGTTCCTCACCTGGTTGTCGTTTCCCGAACCGCACAACCCGTACCAGGTGCCGGAGCCGTACTTCAGCCTGTTCGACCCCGACGAGATGCCGGAACGGCTCGCAGGCCCCGAAGGCGCCGCGCGCAAGGGCGGCACGTACGCCTGGCTGCGCGAGCTGATCGAGGAGAAACGGCCCGGCTACGACGCCGAGTGGCGGCGCTACCGCGCCAACTACTGCGGCATGCTCCGACTCATCGACGACCAGCTCCGCCGGTTCTTCACCCACCTGCGTGAGACCGGGCGGGACACGGACACGCTGGTGTTCTTCGTCGCCGACCACGGCGACTACGTCGGCGACTACGGCCTGCAGCGCAAGGGCGCCGGCATGGCGGAGTGCCTGATGCGTATCCCGTTCGCCGTGGCCGGGCCGGGGGTGCGGCCGCTGGCCAACGACACCGACTTCGTCTCGCTCGCCGACCTGTTGCCGACGATCTGCGACGTCCTCGACGCCGGGATCCCGCCCGGCGTCCAGGGCCGCAGCCTGTGGCCCCTGCTCACCGGCGCTCAGTACCCGGCCGAGGAGTTCGCCACCGGGTACGGCGAACGCGGGTTCGGCGGGCTGTCCTACGGCGTCGACGAGCGCCCTCCGCTGCACTTCCCGTACGAGGGTCGCACCTTCGACGAGCTCAACACCGTCACCCAGGCCGGCACGACGGTAATGCTCCGGCGCGCCCAATGGAAGCTGCTCCTGGACGAGCGTGGCACCGGCGAGCTCTACGACCTGGAGGCCGACCCGGCGGAGCTGGACAACCGGTATGACGATCCGGCGCTCGCCGAGATCCGCGCCACCCTAACGACCGACCTCGCCCGCTGGATGATCCGCGTCCGGGACGACCTGCCGGAGGCGGCTTACACCCTTAAACGTGCACCACACAACTGGCACGCCCCGGGAGGGAGGTAGCCCCGGGCGCAGGCCAGCCAGTCCTCGGTCTCGCGGTGCTGTCTCAGCCCCACCTGGTCGAACCCGTCCCAGCCGCAGCTCGACTCCCGTCGGCCAACCGCTGATCCTCACCGCTGGTGGTCTCCCCTTTGGTCCGGAGATCAGTACGACGCGGCCCTCTGCCCACATCTAGGCCGGGGAGGGCCGCGTCTCTCCTCTGCGTGCTGCTGGTCACGCGGACGGTGGTCGGGTGGGGATCACGGTCCGGCGTGGGCCTTGTCGAGAAACACTGGGCGCCTGATCAGCCCTTCGCCTGCTGATAGGCCAGCCAGGACCGGCCCGCGTCAGCGGCGCGGGCGTGGGCTTGGCGAATCTGCTCCGGCCCGTGCTGAGCCTTGTAGAGGCGGAACAGCGTCCAGGCCGCTGCCAGGCCGGCTATGGCCTTGCGGGGTGCATCGTGCCAGTGCGGCAGCGTGGACAGGAGCTCGTCGGTCTTCTCTGGCGTGTGCCCCGCCTCGATCAGACGTGGCGCGAAGAGAGCGGCCTCCAGCCAGGCCGCGCCGCGGGCCGCGAATGACCAGTCGACGACGCGGACGCGCCCGCGCGTGACGAGCAGGTTGCCGGCGCTCAGGTCGTAGTGCAGCAGCGTGTTGCCACGCAGGGCGGACAGGCCGAACCCGTCGATCGCGGCCTCGTACAGGTCGCGGTTGGCCAGCTCACTCGAGGGCTTGTCGAGCATGTGCCGGGCCTTGGCCATCAGTGCGTCGACGTTGTCCGACACCGGCATGGCACCGTTCGGGCACGGCGTAAGCAGCGCGCCGAGCAGCGCCATCGTGTCGAGGACAGCGGGCAGGTCCTTCGACCCGGGCGAGAGGTCGGCATGGTGGGCGTTGTCGTTGACGTACTGGTGCACCATCACGTGCCACTTGCCGATGGTGTCGCTCCAGAGCATGCGCGGGGCGGGAACGTCCGCTGGCAGGCTCTGGCCCGCCCACCGCTCCCGCAGGTGCAGGCGTGCGGCCTCGTGGGTGCGCTCGATGGCCTTGAAGAACACGCGATCGCTGTCCTCGAGGTCGAGGCGGGCAGCCACCCCCGGCATGATCCCAGCCGTGGCGTTCTCCGCCTTGAGGACGTGTCCGCACTGCTCCTGGACGGCGTTGATGACGTCGTCGGGAAGCTCTTCCCAGGTAGGTCGGGTCACGGCTGCCTCCCTTCAGGGCTCGGGTCGTCGACACAGCCGGCGTAGCACTGGCTGCATTCGGCGCTGGCCAGCCACAGCTCGCTGTCCACGGTCAGGCCGAGTGCGCGCATCGCCTGAATGGTGTCACCCAGTCTGGCTACGAACGCCGCCTTGTCGCCGCCGGGTTCCTCGGGGTTGTGGTGGAGGAATCGGCCGGCGATGCGCTGGCAGAACTGGCTGTAGGCGTGGGTGTCGAGGATGAACGTGTGCCATCCCAGGTCCACCTCGGGCGACGGAGTGAGGGCCGTGACGGGGTTGTGGGCGCAGGCGTACAGGAACGCTAGCGCCTGCTCCATAATGCGGCCGGCGTGCTCGTGGGTGATGTTGTGGGTGCGGGCGATGCGGGTGGTGACCTGGTCGAACAGGCCGTGGTCGACCAGGCTACGGGGTTCGATGACGTCGGCTGCGGAGCGCTGGCCCGCAGTTGTCCAAGGACTCATGTTCACTCCCCTCAGGGTTGGTGATGTGTGCCGAATGCTGACCGGAAAATAAGGACCTCAGCCGGGCAGGCGGCAGCGAACCCCGGCCGATGATCGTCGGTGGGGTGGCCTGGGGGCGGTGTGGGTCAGGCAGCCTGGGTCAGGGTGACGGTGAAGCCGAGCGCTTGGAGTTGCCGGACGTGAGTGCGGGTCTTCTTGTCCCGGTCGATCTTGTTGG
>NZ_JBQQBR010000041.1:0-116322 GCF_052245935.1 Nonomuraea sp. 3N208 | reverse complement strand
AACCGGCTCGTCGGCATCCTCCACGGATGCCTCAAAACCCACACCCACTACGACCAAGCAACCGCATGGTCACACCGGCAACACGACCTCGCCGCTTGACATTCCGGCTCCAGGGATGTCTGTCCCGCCCCGGGCGTGCCGGGGGCGGGGGCGGGGGTAGCACGCCGTCGTGGGCGTCGCGGTAGGCGCGGATCTGTCGGGTGCTTGTCGTCTCACCCGCCACAGGGCAATCCCGTCACGCACGAAAGGTTCATGGTGAGCGCATGGTCGCCTCCCGGCAACTCGAGCCCTCGACCAACCCCGCGAAAGTCTCAACCACGTCGCTGACACTGAGGCATCAGCATCTTCCTGGCACGAGCCTGATCGCGGTCGGGGGTGAGGCCGACCTCACCACCAGCGGCCAACTGGCCGACTACATCAACCGCATTCGCCGACCCGGCGACCATATGGTCTTCGACCTGACCGAGTTGTCCTTCCTGGACTGCTCGGGCCTGCGAGTCCTGATCTCCAGCGCCCGGCAGGCCGCCGCCGAGGACGCGGGCGTACGTCTGGCGGGGGCCCGTGGCGCCCCCGCCCGTCTGCTGGAGATTGTTCGGATTCACGCGCTCCTGCCCGTGTACAACACGGTCGAGCAGGCCCTCGCCGCCGTTCTGACCGTCAGTCTCACCCATGCCGACCCATGTCCACCATCGTTCACCAGGCGGTGATCATGACCATCCAACAGACTCACCAGCACTACGCCCTACGATCCCCTCTGCGCTGGTCGGCCTACGCCGCGTGCCAGGACGCGGACCCGGGCCTGTTCTTCCCGATCACCTGGGACGACCACCCCGGTCAGCCCAACGATCAGGCACGGCGCATCTGCCAGGGATGCCCCGTACAGCAGGCCTGCCTTGACTGGGCCCTGCGCACCGGCGAACCGGAGGGCATGTGGGGCGGCACCACCCCAGCAGAACGCCGCCGGCTACGGGCCCGTGAACGGCAGGCCACGGCCTGACCATCCGCCTGCGGTGTCCAACCCCGCCTCTCCAAGTCGGAGAAATTTCGCGGCAGCTGTCACGACTCTGGAGGCTGTCCGGTCTTAGCTGGCGACCGGTTGGCAACAAGTGCCCCGGCGGACAGGAAGGCTTGCTCATGAAGATCGTGGTTATCGGTGGGACTGGTCTGATCGGGTCGAAGCTCGTGACGAAGCTGACGGAGCACGGTCACGAGGCGGTGGCGGCAGCGCCGAACACCGGCGTGAACACCCTCACCGGCGAAGGGCTGGCCGAGGTGCTTACGGGCGCGCAGGTGGTGGTCGACGTGTCGAACTCCCCGTCGTTCGAGAGGGCCGCGGTGCTGGAGTTCTTCGAGACCTCCACCCGTAATCTGCTTGCGGCCGAGGCGGCGGCGGGCGTGGGTCACCACGTCGCGTTGTCGATCGTCGGCACCGAGCGGATGCCGGAGAACGGCTACTTCGCGGCGAAGATCGCTCAGGAGCAGCTGATCGAGAAGTCGTCGATCCCGTTCTCGCTCGTGCACGTGACGCAGTTCTTCGAGTTCGCCCGCGCCATCGCGGATGAGGGCACGGTCGATGGCAAGGTGCACATGGCGCCCGTGCGCTTCCAGCCCATCGCGGGTGACGACGTGGCCCAGGCGCTCGGCCGGACCGCGGTGGGCTCGCCGCTGAACGGCAGGGTGGAGGTGGCCGGGCCCGAGCAGTTCCGGATGGATGAGTTCTTCCGCGAGGCCCTGGCTGCCTGGGGCGACCCGCGCGAGGTGGTCACCGACCCGCAGGCGCGCTACTTCGGCAGCGTGCCGGGCGAGCGCACGCTGGTGCCCGGTGAAGGCGCCACCTTCGGCCAGATCCGATACCGCGACTGGCTCAAGACCGCCGCTCAGTAGCAGCACGCCTCAGATCACGAAACGCTGTTCCAAGAACGGTTCAGCCACTACCGGAGCCAAGCTCAGATCAACCGCATGGCAGACCGCGCTCGCCGTGCTGCAGGAGGCGGTGCCGCCCTTCATCCCAGAGGGGCGGATGCGATGACTGATTACCCGCCCGGCGACCCCAGAGCGCCGCCGCACCGCCACCCCGGCACCGCCTTCGGCTACGTCCTGGAGGGCGGCCCCGCCGACACCGTAGAGCACCTGGGGGAGCCACCGGGCCCGACAACCGAGGCAGAATACTTATGACATACCTAAAACCACAGCGACCTGTCGCTGTTCCCGGACCGGCACGGATCGACACCCTCGACGGCCTTCGTGAGCACCTTCAGTGGGCGATCGAGCTGGAACACGCGACCTTGCCTCCGTACCTGTGCGCGCTGTACTCGCTCGACCCGGAACGGAACCCGGACGCCGTCGAAGTGGTGAGCACAGTCTTCGTCGAAGAGATGCTGCACCTGGCGCTGGTCGCCAACCTGCTCAACGCCGTCGGCGGCCGGCCGCGGCTGGACACGCCGGAGATGCTGCCGCCGTATCCCCGGCGGCTGCCCCACGGTGAGCTGGAGCTGTCGCTGCTGCCGTTCGGCGCGGAAGCGCTGGAGATGTTCCTGCGTCTGGAGCGGCCGGCGCCGCCTGGCGCTCCGGCCGAGGGCGACGGCTACGAGACGATCGGGCAGTTCTACGCCGCGATCGAGCAGGGCCTGCGCCATCTGTGCGACCGGCTCGGCGAGCGGGAGGTCTTCGGCGGCGATCCCGCTCGCCAGGTGAGCGGCGCCCATTTCCGGCACACGGCCGGGGCACTGTTCGCGGTCGAGGATCTGGAGTCCGCTCTGGGGGCGCTGGGGGAGATCGTCGAGCAGGGCGAAGGCACCTCCCGCGGCGAGGTCTGGGACGGTGACCAGGACATCTTCCACCCCGATCGGGACGAGGTCGCGCACTACTACCGCTTCCAGGAACTCAAGGCCGGCCGACGCTACCGGCGGGGCGACACCCCGCAGTCCGGGCCCACCGGCGAGGAGCTCCTGGTGAACCTGGCCGCCGTACCCCCGACGCGGCCCAACCCGCGGCTGTCCGACCACGCTCCGGGCAGCGCCATCCGCACGGCGCAGGAAGAGTTCAACCACACCTACTGCGGCCTCCTGAACCAGCTCGAAGATGCCTTCAACGGCAGCCCGAAGCAGCTCTCGGTCGCCACCGGCACCATGTACGCGCTCAAGGCCCAAGCCCAGGCCCTGATGCGGATGCCCGACGAAGACGGCACCACGGCCGGGCCCACCTTCGAATACGTGCCCCCCGAGTCGCGCCGGTGAGCGTCGGCGTCCGCGCGACCGCGGCGTCCAGTGCCGCCATGGCTCAGGCGTCGGGACACGCGCATCGCCTGACCGGAAAGGGAGAGTCCCCGTGGACAGCCCCTTGAACATCGGCGCCGGCGTCGTCGACTATGCGCTGGTTGTCGCCTATTTCGCGGTGGTGCTACTGGTCGGGCTTGCCGCGCGCCGGAGGGTCTCCGACAGCCTCGATTTCAGCGGCCGGACGCTTCACCCGCCCCGCTCGGTGACCGAGAACCCAGCCCCGAGCCCGAGCAGCAGCATCACCGCGAAATAGGCCACAACCAGCCGCATAGTGGACTCGTGTTGCACCCCTCCTTGCATCTGATGAATGATTCTCGCGTCAGATGGAAGGGGGGCGCGTGGCCAACGGGGTGGAACGGCCGCCGGGATCGGTCCGGCGCGTGCCGGGCGGGGGCCCCAGGTGATCGTCGGGCGGGCGGCGCAGGTCCAGGCGCTGACCGCCATGCTGGATGAGGCCACGCAGCAGCGTGGTGGCGCCCTCGTGGTGCGGGGAGAGGCCGGGATCGGCAAGTCCGCGCTGTGGGGCGAAGCCTGCGCGCTGGCCGAGGTCCGCGGGATGCGGGTGCTGACCACCGTGGGCGTGCAGGCCGAGGTGCAGCTGCCGTACGCCGGCGTCGGGCACCTGTTCCGCCGGCTGCGCCCGGAGTTCGGCGCGGTCGAGGGCGAGTCGCCGTTCCGGGTCGGCGTCGAGGTGCTCGACCTGCTCGGCGGTTTGGACGCGCCGGTCCTGCTGGCCGTGGAGGACGCCCACTGGCTGGACCGGGCGAGCTGGGAGGTGCTGGCCTTCGTCGCCCGGCGGCTGGAGTCCGACCCGGTCGCGCTCGTGCTGACGGCACGCGACGGCGGGGACGTCGACCGGCTCCTCGCCGCCGCCGCGCTGCCGGAGCTGCGGCTGGAGCCGCTGGAAGGGGCCCATGCCGGGGCCTTGCTCGACCGGGTCGCGCCCGGGCTCTCGCCCGCCCTGCGCGAACGCGTGCTCACCGTGTCGGCGGGCAACCCTCTCGGACTGGTCGAGCTCGGCGGACTGGCCGCCCGCTCCGGCGGCGCCGCGCTGCTGCCGTCGCGCCTTCCGCTGAGCACCCGGGTGGAGCGGACGTTCGCCGGGCTGGTCGGCGAACTGCCTGCGGCGACGCGCGCGCTGCTGCTCGTGGCGGCGCTGGACGATGGCGACGATCTCGACGAGGTGCTCGCGGCGGCCTCCCGGCTCGAAGAGCGGCCGGTCACGGCCGACGACATGGAGCCGGCCGTGGTCAGCCGGCTGGTCAGCGTGGACGAGCAATACAGGCTGCGATTCCGGCACCCGCTGCTGCGCTCGGCCCTGCGGCAGTCAGCGAGCGCGGCGCGGCGGCGGCGGGCGCACGCCTGCCTCGCGGCGGCCGTGGCCGGCGACGATCGGCGGGTGTGGCACCGCGCGGCCGCGGCGGCCGACCCCGACGAGGCCCTCGCCGCGGATCTGGCCGCCGTGGCCATCCGGGCCCGCTACGCGCAGGCCGCGGCGATCGCGCTGGCCGCGATGGAGCGAGCGGCGCAGCTGAGCGAGGACCCGCAGGAGCGTGGGAGCCGGCTGTTGTGGGCCGCGACGACGGCAGATGAGCAAGGCGACGCCGATACGGTACGCCGCCTGCTCGAGCTGGTGGACGAGACCCGGCTGCGCCCGGGGGACGTGGCGCGGCTGTCCTGGTACCGCGAGGCGTATCTCGGCACCGGCTGGACCGGCAGCGCGCGGCTGGGCGTCTACATCGAGCTCATCGACACCATCCGGCGCGCCGGCGAGACCGAGCTCGCCCTCGAGGCGCTGACCAGCATCTGCCTGAGGTTCTACTGGTCCAACCCCGACGATCGCACCAGGCTCCGGTTCGTGGACGTCGCGGAGCTGATCGAGGGGGTGGCCGACGACACCCGGGTGCTCTGCGCGCTGGCCCAGGTCGCGCCCGTTGAGCGCGGCGCGGCCTGCCTCGAAGGGCTGACGGCGTTGCAGTACCGGCTGGACCTGACCCCGCGGGAGTGCTACGACCTCGGCTTCGCGGCGTCGGCGCTGGGTGCGTACACCCTGTCGAACACGTTCCTGACGGCGAGCGCGGACGCGCTGCGGACGCAGGGCCGGATCGGCATGCTGACACAGGCTCTGACGAGCCTGGCCTACAACGCGGCCGCCGCCGGCGACGCGAGGGCCGCCGTGTCGGCCGCGACGGAGTGCGCGGCGCTGGCCACCGAGACCCGGGCGTCGGTCTGGGAGCTGCAGGCCCGGCTCCAGCTGGGCATGGCCGAGGCGCTGCGCGGCAACGAGGAGATCGCCGCCGAGATCGCGGATGTCAGCGAGAAGACGATGTTCACGGCCGGCATGCATGCGATGTTGTCGCTGACGCAACGCATCCGCGGCATCAACGCGCTCGCCTCCGGCCGGTTCGAGGAGGCGTTCGGGCATCTGTATCGGGTGTTCGACCCGAGCGACGTCGCGTACCACCCGTACCTGCGCTTCACCCTCGTCGGGCACCTGACCGAGGCGGCGGCGCACTGCGGCGCGCTCGACGAGGTTCGCGCCGTGGTGGCCGAGCTGACCCCGATCGCCGCGCAGAGCCGCTCGCCCGTCCTCATCAGGGGGCTCGGTTACGCCGAAGCCGTGCTGGCCGACGACGCGGCGGCGTACGAGGCCGCGATCGCCGCGGACCTGCGTGACTGGCCGTTCGAGCGGGCCCGCCTGCAGCTCACGTACGGCGGATGGCTGCGCAGGCAGCGCCAGGCGGCGGAGTCGCGGCCGCTGCTGCGCGCCGCGGCCACCACGTTCGACGCGCTCGGGGCGGCGCCGTGGGCGGAACGGGCACGGGCCGAGCTGCGGGCCACGGGCGAATCCCGGCGCAAGCCGATCGACGCCATCGACGCGCTGACCCCGCAGGAGCAGCAGATCGCGCGGCTGGCGGCCGACGGGCTGAGCAACCGGGAGATCGCCGAACGGCTGTTCTTGTCTCCGCGCACGGTCACCACCCACCTCTATCGGATCTACCCGAAGGTCGGGGTCAAGTCGCGCAGCGAACTCGCCGCCATGATGGCCGAACGGCCGATCTGACCAAGCCGAGCAGCCGCGACCCAGCCGGCGACGGCCGCGGCCAGCCGCCGTTCCATACCCGGCGCGGGCCCGCCGTCACCGGGCGGCGGGCGGGTGGCCGGGGGAGGCCTGATGGGCGACGCGTGCACCGCGACGACGTCGGCGCCGCGCAGGGCAGCCTGCCACCAGGCTCCGGGGTCGGTGCCAGAACGGCATCCGGGCACGCTCTCGTACCTTTACGTACTCCTACGTACGCAGACCCCACTCAACCACTCGTACGGTCTTGAACTAAGTCAGGGTTCGAGAGATGTGGTGGGAGGTGATGCCGCGGTGCTTGGCAAGTCGAGTCTCGAGCTGCTCGGGGACGTGGGCGGACACGGCGGGGGACCCTCGATGTTGGGCAGCGTCAGCGGTCTGCCCGGCAGGTTTCACCGCCACGGCACAAAGGCCGGCCTGCCAGGCCGGCAAGCCGAGTGCGAGGCGCTCGACCGGCTGCTCGCCGCGGTCCGCGTCGGACAGAGCCGGGCGCTGGTGCTGCGCGGTGAGGCGGGGGTGGGCAAGTCGGCGCTGCTGGATCACCTGACCGAGAGGGCTTCTGGTTGCCGTGTGGTGTGCGCCGCGGGTGTGCAGGCGGAGATGGAGGTCGCGTTCGCGGCGCTGTACTCGCTCTGCGCGCCGATGCTGGACCTGCTGGACGGCCTGCCAGGACCGCAGCGCGACGCGCTCGGCACCGCGTTCGGGCTACGCGCCGGACCGGCGCCGGACCGCTTGCTTCTCGGCCTGGCCGTCCTCAGCCTGCTCGCGGCGGCGGCCGACGAGCGTCCACTGGTCTGCGTGATCGACGATGCCCAGTGGCTGGACCACGCCTCGGCGCAGGTGCTCGCCTTCGTCGCGCGCCGGCTGGTCGCGGAGTCGGTGGCTTGCGTGTTCGCGGTACGCGGCGCCCGCGAGATGGACGAGCTGTCCGGGCTGCCGGTGATGGACGTTGCGGGCCTGTCCGCCGGCGATGCCCGGGCGCTGCTGCGCTCGGTGGGCCGCGGCCCGCTGGACGAGCAGGTACGGGATCGGCTGGTCGCCGAGGCCCGTGGCAACCCGCTGGCGTTGCTGGAACTGGCGCGTGAGTTCACCCGGCCCGAACTGGCGGGCGGGTTCGGGCTGCCGGCCACGCCGACGCTTTCTGGCCGCATCGAGGACGGCTTCCGGCGACAGCTGGGACGCATGCCCGCGCACACCCGGCGACTGTTGCTGCTGGCGGCCGCCGACCCGCTGGGCGACGCGGCGCTGCTGTGGCGTGCGGCCGCGCGGCTCGGGCTCGGCATGGCGGTGGTCGGCGCAGTGAACGACATGATCGTCCTCGGCGTCCGGGTGCGTTTCCGGCATCCGCTGATGCGATCGGCGGTGTACCGGGCGGCCTTGCCGGAGGAACGCCGGAGGGTGCACCTGGCGCTGGCGGAGGCGACCGATGTCGATGCCGATCCGGATCGGCGCGCCTGGCACCGTGCGCACGGCACCGCGCAGCCGGACGAGGAGGTTGCCGCGGAGCTCGAACGTTCGGCCGGACGTGCGCAGGCGCGCGGTGGCCTGGCGGCCGTCGGCGCGTTCTTGGAGCGGGCGGCCGCGCTCACGCCCGACCCCCGACGCCGGGCAGAGCGCGCGCTTGCCGCCGCACGGGCCAAGCACCTGGCCGGTGCACCCGAGCCTGCTCTGGCACTGCTGGCCTCGGCCCAGGCCGGGCCGCTGGACGAGCTGAGACTCGCCCACGCGGAACTCCTGCGCGCCGAGATCGCGAGCACCTCGAATCACGGCGGATCCGCCGCGCCGATGCTGCTCAAAGCCGCCAGACGATTCGAGCCCCTGGACACCGGACTGGCCCGCGACACGTATCTGCAAGCGTTGTCCGCCGCGATCGGCGTCCTCCCGGAGAAGGGCCGCGGCCTCGTGGAGGTCGCGGCGGCCACCCGTGCGGCGCCACCTGCGCCCGCCACACCCCGGGTCGCCGACCTCCTCCTCGACGCCCTGGCCCGGCACTTCACGGAGGACGCGCGGAGCGCGGCACCGGTCATGCGGCGGGCCCTGGCTTTCTTCTTGAGCGAGGACATCTCCGCCGCGGAGGAGTCCCGCTGGCTATGGGCCGCCCACACCATGGCCGTGGCCCTGTGGGACGACAGGTCGAGTCGCGAACTGGCGGATCGCCACGTCCGTCTCGTCCGTGACACCGGCGCGCTCGCCCTGCTGCCCCTGGAGTGGAGCACGCGTCTCATACTGCTCACCTTCGAGGGCGAACTGGACGAGGCGGCGTCGGTGAACGAGGAGATACAGACCCTCGTCGCCGCCACCGGTGTCCGGACCAGCTTCGGATTCCAGGGGCCGGTGGGCGGCGCCCTCGCTCTGGCAGCATGGCGGGGACGGCAGGCCGAGACGGAACAACTGGCCAATGCCCTGATGAGCGGGGCGGTATCCCGGGGGGAAGGAGCCACCGTGGCGGTCAGCCAGTGGCTGAGAGCCGTTCTCCACAACGGCCTCGGCCAGTACGAGGAAGCCCGGGCGGCCGCCGAACGCGCCTGCGCGTACCACCCCTCGCCGGGTGCCGCGGCACATTGGGCACCGGCCGAGCTCGTCGAGGCGGCGGTCGCCAGCGGCGAGCGCGAGCTCGCCACCCGAGCGCTCGAGCAACTCATCCCGTCCACTCAGGCGAGCGGAACCGACTGGGCTCTCGGGGTCGAGGCCCGGTCGCGGGCGCTGCTCAGCCAAGGCGAGGAGGCCGACGGCCACTACCGCGAGGCGATCGACCGGCTTCGGCGGACACGCATGCGCGTCGACCTCGCCCGCTCCCACCTGGTCTACGGCGAATGGCTGCGCCGCGAGCGGCGGCGCCGGGACGACGCGCGCGAGCAGTTGCGCACCGCCTACGAGCTGTTCGTGGCCATGGGCATGGAAGGGTTCGCCGGCCGGGCGGAGCGCGAGCTGCTGGCGACCGGAGAGACGGCCCGCAGGCGTACGGTCGAAACCGCCGATCAGCTCACGCCGCAGGAAAGGCAGATTGTGAGGCTGGCCCGCCAGGGCCTGACGAACAAGGAGATCGCCGGTCAGATGTACGTCAGCCCCCGCACCGTCGAATACCACCTTGGCAAGGTCTTCGCCAAGCTGGGCATCACCTCTCGTGGCCAGCTCCAAGGCATCGCGTGACCGGTGATGCGCACCCGCATCCGACCCAGGCGGGCGTTCCGCCGATCGACGACCTCTCAGTGCAGCGGGGAAGGCTCACGAGATGACCTGCAAGCTGGACTACCGGTGGCGACTACGGGAGGTCATGGCCGGTCGCGGCATGTTCTCCACCACCGACTTGCGTCCGCTGCTGGCCGAGCGCGGCATCGATCTGTCGCCGAGCCAGGTGTACCGGCTAGTGGCGGAGAAGCCGGAGCGGCTCAGCCTCCGTACGTTGATGGCGCTGCTGGACATCCTGGACTGCACCATGGAGGACCTGATCGAACCGCTACCGGCCCGGCCATTGGGCGCGGATGGGGTGCGGGTCGGCATTGACCGACGCTGAGCCGCCCAGGCGCGGGTCACCTGACTAGGGCCTGTTTTCTAATGGCGCGAGGAGAAGCGGGCTGATCATCTGGCGTGTTGGTGAGTGGCGAGCCAATCGCTGACATGCTGGGCGATCTTGTCGTGGTCGGTGTGGATGGCGTGCTGGTGCTCCTGCCGGTCAGGATCGGCGAGTTCGACTTCGTAGCCGCCGTCGGGGAGCAGAGACACCGAGGCATACCAGGCGGCGCTCTCGTCGGCGGGGTTGATGGTGACGAAGGTGTTGTCGTCGTGGTTGAGGCCGGCAATCAGCAGGAGGAGGGCGTCTTGGGCGGGGTCGTCGACGAAGCGGCCGTTTTCGGTGTCGGCGATGAAGAAGTCGGCGGCCATCTCGCTCTCCTCGGGTTGTGGTGGTGATCAGCGATGCTCCAGGATGGCATGCCGCGGCGGCGCAGAGGCTGGTCAGAGCCATTCGCCGATGATCGCGACGTGCAGGGTCGCGTGGTAGCGGACGGCGAGCTTGTCATAGCGAGTCGCCACCGCGCGGTGGCGCTTGAGCCGGTTGATGCCGCACTCCACGGCGTGCCGGGCGCGGTAATCAGCGACGTCGAAGGCTGGCGGCCGGCCTCCCGCCCGGCCCCGCCGTTTGCGGTTACGCGCCTGGTCGGCGGGCTCGGCGATGGTGGCCTTGATCCCACGGCGGAGCAGGTAGGCGCGGTTGGCGCGAGAGGAGTAGGCCTTGTCACCGCGCACCCGGACGGGGCGGGTACGCGGCCGTCCCGGACCCAGGCGCGGCACCCTGATGGCTTCCAAGACGGGCACGAACTGCGGCGCGTCCCCTCGCTGCCCGGCGGTGAGGAGGAACGACAGCGGCTTTTGCCCCTGCTCGCAGGCGAGATGAAGCTTCGTGGTCAAGCCGCCCCGGGAGCGGCCCAGCCCATGATCGGCCGGCTCGGCCAGGCTCGGACCGTCCGGCGACTCCTGCTGCCGGTCCGGCTCCCGGCGGGCACCGGCAGCATGCTGATGCGCCCGGCACACCGTCGAATCGACGTTCACCTCCCACACCACGTCACCCATCGCATCCGCTCTGGCCTGCAGCTTCATGAGGATGTCGGCCCATATCCCAGCGCGTTGCCAGCGCCGGAAGAACCCGTACACCGTCTGCCAGGGCCCGTACCGCTCCGGCAGGTCCCGCCACGGCGCTCCGGTCCGCACCCGCCACCGGATGCCGTCGATCAGCAGCCGTCGCGACACCACGGCCGGACGTCCCCGCCCGGCCGCGACCGGTAGCAGCGGCTCCAGCACCACCCACTGCTCATCGCTCAGATCACCACGCACCCGACGATCATGAAGACCTCAGATCACGCAAAGATCAATATGAAAACAGGTCCTAGGTCTGCTCGACGATGTCGGGTTCGTGCTCGGCCACGGCGGCGATCAGCGCTCGTGGTGCTGCTCGGCACCGGGCTGGGGCTCGTGGTGGCGTTGCCCGCGCTGCTGGGCATGCGACGCGCTCTCGCCACGGCCATGCGCGCGGACGTGCCCCTCGTGGTGCCGTGGCGGCTCATCCTGGGGGTGATCGCCATCTGCCTGGCCCTCGCCGCCTGCGCCCAGGTACCGGCCGCCCCGACCGCGTAAGGCGAGCAGTCGGTGTGAGGGCTCGGCGGGAGCGAGGTGGGCGTGCAGGGCGTCGGTCTGTTCCTGCAGGGTCTCGACCGCAGCACGCGCGGCCCAGGTGTGGGCGCCGACCGGGATGTGGTCGTTGAAGGACTCCAGAAGGTCCTGAATTGGTCCTCAATTGGCCTACAGGATCGGACCTTATCGCGTGTACCGATTCCTGCCAGGCTGAGTGGCATGACAACGACAGCGACCCGCTTCGACGGCCGGCTCCTCATGCCTGGCGACACCGGCTACGACACCGCCCGTACCGTCTGGAACGCCATGGTCGACCGGCGTCCAAGCATGATCGTCCGCGCGGCGGGCGTCGCCGACGTGGTCGCCGCCGTGCGGATGGCCCGGGAACTGGACCTGGAGATCGGCGTGCGCTGCGGCGGCCACAACGTCGCCGGCTTCGCCGTGCCCGACGGTGGTCTCATGATCGACCTGACGCCCATGGGGGGCGTGCGGATCGACCCGGCCCGTCGCCGGGCCCGGGTGCAGGGCGGCGCGCTGCTCGGCGCGCTGGACCGGGCGTCCCAGGCGTACGGCCTCGCCACCACCGCCGGCAACGTCTCGCACACCGGCGTCGGCGGGCTCACGCTCGGCGGCGGCATGGGCTGGCTGGCCCGCCAGTATGGCCTGGCCTGCGACAACGTCGTCTCCTACACGATGGTCACCGCCGAGGGGAACGTGGTGACCGCGAGCCGCACCGAGAACCCCGACCTCTTCTGGGGCCTGCGCGGTGGTGGTGGCAACTTCGGCATCGTCACCGAGTTCGAGTTCCAGTTGCATCGCATCGGCACGCGGACGCTGGTCGCCGAGTTCGACTTCCGCGCCGAGGACGCCGTCCCGGTCATTGAGGGCTGGCGCGACCTGAATGCCGTCGCGCCCCGGCAGGCGACGTTCACCGCCAGTGTCGGCAGCGGTCCCGCCGGCCCGATCGCCACGCTGGGGTTCGTGTGGGTCGGCGACCCGGCCGAGGGCCGCCGGCTGCTCCCCGCGATGCGGGCGCTCGGGCGTCCCGTCGCGTCGCGCGTCACCACACCGTCGTACCTCGAACTTCAGCAACGTGACGACTCCATCGGCGGCCACGCCTACCGCCGCTATTCCAAGGGGCACTACCTGCGGCGATTCCCCACCGCGGCGATCGAGGCGTTCCTGCTGCGCGGCGGCACCGACCTGAGCGCGAGCCCGTACCTGCCGGGCGTCGGCCTGCAGGCGCACGGCGGCGCGATCGCCGATGTCCCGGAAGCAGACGCGGCGTTCAGCCACCGCGGCACGATGTTCGAGTTCGGTGCCGGCTCCCGCTGGATCGACCCGGCCGAGGACGACGCCAGGATGGGTGCCGCCCGCGCCGCTGGTGCGTCGCTCGAGCCGTACGCGAGTGGGGTGTATGTCAACTCGTTGACGGCCGACGAGCTGGCCGATGGGCAGCGCGGCGTACGGCGGGCGTACTCGGCCGCGAAGCTGGCCCGGCTGACCGCGGTGAAGACCGCGTACGACCCGGCCAACGTGTTCCACCTGAACCAGAACATCCGCCCGGCACACTGATGCGCATGTCCTGGATGTGCCGCGGGATCAGGGTCCCCGTACCTCCCGGATGGCCGTCGCCAGCAGCGCGACCCCCTCGGCGATGGTGCTCTCGCCGAGGATGGCGTAGCCGAAGATGAGGCCACCCGGTCCAGTGCCGGCGATCCGGTACGGGCCGACGCCGTGGATGCCGAGCCCGTGCCGGGCGGCGGCCGCCACCACCGCCGCCTCGTCGAGGTCGGGCGGGAGCCAGGCGACCACATGCTGCCCGGCCGCGATTCCGGCCGGTTCCAGATCGGGCAGGTGAGTGCGCAGGGCGTCCAGCAGCGCGTCGCGGCGGCGGCGGTACACCGGACGCATCCGGCGCAGGTGGCGGTCGAACTCGCCGCGCGCGAGGAAGTCGGCGAACGTCAACTGGTCGATGACCGGCGAACCGCGGTCGGCGAGCACTTTTGCCGCGGCGACGTCGGCGACCAGCTGGGGAGGCACTACCAGCCAGCCGAGCCGCAACCCCGGCGCGAGCGTCTTGCTGGCCGTACCGCAGTAGACGACATGATCGGGCGCCAGGCCCTGCATGGCGCCCACCGGCGAGCGGTCGTAGCGGTATTCCGCGTCGTAGTCGTCCTCGACCACGATCGCGCCGCGGCGCTTCGCCCAGCGGATCACCTCGGCCCTCGCCGCCGCCGACAGCACCCCGCCGGTGGGCCACTGGTGCGACGGCGTGAGCACGACCGCATCGGCGTCGGCCCGATGGAGCGCATCGACCTGAACGCCGTCCGGACCCACCGGGATGCCGACCACGTCCAGACCCGCGGCGCCGGCCATCACCCGGGCGTCGTCGTCGGACGACGGGTCTTCCAGGGCGATCCGCCTGGCGCCGTGCCGGACGAGCACCTGGATCAGCAGCGAGATGCCCTGCCCATAGCCGTTGCAGATCACCACGTTGCCCGGGACGGACGATGTGCCGCGCACCCGGTTGAGGTAGTCGCACAGGGCCTCGTGCAGTTCCGGCACGCCACGCCCGTCGAGGTAGGCGAACCGGTCGTTGGGCGTGGTGGTGAGCACGGTACGAACCGAGCGCAGCCAGGCGGCCCGCGGGAACTGCGACACGTCGGTGCGCCCGTACCCGAAGTCGACCCTGAAGCCGGCCCTGACGCCGGCACTGCGCGCGGCCGGCTGCGCCATCGAAGCCGCGGAGCCCGCGCCGGCGGCGACCGGCGGCATCGACGCGGCGACCTGGGTGTAACCACCCGATCGGCTGGCGAGGTAGCCCTCGGCCACGAGCTGCTGGTAGGCCTCCACGACCACCCCGCGGGAAACCCCGAGGCCGGCCGCGAGGGTGCGGGTGGGTGGCAGCGACGCGCCCGCCGGCAGCCGGCCGGCCCGGATGCTTGCGCGGATAGACGCCTCGATCTGCCGGTGCAGTGGCACCCCGGCGTCGCGGTTCAGCTCGATGAGCAGATCCTCGGCCGGCCCTGAATTGGTCCTCAATCGGCCCATAGGATGGGACCTTATCGGCGTGTACCGATTCCTGTGATTTCGTTGGTGGGATGGGGCGCCAGTCGTCGTCAAGGTCGCGCGGGAGACCGCGACGCTGGATCGGCTCAGCGACGGCCGCTTCACCCTCGGCGTCGGCCTCGGAAGCGACCGGTTCGGCGGCGAGCTGTCCAAGACCGGCGAGCAGCTCGACGACCGGCGGCGCGGGCGGATGCTCGACGAGTCCTTGGCGATCCTGGCCGCCGCCTGGTCCGGCGAGCCGGTGTGCCATCGCGGCATGCTCTTACCGGCTCCGGGCGGGCGCGATGGCTGCCAGGCGGGGGGCGAGTCGCCCGGCCATGAGGCGATAGCCGTCGGCGTTTGGATGCAGGGAGTCAGGCAGCAGGAGGTGAGCATCCTCGAGCCCGAAGATGCTCGGGCCGCTGACGAGGTGGAGCCGTGCCTCGCCGCATCGACGCAGTGTGGTCACGGCGTCCGTCACGGCGCCGCGGACATCGTCGAGGGTCATCATCGCGCGGTTGGGCAACCGCTCACGGCGCGGTGAGACGATCGGCGAGATCACGGCGATCGGCACGTGCGGATGGGCATCGCGAATCGTCTGGATGAAACCCGACACCTGGCCGGTGAGCGTCCGTGCGCCGAGGCTCGCAGTGCCGTAGATGTTGCCCCCGAGGCACAGCGAGATCAGGTTCGCGGGCGTACGCGTGATGGCTCTGGCGACGATGGGATCAAGGTGGCACTCCCCGGCGAATCCGAGACAGGTGAGATCCCAGCCGAGGCGTCGAGCGACAAGAGCGGGCCACGTCTCGCTCGGGCCGGAAGCCGAGCGACACTGGGTGATCGAGCTTCCGTACGTGACCCAGCGGAATCCCTCATCCGTGGCGGCGGTGGCGTACGTGGCGCCGTGCAGGACGAGGGGTCCTATCCGGATCTCGCCGAACTGGGGCAACCAAACCTCGACGACCTTGGCGCCGGGCGGCAACGTGACGTGGCTCGTCGCCGTCCCGGCCGTCAGTGCCGTCCGCCGCCACAGCGCGCCGTCCACGACGACGTCCAGCGACGTCACATCATCGTCCACGGCGTAGGTACGCAGCTCCAGCGCGGTCGCGTCGGTACGGACGACCGCGCGGACGCCGGCCGGCATTCGCGCACGCGTGACCAGGACCGGAGCGTGGGCGGTGGCGATCCGGTCCGGTGGCAACCGCCACGGCTGCCATGAGCCGCCCTCCTCCGTCCAGGCCAGGCTGCCCCGCCAGACGGCCGGCCGCGCGTCAGGAGCGAGCTGGATCAGCGCCATGCGAACCGGATCACCTCCTTGATCAGACCTCTGCGCCGAGCACGACGTTCCGCCAGGATCCACCGTCGGAGAGAGCGAGGCCGCGCGTGCCGGTCTTGGGGTCGTGGATCAGGATGAGGCCTCCGGCGTGGTCGGCCGCGTTCGGCAGTGTGTCCGGCGCGTGCTCGGCCAGGACCACCTGGTGGGTGTACACGGCTCGCATCCGTCGATCCGCGCTGCCCAGATCTCGTACGTTGTCGACGGGCGGAACCAGCCCGGTGGCGTTGGAGATCATGGAGACCAGCTCATTGGTGGACGTGGTCGAGCACAGCAACTCGGTGGCGGCCGATCCCGAGGCGTTGACCGGGACCACCCGCAGCCCGCCTTTGACGCCCGGGTTGGCGTTGCTGCCCTCCACGACGAACGAGCCGTAGCGGTCCTCGCCCACCTTGATCGACCCGGTCCAGGTGCTGACCACCTTGGCTGCCGCTCCCAGCGGCTGGGCCACCTCGATCCGGTTGAACCGGCCCGGATCGGCCTGTACGAACGAATCCGCCCCCACCGTGCCCGCGACCAGCGGCACATGCTCAGAGGCGTTGCCGATGACGTGTGAGTCGTGCAGCCCGCCGGTGGTCAGAATCGGCGGCCGGTCGGCCGGATCGGCCGAGATGACGTTGCCGATGATGCTGAACGCCTGCGCCTTCCCGGCCACCCTGATCGCCGCGGCATCGGTCTTCGCGTCGAGGTTCCAGTTGTCGAACGAGTTGTTCGCGATGGTGATCTTGCTCGCGTCGTTCTCGAATCGGATCGGCGAGTGGTTGAGCCAGTTGAACGTGTTCCCGCTGATGGTGACGTTGTGCGCGGTGACACCGCTGGAGAACTGGATGGCGCACGGGCCGTTGTTCTGCGGCGGCTCGAACCCGCCGAGGACGTTGTCGCCGATGGTCAGGTTGTGGCCCCCGCTGGTGATCTCGATGATCGGCCCGTTGTCCGCATTCTCCACCACATTGCCGCTGATGGTGGAGTTGGTCAGGCTGCCGATCAGCAGCCGCCGGCCGATGTCGAGCAGGTTGCCCTGGATGATCGCGCCGCGGAAGTCGCTGTCCTCGGCGCCCTGCGTGACGATGGCCTGGAACGGACTGTGGAAGTGATTGTTGGCGATGAGCCACTTCCGCAACCCGTACGGCGGGACATGGACGGAGCCTCCTTCCACGCCGCCGGTCGGCCAGGCGAGGCTGACGCCGGTGGTGCAGAGGGCGACGAGGTTGTGCGAGAAGTACAGCCCGCGGCCGACATGCTCGACGGCGAGCTTGAACGACACGAACGTGCACTCCAGGATGGCGGCGTCGGTGTCGTCGGTGTTGGCCTCACCGGCGAAGCGCAGCGCTACATTATTGGCGGTCTTGGCAGGGGCGACGAAGGCCAGGCCGTAGATCGCGGCGAGGGAGCACCGGACGTCGATGCCCACCCCGTCGTGTGTCACCTGGATGATCGAGGCGCGGTTCGTCATGGTGCTGTAACCGCGCAGCTGGATGCGGTTGAAGGGCTCCCCGGGCAGGTCGGGGATGACGATGGTGCGGGTGATCCGGTAGGTGCCCGGCGGGAAGACGACGATCCGGTTCAGCCGGGTCTGCTGGGCGTTGATGGCCTGCTGGATGGCGTCGGTGTCGTCGTGCTGCCCGTCGGCCACCGCGCCGAACTGCTGTGGTGTGACGACATCCTGCGGGTCCACGGCGGCGGCCGCCGCGGGTGTCGGTCCCCATGACGCGGCTGCCGCGGCCGCGCCCAGTGCCGCACCGCCGATCCGTAACAGCGCTCGACGATCGGTCCCCTCGGACATGGCCTCTACCTCTCATTAAGCGACCTGATACGTATAGATCGAGGATCGTACAGACGTCATATCCGCCTCACAAGAGGCAACAAATGCTCCACTTGGGGCTGGTTTGCGACATCTGATGGCAATGTTCGGGAAACTTACCCCTTGTGGAGACCGCCGCCGGGTCCCTAGAGTGCCTCGGAGTCGTTACGTATTAGTCAACTGGATCGCCATGCGAAAACGAGCCGGGCCGCGACGCCCCACCCAAGTCGAGATCGCCCAGCGGGCCGGAGTGTCCCAGGCCACCGTCTCCCTCGTGCTCAGTGAGCGCCCGGGCGTGCAGGTGGCCGAGGAGACCCGCCGGCGGGTTCAACAGGCGATCGAAGACCTGGGGTATGCCGTCAACCCTGCCGCCCGTGCGCTGCGCGGGATGACCGTCAAGACCATCGGGCTCTACACGTTCGAGTCGGTGTTCCCGGTCGACCAGCGAGACTTCTACCACCCGTTCCTGGTCGGAGTGGAGGAGGAGGCGGCGCGGCTCGGCTACGACCTGCTGCTGTTCACCTCGGCCAACACCGCCCAAGGCGGGGTCTACGCCAGGGGGCGCAACGCGCTGCTGAAAGCCGACGGCTGTGTCCTGCTGGGCCGGCACATCTCGCGTGACGACCTGGCGAACCTGGTCAAGGAGGGCTTCCCGTTCGTCTTCATCGGACGGCGCGACATCGAGGGAACCGAGCTGTCCTACGTCGCCCCGGATTACGTCGCTCCGACCGCGGCCCTCGTGGAGGAGCTGGTCGCGCTCGGGCATCAGCGGATCCTGCTGCTGCGGCAGACCGACGGCGCCGAGCCGGGCGAGGATCGCGAGCTCGGCCTGCGACAAGGTGCTCAGGCCGCGGGCCTGAGCCCGGACGACCTCGTGGTCGAGTTTTCTTCCGGTGCCGAGGACATCGGCGCGGACCGGGTCACCGGATGGGTCCGGGCGGGGATCACGGCGGTCCTGGTTGAGCCCTCCGAGGACAACGCCACCGGTGTCGCCCTGGCCGAGGTCGCAGAGGCGGCCGGCGTGCGCATCCCGGACGACCTGTCGGTCGCGTTCCTGGGCTCCGCCCCGGCGCCGACCACGACCAGGATCTGGACGTCGTTCGAGATACCACGGGTGGAGATGGGCCGGGCCGCGGTGCAGTTGCTGGTCAACCTGCTCGAGGGCGCGGACCAGCCGCCTCTTCAGCTGGTCGTGCCGTGCACGGACGTACGCGGCAACTCGATCAGCCGGGTGGTCCGGGGATGACCAGGTACGCGCTGCGCACGGCGGCGACCGGCGTCCTGATCATCTTCGGGGCCGCGACACTGGTGTTCTTCATCATGCGGCTCGCCCCCGGAGACCAGGCGCTGGTGCTGCTCGGACCGGACGCCACAGGCGCCGAGGTGGCGGCCGCCCGGACCCGGCTCGGCCTGGACCAGCCGCTGCCGGTCCAGTACTGGCACTATCTGACCCAGCTGGCGACGCTCGACTTCGGGGAGTCCTACCGCTTCGGACAGCCGGCGTTCGAGCTGGTGTTGTCCCGGCTGCCGGCCTCGGTGGAGCTCACCCTGGTGGCGACCGTCATAGCGATGTCGGGCGTCGTGCTCGGCGCCCTGGCCGGCGCCTACCGCGGCCGGTGGATCGACCGTGGGATCTCCGGTTTCGCCCTGACCCTCTACTCGATGCCGCCGTTCTGGATCGGGATCATGTTGATCCTTTTGATGGCGTTGCAGCTCCGGCTGCTCCCCAGCGCCGGCACCGGTACCCCGGCCCACATCGTGCTTCCGGCGCTCACGCTCGCCGCCCCCTTCACCGCGCTCCTCACCCGGATCACCCGGAGCAGCGTCGCCGACACCATGGCGGAGCCCTACGTACAGCGGGCGTACGCCAAGGGGCTCAGCACGCGCGAGGTGGTGACCGGACATGTGGTACGCAACGCGGCGACACCGGTGGTGACCGTCGGCGCGCTGCACGTGAGCACGCTGCTGGGCGGCGCGGTGATCGTGGAGAGCGTCTTCACCTGGCCCGGCCTCGGCTCGTTGCTGGTGACCGCGGTCGCCAACCGGGACTACTCGATCGTGCAGGCCGCCGTACTCCTCATCGCGGTCATCGTGGTCTGCTGCAACGTCGCGGCGGATCTGATCGCCGCCCGGCTCGACCCGCGGGTCCGGCTGGGGGCGGGCGCATGAGCGCGATTACCGTACGGCCCCGGTTGTGGCCCGTCCGCCTGCGGTCCACACCGGCCGTCGCCACGATCGCCGCCATCGTCCTCGTCGGCTACCTGCTCGTCGGCCTGATCGGGCCGCTACTGATCGCGTACGACCCGGTGGCGACCAGCGTGGCGGACCGGCTGCTGCCGATCGGGGCGGTCAGGGCGGACGGCACGGTCGCCGTGCTCGGAACCGACGGCGCCGGCCGGGACATGCTCGGCCAGCTCGTCTACGGCGCCCGGACGTCGATCATCATCGGGATCTCCGTGGTGGCCGCCTGCCTGGTGGTGGGGCTGGCCTTCGGGACGCTCGCCGGTTACCTCGCCGGCTGGACCGACGTCGCGATCTCCCGGCTGATCGACATCCTGATGGCCTTCCCCGGCATCCTGCTCGCGATCGTGATCGCCGGCCTCCTCGAGCGCAGCATGCTGGTCGTGGTCCTGGCGCTGTCGGTGGCCGGCTGGGTCGGCTTCGCCAGGCTTGCCCGCGGGCTCACCCTCTCGCTGCGCGAACGGCCGTGGGTCGACGCCGCGCGGCTGATCGGGGTTCCTACCCCGGTCATGATCATCCGGCACATCATCCCGTTCGTGATCGGTCCGGTGACCGCGTTGGCGACCACAGAGTTCGCCGGCGCGGTGCTGTCCGAGGCCGGCCTCAGCTTCCTGGGCCTCGGCCTGCCCTCGGCCACGGTCTCCTGGGGCCAGGTCATCGCGAACGGCAAGGACTATCTGGACACCGCCTGGTGGATTTCGGCGCTACCGGGGCTGGCGCTGACCGGCCTCGTGGTGAGCACGGGCCTGCTCGGCGACCACCTCACGCAGCGTCTCGGCACCAGCCGCTGACTGCTCAGCCAATGTCAGGAGGGAATTCCATGAGGCTCAATCGGCTTCGTCGCGCGGTGGCCCTGTCCGCCGCGACGGTTTCCATCGCCGGGCTGGTCGCTTGCAGCACCACCGGCGGCTCGTCGGCCGGTGGTGACGTGCCGCAGGAGCTGGCCGTCGCCGTGTGGACCCCGATCGAGAACCTCGACCCGCACGGTGCCTCCTCGATGGACAACGGCACCCAGGTCGCCGCCAAGGCGATCTTCAGCCCGCTGGTCCGTACGGTCGGGGAGGGCAAGTTCGAGGGCGTGCTCGCCGAGTCGTGGCAGCCCAACGAAGACGCCACGGAGTGGACCTTCACGCTGCGGAACAACGTCAAGTTCTCCGACGGCACCCCGGTCACCAGCGCTGACGTCGTCGCCTCCTTCAACCGGCTTCTCGAGCTCAAGGGCGCCATGGCCGCCAACTTCACCGGCCATGAGGCCAAGGCGAGCGGTACGAACACGGTCGTCATCACGGCCAAGGGCCCCGATCCCGCGTTGCTCGGCAAGCTCATCACCTTCTATGTCACCCCCGCCGCGCACCAGAACGACGGCTGGACCAAGCCGATCGGCTCCGGCCCGTTCGTCGTCGAGCGGTTCACGCCGGGCCAGAGCCTGGTGCTCGCCCCCAACCCCGGCTACTGGGGCGGCAAGCCGGCGCTGAACCGCCTGGAACTGCGCAGCATCGGGGAGATGGCGGCGAAGATGACCGCACTGAAGACCGGCGAGGTGGACATGACGTGGGCGGTCCCGGACGACCAGTTGCCGGGCCTGAAGGGGAATCCCAACCTCGTCGTGGAGAAGGACTCGGGCAGCGGCGTCATCACCATGTGGATGAACAGCTCCCGCAAGGGGCTCAAAGAAGCCGCTGTCCGGCGCGCGCTGTGGCAGGCGGTCGACTTCGCCACCATCATCAAGTCGCTGTTCCCGGAGACCGGTTCGGTGGCGGACTCGGTGGTGAGCCCCAACGTGCTCGGCTACGCGCCGCAGACCCCGGTGCGATACGACCCGGTCGCGGCCAAGAAGGCGCTGGACGACGCCGGCTGGGACTACGACCAGACGATCCAGGCCCAGTTCTCCCAGCCGCAGTTCCAGCAGTTCGCCGACGCGGTGGCGAGCGACCTCGCGAAGATCGGGGTCAAGGTCGAGCCGACCCAGAAGGAGGCGGCGGTCTTCCTGCAGGATCTGCTGGCGCTCAAGTGGGATCTGAACATCCAGCAACTCGGCACCGCCGGCTTCGACGCGGCGACCAACCTCGGCCGGTTGTACACCTGCGCGGCCAAGCGCACGGGCTACTGCAACCCGGACCTCGACGACCTGCTGGCCCAGGCGGGCTCGACCAGCGACACCGCCAAGCGGCAGGACCTGTACGCGCAGGCCAACAAGATCATCTGGGATGACGCGGTCGGTATGTACCCCATGTTCGTGCGGAACCTGTACGTCCGGAACAAGTCCGTGCAGGGCCTCGCCATCACCCCGGGCCTCACGCCGGACTTCTCCACCGTCCGGATTGGCACCGGTGGATCGTGAACCGGTCTTCGAACGTCACCGATCCGTCGTCGGCGGTGCTCGCCCTGGAGCCCGCTCCGCTGCTCCGGGTCGAGCACCTGTCGATCGACCTGCCAGGCCCGGCCGGCCAGGTCCGCGTGGTGGACGATGTCTCGTTCACCATCGCGGAGGGCCGGACCACCGGCCTGATCGGTGAATCGGGCAGCGGCAAGACGATGACGGCGACAGCGATCGTCGGCCTGCTGCCGGCCGGCGCGGCGGTCTCCGGCCGGATGTGGTGGCACGGCGTGGACCTGGTCACCATGGCGGAGCAGGACCGGCGCCGGCTGCGTGGGCACGGCATAGCGATGATCTTTCAGGATCCTCAGGCCGCGCTGGACCCGACGCAGACGATCGGCCGGCAGGTCGGCGAGATTCTGCGGCGCGGCGGAATGCCCGCGAAGGAGGTCCGCCGGACCGTGATCGACCTGCTCGACCGAGTAGGCGTCCCGGACCCGGAGACCCGGCACGCTCAATATCCGCACCAGTACTCGGGCGGCCTGCGACAGCGGGCCATGGTGGCGACGGCACTGGCCGGATCGCCGCAGCTCATCCTCGCCGATGAACCGACGACGGCGCTCGACGTCACCGTGCAGGCCCGCATCCTCGCGCTGCTGAGGCGCGTCCGCGACGAGGAGGGCATGGCCATGCTGCTGGTCAGCCACGACCTGCGGGTGATGGCACATGTGGCGGACGAGGTCGTCGTCATGTACGCCGGCCGGATCTGCGAAGTCGGCAGCGGCCGCGAGGTGCTCAAAAGCCCGGCGCATCCGTACACGCGGGCGCTCGTGGTGAGCGTGCCGGCCGTACGCAGCAAGACGGCCATCGCGGAACCGCTGCCGGGCAGCCCGGCGAGCCCGGCCGAACGCCCGAGCGGATGCCCCTTCCACCCACGGTGCGCCAAGGCGCAGGACCGGTGCCGAAGCGAGGTGCCGCAGATGCGCCGGGTCGCCGCCGGCCGGCAGGTCGCCTGCCACTTCCCGGAGGAAACGTGAGCGCATCGGCCTTGGTCGAGGTCAGCGACCTCGTCGTCAACTTCCTCACCTGGAGAGAGCGCAGGCGCGGCACCAAACCGAATGCCGTCGACGGCGTCTCTTTCGTCCTCCGCCCTGACGAGACCCTGGCGATCGTCGGGGAGTCCGGCTCGGGAAAGACCACGGTCGCCCGCTGCGTCGTCGGACTCCAAGCACACCAGAAAGGGGCGGTCCTGTTCGACGGGGCTCCGGTCGGCCCGGTGACGAAGCGGCCACCGGCGACCCGGCGGGCGATCCAGATGGTCTTCCAGGACCCCGCAGCCTCGCTCAACCCCCGGATGACCGTCCGGTCGATCATCGCCGAGACCTGGCGGACCCACCCCTCAGCCGCCCCGGACGGCCGATCCTGGGATGCCGCGATCGACGAACTTCTCGCGGACGTCGGCCTGGACGCCGGCGTCGCCACCCGGCGTGCCACGGCCCTGTCCGGCGGGCAGTGCCAGCGGGTCAGCATCGCCCGCGCGCTCGCCCTGCGGCCCCGGCTGCTCGTCTGCGACGAGGCCGTCTCGGCACTCGACGTCTCGGTGCAGTCCCAGATCCTGCGACTGCTGGCCGGCCTGCGCGCCGCCCGTGGGCTCGCCATCCTCTTCATCACCCACGACCTCGGGGTGGTCCGGCAGATCGCGGACCGGGTGGCGGTCATGCACCAGGGCCGCCTGGTCGAGACCGCCACCGCCGACGATCTGTTCGAACAGCCCGGCCATCCGTACACCAGGAAGCTCCTCGACGCCGCCCTCGACCTAGAGGGCGCCTGAATCCACATGCAAACAGGGGGAACACGTTGGAATCGCGGATCACTGATGCGGATCTCGCCATCATCGGCGGCGGTGTCGGCGGAGTCGCCGCCGCGCTCGCAGCTCTGCGACACGGGCTGCGGGTGGTGCTGACCGAGGAAGGCGACCGCATCGGCGGGCAGTTCACCAGCCAGGGCGTGCCCCCGGATGAGCACAGGTGGATCGAGCAGTTCGGCTGCACCGCCTCCTACCGCCGCTACCGGACCGCGGTTCGCGACTACTACCGGACGTGGTATCCCCTCACCGCGGCGGCCAGGAACGAGCCACACCTGAATCCCGGTCTGGGCCGGGTCGGTGCGTTGTGCCATGAGCCGCGGGTCAGCGGTGCCGTGCTGCGCGCGCTGGTCGACCCCTACTTGAGCAGCGGCCGGCTGCGCATCCTGCTCGGTGCGCGGCCGGTGGCGGCGGAGACCGACGGCGACCGGGTCCGCAGCGTGACGGTGGACTGCGCGGACGTCGGCCTGGTGCACATCACGACCCCGTACTATCTGGACGCCACCGAGCTCGGCGACGTACTGCCGCTCGCCGGTGCGGAGCATGTCACCGGGTTCGAGTCCCGGCACGAGACCGGTGAGCCGAGTGCGCCCGAGGTGGCGCAGCCCGGCAACATGCAGGCGTTCTCCTGGGTGTTCGCCGTCGATCACCGGGAGGGCGAGGACCACGTGATCGCCCGGCCGGCAGCGTACGACCACTGGCGCGCGTACCGTCCCGATTACTGGCCGGGACCGCAGGTCGGGCTGACCGCCCCGGACCCGCGGACGCGGGAGCCGCTGACGCGGACGTTCACCCCGAACATCCAGTCCGGGCCCGTGCTCGCCGACCAGAGCGAGGACCCCGGGGACCGCGAACTGTGGGAGTTCCGCCGGGCCGTCGCCCGCGAGCTGTACGAGCCCGGCTTCGTGACCAGCGACGTCACCCTGGTGAACTGGCCGATGATCGACTACGTGGCGGGGCCCATCATCGGGGTGAGCGAGGAGGAGAAGGCTCGCCATCTCGCCGGCGCGCGTGAGCTCTCCGCGAGCATGCTCTACTGGCTGCAGACCGAGGCGCCGCGGCCGGACGGCGGCCGGGGCTGGCCGGGACTGCGGCTGCGGCCGGATGTCATGGACACCCCCGACGGCTTCGCCGCCGCGCCGTACATCCGCGAGTCCCGGCGGATCAGGGCCGAGTACACGGTCGTCGAACAGGACGTGTCTCTCGCCGTGCGGGGTGCGGCGGGCGCGACGCAGTACGACGACACGGTCGGGGTCGGCATGTACCGGATCGACCTGCACCCCTCAACGGGCGGCGACAACTACATCGACGTCGCCAGTTGCCCGTTCCAGATCCCGCTCGGCGCCCTGCTGCCCGTGCGCATGAGGAACCTGCTGCCGGCCGGCAAGAACATCGGCAGCACGCACATCACCAACGGCTGCTACCGGCTCCACCCGGTGGAGTGGAACATCGGCGAGGCCGCCGCCTCGCTGGTGGCCTACTGTCTGGGGGAGACGGTGGAGCCGCATGACGTCCGGCGCAAGGAGGGACACCTGCGGGCGTTCCAGAGCGCGCTGAAGGTCGACGGCGTCGAGCTGGCCTGGCCAGAGATCCGGGGGTACTGATGTCTGTGTCAGGCGTGATCGTCCCCGCCGTGACCCCGATCGGCGAGAGCGGACGACCGGACCTCGCGGCCGGCCTGCGATACTTCGGCGCGCTCGCCGCCGCGGGCATCACGAAGATCATGCTCCTCGGCACGAACGGCGAGGGGCCGCTGCACCAGACGGCGGAGATCGGCGCGTTCCTGGGCGACGCCGTCGACCACTGGCGGCGGCTGGTGCCGGATGGCGCCGTAATCGTCAACGTCTCCGCCGCCGGCACCCGTGAATCGCTCAGGCGGGCCGAGATCGCCGCCGAGGCCGGGTGTGACGCGGTCGCCCTCAGCCCGCCCTGCTATTTCCACCATGACGAGCGCGACATCATCGAACACTACAGAGCGATCAGTACCGCCGCGGTGCCGGTGATCGCGTACAACATCCCTCGGTACGCGCCGCCGTTCTCGGAGGGCTCGATCGCGGCCGTCGCCGACATGGAGCACGTCATCGGCGTCAAGGACAGCTCGGGTGAGACGGACATCCTGCGTCAGTGGCTCGAGGTCAAAACCGACCGGCCGGACTTCGGGGTGAACCAGGGAGCCGAAGGCAAGATGCTGGGCGCGCTGGCCGCGGGCGCGGACGGGATCACCCCCGGGATCGCCAACATCGCCCCGCGCGTCGCGCTGGAGCTGGTCGCCGCGTATGGCGCCGGCGATCAGGAGCGTGCCGCACTGGCCCAGAAACGGGTCATCCGGTTGCTCGGGGTGCACCGGATCAGGGCCGGAGTCCCGGTCGTCAAGGCGACCCTGGCCATGCGGGGTCTGTGCCGGGCAGCGGTCGCCCCACCGCTGCGGACCCTCGACGACGGCGAGCTGGCGGCGCTGCGTGAGTTCCTGACCGGACTCGAGCCGGAACTGATCGGAGCCGCCGATGGGTGACGTCGAGTGGTGGCGTACCGCGGTGATCTACCAGGTCTACATCCGGTCGTTCGCGGACGGCGACGGCGACGGGATCGGCGACATCGCCGGGATCCGCAGCCGCCTGGGCTATCTGGCCGGCCTCGGTGTCGACGCCATCTGGATCACGCCGTGGTACGAGTCGCCGAACAATGACGGGGGCTACGACGTATCCGACTATCGCGCCATCGCCCGCGAATACGGCGACGTACGCGAGGCCGAGCAACTCGTCGCGGAGGCGCACCGGCATGGCCTGAGGGTCATCCTGGACGTCGTGCCGAACCACACGTCCACCGAACACCCCTGGTTCCAGGCCGCGCTCGCCGCCCCGCCGGGCTCCGCGGAACGCGCCAGGTACCACTTTCTGGACGGTCGAGGACCCACCGGGGAGGTCGTGCCCAACGACTGGCGCAGCACGTTCGGCGGCCCGGCCTGGACGCGGGTGCCCGACGGGCAGTGGTACCTGCACCTGTTCGATCCCAGCCAGGCCGACCTGAACTGGTCCAACCCCGAGGTCCGCGCGGAGTTCCTGGACCTGCTGCGCTTCTGGTTCGACCGCGGGGTCGACGGGTTCCGGATCGATGTCGCCACCGGCCTGATCAAGCACCCCGGCTATCCCGATCTGGGCTACCGGGAGGAAGACCTGCTCGTCCTGACTGACGTGCCGGACCATCCGCACCGGGACCGCGACGAGGTGCACGCCATCTACCGGGGCTGGCGCGCGGTGGCCGACGCGTACGACCCGCCAAGGGTCTTCGTGGCCGAGGCATGGGTGGCGGATCCCGAGCGGCTGGCCCGGTACGTGGCGCCGGCCCAACTCCACACCGCCTTCAACTTCCCCTTTCTGCAGTCCGCGTGGGACGCCGGCGATCTGTTCACGGTGATCGACTCCACGCTCCGCACGATGTCACTCTCCGATGCGCCGCCGACCTGGGTGCTGTCCAATCACGACGTCGAACGGACGGTGACCCGTTACGGCCGTGCCGACACCCGCAAGCATCAGGGAAGGTCCGGCCACGAGCTGGGCCCGGTCGACGAGGACCTGGGCCGCCGTCGCGCCAGGGCCGCGCTGCTGTTGATGCTGGCGCTGCCCGGCGTCGCCTACCTCTATCAGGGTGAGGAACTCGGGCTGCCCGACTACATGGACATCCCCGACGATCGCCTCCAGGATCCGATCTGGACCCGTTCCGGCGGGCGGCGCCGAGGACGCGACGGCTGCCGAGTGCCGCTGCCCTGGACGCCGGCACCGGACGGCGCCGGGTTCGGGTCCGCGGACCCGTGGCTTCCGCAGCCCCCTGGGTGGGGACGGCTCTCGGTGGCGAACCAGGTGGACGACCCGGCCTCCACTTATCACCTCGTGGCGCGGGCGCTGCGGATCCGGCGGAAGCTGGATGTCCCGCAGGAGCTCGACTGGGTGGGCCGAGCCGGCTCCGTCCTGCACTTCCGGCGCGGACCGGACTTCGCGTGTGTCGTCAATCTCGGCGCCACGGAGGTGCCGATGCCCACGAACACGGTCACCCTCCTGCGCAGCGACACCCTCGACGCGGCACGCGATCCGCTCGGGCCGGACACGGCCGCCTGGCTGCGTCTGCAGGGCGGGAGCAGAACATGAGACAGCCCAACATCGTGCTGATCCTCGCCGACGACCTGGGGTACTCGGACATCGGCTGTTACGGCGGTGAGATCCGCACGCCGAATCTCGACCGGATCGGACGGTCCGGGGTGCGGCTGTCGCAGTTCTACAACACGGCACGATGCAGCCCGTCGCGGGCGTCCCTGCTGACCGGGCTGCACCCGCACCAGACCGGTATCGGCGTTCTGGCCGGCAACGGCGCACCCGGAGGGTACCCGGGCAGCCTCAACGACCGCTGCGTGACCGTCGCCGAGGTGCTCCGAGACGCCGGGTACGCCACCGGCATGTCGGGCAAATGGCACCTGAGCGGGCCGTTGTGGGAGCCGGCCGATTCGTGGCCCACCCGGCGAGGATTCGCCGACTTCTTCGGGACGCTCAGCGGATGCGGGAGCTACTACGACCCGGCGACCCTGTACCGCGGCGAGGTGGACGCGAGCGCCGAGGCCCGAGATCCGCAGTTCTTCTACACCGACGCGATCACCGATCACGCGGTGGAGTTCATCGGCCGGGAGGCTGCCGCCGGCCGGCCGTTCTTCGCCTATGTCGCCTACACCGCGCCGCACTGGCCGCTGCACGCGCCCCAGGAGGACATCGCCGGGTACGACGGCGTCTACGCCGCGGGCTGGGACGACCTGCGCGCTCGCCGGCTCGACCGCCTGCGCTCCGAAGGCCTGCTCGGCGCGGAGTCGGCACTGTCCGCGCCCGACCCGGCGCAACCACGGTGGGCTTCGGCACCGGATCAGGCGTGGGAGGCACGCCGCATGCAGGTGTACGCGGCCCAGGTGGAGCGGATGGACCGGGGCATCGGCCGTATCCTCGACCGGCTGGAGGCATCCGGGGTCTCCGACGACACCCTGGTGGTGTTCCTGTCGGACAACGGCGGCTGCGCCGAGACGCTGCCGCTCGGTGACCCCGAGGAGTTCCGGGCCAAGCGGCACATCATTCCGGCGGCCACCCGGGAAGGCGCCGAGTTGCGCGTCGGCAACATCCCGGGCATCGACCCTGGCCCGGAGGACACCTATGCGAGTTACGGTCCCGCGTGGGCCAACCTGTCCAACACCCCGTTCCGCCTCTACAAACGGTGGGTCCACGAGGGAGGCATCGCGACCCCGTTCATCGTGCACTGGCCCGCGGGCGGGCTCACCGCAGGGCGGATCGTCCGAACGCCCTTTCAGCTCACCGACGTGCTGCCCACCCTGCTCGGTGCCGCCGGCGTCGACTACTCGCGCGAGTACCGAGGGCGGGCGGTGCCACAACTTGAGGGGCGCACCATGTTGCCGGCCCTGCGCGGCGCCTCGGTCCCGGACACGCCCCTGTTCTGGGAGCACCTCGGCAACGCCGCCGTACGCCGGGGGCGGTGGAAGCTGGTCCGCGAGCACGCGGGGCCATGGGAGCTCTACGACATGGACACCGACCGCTCGGAGTTGACCGATCTCGCCGAGCGCCGCCCCGACCTCGTCGCGGAGTTGGCCACCGCGTACCAGTGTTGGGCGCAGCGGGTCGGCGTCATATCCCGCGAAGGGGTGCGTCAGCTGTGAGCCGGGCTGACATTTCACCTCCAGCGTCGGTCGGAAGACCGCGCCGGCGCCCGAGGAGTGGGTGACCACGACGGCGTGGTCGGCGCGCAGCTCTACCGTGTACGGCGGGGCCGCCTCGGCGGCGACCGGCCGCGCGGGGAGTAGGAGCGGGAGATGCAGCAACATGATCGCGGTGTGGCGCGTGGGGTCCTCTCGCCGGTCATCACGGTGTGGGGGTGAAGCGCACCGCGTCGGCACGGTGGTTGCCGACGCCGGTGACGGAGAGGGTCACCGAGGCTAGGCCGTCGAAGGGCCAGGTGCCGAGGGACCGCCACTGGCCACCGGCGGAAGTCTGGTCGACGACGACGTCCTGGCCGCCGGCCCGGTAGGTCGCCTGCTTGGTGCTGGCCGTGTGCGCGGGGTACCAGACGGCCACCTCGTACGACCCGGCGTGCAGACGCGCCGTCCAGGTGGCGGTCGAGCCCGTGGTCGAGCTGAACCGGGTGCCGGAGCCGTCGAAGCCCTTCAGGCTGCTCGAGGACCAGGTACCGGTCTCCTGGTACGGCGGCGTGTCCGAGCAGGTCGGCGGGCCGCCCTCGTTGGTCACGACGACCGGGCCGGAGGAGGTGGAGGGCACCGTGTGGGGCTCGGAGAGGGGACCGGTGCCGGCCGCGTTCATCGCCGCGACCCGGTAGACGCCGGGGGCTACGGTGAGGCTGGTCGCTCCGGTCGTGCTTCCGGCCACGCCCGAGGAGCAGCCGGTCCCGGTCACGACGTATCCGCGGGCGCCCTCGACCGGCGTCCACGACAGCGTGGCGCCCTGGTGCGACAGCCCGGAGGGCGCGGCCGGGACTTCGGTCTCGACCGGGAACGGGTGCGCCGCCGTGCCGCCGCCCGACAGCACGTACTGGTGTCCCCGGGCCACGGGGAAGCGGATCGCGCCGGTCTTGGAGTCCACGGTGAAGGCCACCCGGCGGCCGGTCCTGGCGTCGGTGACGACCAGCTTGGCGGGGTCCCAACCGGTGTTCGCGTTGACGATCCGGGTGCCCCGGGCGTCGAAGACCGAGCCCCACGCGATCGGGTACACCTCCGCACCGGAACGCGTGATCAGCACGCCCTTGCCGCCCACGAACACCGGCAGCCTGTCCATCCCGATCGGGTGGTCCGTCAGGGTCCGTGGCCCCTGGTACACCGCGCCGGTCTCGTAGTCGATCCACTTACCCGCGGGCAGGTGCACGTCCCGCGTCTGCGCGGTATCGAAGTCCCGCCCGAACAGCGGCGCGGCCAGCAGCGACTCGCCGAGCATCCACTCGTGGCCGGCGGAACCGGGGTCGGCGTCGGGATAGGCGATGGACAGCGGCGTCATCGCGTACGGAAAGCCGGACTCGTGGCCGTCGAGCACCGCGTCGTAGATGTAGGGGTGGAGCGAGTCGTGCCAGAGCGCCATCCGCTTCACCGATGCGGCCAGCTCGGGGTCCTCCAGTTCCCAGGGCCCCTTGCCAAAGGCCATCACCGGCGTCAGCGCGGCGAACTGCGCGTTGCGCCAGAAGTAGCGCCGGTAGGACGGGTCGGTCAGCGAGGCCCGGGGGGTGCCGCCCACGATGTCGGGGGACACGTTGCCGGGGCCGCTGGCGGCGATGTTGAGCAGATTCACCGGCATCCGGTCGGGGTCCTCGTGGAAGACCTCGCCGCGGCCGTAGATCGTGTCGTTGATGCGCACCCAGTCGCCGGGCACCGAGTAGGCGGCGTTGCGGACGACGACGAGGTCACCGGCGTCGTGCAGCGCCTTCTGCAAGGCGTTCCAGTTGCCGTCGCGGTGCAGGTTGGGCGCGTACAGCATGGTGTCCTCCTTCACGCCGTCCACGCCCCACTTGCGGGTCTGCGCCACAAACCACTGCACGGCCTCCGGGTTCGCGGCGTCCAGCACGTACGTCTCGCCCTGCGGGAACTGCGACTTGGTGACCTTGACCGGGAGGAAGTAGCCCTTGGCCAGGGCCTCGGCGGTGAACGGGCCGTCGTTGGCCGTGGGCTCCACCTTGAAGTTGTTGCGCGCGCCGAGCAGCAGGGCCATGCCGCTGTCCGAGAACAGCCTCTTCAGCGCGTCCGGGTCGGGGTAGCGCGGGTTGGGCAGGCCGTCGTCGCGGCCCGGCTCGTGCACCGAGTCCCACATGCCGAAGCTGTTCGTCGTCCCCTCGGACTTGTCGCCGCGCGGGCCCGGCCAGAACCCGGAGCCCACCACGCCCCACCGGAGCGGGTAGCCGTGGTCCTTGAACGCCTTGACCGTATCGGTCACCGACGACTGATAGGTGTTCCAGGCCAGCGCGCCGTACGCCTCCCATCCCAGCCCGAACATCTCCGGCCGCGGCCGGGCGTCGGCGTAGCCGTGCCGGTGCCTGGCGTCGCGGTAGTCGGCGTAGATCCGCTTCAGGTCGGTGGCGGCGAAGTAGTACAGGCCCTGCGCGGGCCCGGTGCTGCCCAGCCGGTTCTCCGAGGTGGTGAGGCCGACCCGCTTTTGGCCCTCGTCGAAGAGCACCTCGGCGAACCTCTGCTGGGGGAAGACCACGAAGGTGGAGATGAACCGCTTGCAACTGCCCTCGTTGGTGAGGTTGTCCAGGACTATGCCGGTCAGCTCCGTCGTCCGGCGCGCCTCGACCTGGCCGCTGCACGGGGTGCCCTGGTCGGGCTGCCCGTCGGCGTGCGCGCCGTAGTCGCCGAGCCCGTACGCGGGCGCCACCGGGCCGGTGCGGAAGTCCGCGCCCCGGTCGGCGGTGATCTTCACATGACGAGCGGCCGGGTGCACCTTCACCCGCACCTTGGCGCCAGTCTCCAGGGTGACGTCGAGTACGGCCGTGCCCGCCGCCTTGCCGGCGAGTTCGGTGGTGGTGGCGTCCGCGTCGCCGACGCGGACGCCGGACTCGGCGTGGGCGGGCGCGATCACGGTGCCGTCGTGCCGGGCAAAGGAGTACCGGAAGCCGGCCTTCTGGACGGTCATGCGGTAGGTGTCGCCGGTGATGACGATGGCGTCGCCGGTGTCGGCGATCGGGGCGGAGGCGGCCCGCGCCGGTATGGCCGGCGCTACGGCGGCGAGCAAGGCGAGCAGGACGAGGGGGATGAGCGAGGGGAAGCGACGCATGAGTCGTCCTCGGGGAGTCGGTTCGGGCACGTGCGCGGTTGGTGCGGGATGGAGCGGGACCGCAGAAATGCCGTTCCGCGGAACACGCCCGCTGCCGGGCGGTCGTCCTACTTCTGCAGGCCCTTCTCGGCGGCCTTGGCCAGGGCCTCCTTCGCGGGGGAGTCGCCGATGAGCACGGCCTGCACCTGCTCGGCGATGGCGGTCTCGATCTGGGCGTAGCCGGCGTACCGCCAGAAGGGGTTCGCGGTCGTGGTCTTCATGTCGGACTGCCCACCAGGTGCGCCGGGCCGACATAGCCCAGGCCGATGCTGATGGAGTCGGCGGTCTCGATGATCGTCCTGGCGAGCTCGGCCTCGCGGGTCGGCAGGCCGATCGCCGAAAGCGGCCCGGAGATGGAGATCGCCGCCACGACCGCGCCGGACCGGTCGCGGATCGGCGCGGCCACGCACGCGCGGCCGAAGGCCAGCTCCTCGACCTCGGTCGCGTAGCCGCGGCCGAGCACGGTGGCCAGCTCCCCGTCCAGGCGGTCGTGGCCGATGATCGTGCTCGGCGTGAAGGGTGGCATCGCGGGCAGCAGCGAGCGGCGTTCCGCGGCGGACAGGCCGAGCAGCAGGCACTTGCCGATGCCGGTGGCGTACAGCGGCTTGCGCTGGCCGGTCAGCACGTAGGATCGCGGGGCCAGCCTGCCCTCGAAGTTGGCCAGGTAGAACATCGAGTCGTCCTGCCTGATCGCCACGTTCACGCCCAGGCCGAGGGCCGCGGCCAGGTCCTGCGCGATCTGCCGCGCCTCGCGGTGGACCGGGTGCTGGTTCAACGCCACTCCGCCGAGCGTGATCGGCGCGGTGCCGAGCCGGTACAGGCCGCTCACCTCGTCGCGCTCCACGAACTCCAGCGTCTCCAGCGTGGCGAGCAGCCGGGACGCGGTGGAGATGCCCAGCCCGGTGGCCTTCGCGACGTCCGACACGCGTAGTTCGGGGCGGCCGGTCAGGAACGCCCGCAGCACGGAGACCGCCCGTTCTACGCTCTGATTGTTGCCCTGGTCGGAAGCCATGGTCTCTCCAATGCAATAGCCTTGCATTATGTGGGATCGTCGCGCACATGTCGCAAATCCGTCAAGTGCACTGTTTCCGGTGAAGATCCGGCATGAGGCCGCCTACTTGAGCGGCCCGCGCCAGGAGGGCTACTTCGTGCGCCCGCCGTGGCGCAGTCTCTACTCGGCCCGGTTCGAGACGCCACTCGTCTCGGTCACGTGCGACGACGGCACCACGGGCTGGGGCGAGGCGCTGGCCCCGGTCGCCCCGAAGTGCCGGCCTCCATCGTCGACAGGCTGCTCGCCCCGGCGCTGATCGGCCAGGACCCGACCCGGGTCAGGCCGCTGTGGGATCGGCTGACCGGCCTGATGCGCGAGCGCGGTCACCTGACCGGGCACCAGGCCGACGCGCTCGCGGCCGTCGACATCGCGCTGTGGGCCTTCCCGGCCTCGCCCGCCGCCTACCTGCGGCCCGACCTGCGCGCGCATCGTGCTTTTTGACCGGCAGGGCTGAGGCGCGTCGCTGGCTGAAGCAAGCAGCGGTGGACCGCGACGGTGCGCAAGCGCAGCGGAAGGACGCATGAGCAAACCGGTTCTCGCTGCGGCCGGCGCCAGCTCTCACGCCTCCGGCGGCTCCACCGGTTCCGGCGGCGGCTACAGCGGCGAAGGCGGCAGCCGCGGCGTGGGCGGTGACGGAGGCGGCGGGTCATGGTGACGACGGGCTGACGTCCGTCGGCACGCATCCCAACCACCAGCCGCGGCGCGGCCCAGGCACCTTCGCGGGCAGACCTCGACGATGCCACGTGCCTGCCACGCCAGGCCGCCGGCGACGAACATCAGCTCCGGCCGGATCGACCCGGCCGGAGAGAACGGCGACGCCATTTCGCACCTCGACCGCGAGGTTCTGCACACGCGTCCGCTCGCCCGGCACCAAACCGGCCCACGACCCGCCGGCGCCCCGGCTGGACGCGGGTCCGGTACGGGCGGCGTACACAGCGGTACGGGCGGAGTACGGACAGCGCCGTGCCAGCGACAATCCCTAACGTTCTTACCAAGCCGCCAATGACCTGCACCAGGCCCGCGGTCGGCAGCCGTGGACGTGCGGCAACGCGTGACTTCCTATTCCAACCATTTCGAAGCGACAAGACGCCGGGGGGCGCGAGCCTCGCCGATCCCACGACGAAAGACAACCCTTCATGAAAGGAAACATGTGAAACCCAGAATCATGACGTTGATCGTGGCCTTCGTCGTCGCGGTCTCCAGTGCCGTCTTCGTGGCCGCGCCTTCGGCGTCCGCCGATGGTTTGAGCAATCCGAGTGGCACGCTCACCGTCTCCTGCGGGGGTGCCGAGGCCTTCATTCAGGTCGACTGGAAAAGAGCGGACCAGGTGACCGTTCGCTGGCGTATCGACGACACCGGCACGGAGGCCAACAAGTCTCCGGTGCTGCGGATCCAGGCCCGCGGCGCCGAGGGCGGCGAGGCACCCTTCATCTTCCCCAGCGGCGAGACCTACTTCATCCTCAGAGGCGGCAACGGCCACCACGAGGTCGGCCTCAAGTCCGACTGGAACCCCGACAACATCCCCAACATCAATCACCTCAGGGTGAAGGTCCAGAACGGGACGACCGAGCAGGGGGTGTTCTGCTACCAGGAGAGGGACATCTTCAACTGGAGCATGATCGCCCACAAGAACGCCGTGGCCAAGCGCGGCGAACCCTACATAGGGCAGGGTATAGGAACCCCCCAGTACCCGGGCTACGACTGCTCCGGCCTGGTCTACGCCTCCTACAACCCGATCGCCAACTTCCCCGGCTGGCCGGTCCGCCGCGCCGTCGAAATGTGGAACTGGGCCAACAACAACCAGAACCCGGGGAAGTTCTACGCCAAGAAGATCGACACATGGTCGGACGACCTGAAGGTCGGTGACCTGATCTTCTACAAGACGACCGCAGAAGCCGTCGGCCACGTCGCCTTCTGGGAGGGGGACGGCCGGATCTTCGACGCGCTCCAACCGGGCACCAACGTCGACTACCACGCCGAAGGCGGCCTCTACGACAACCGCGTCGCGGTCTTCCGCATCCTCGGTGTCGACACCGTGGCGACCGTCGTCAACCCATGACGTCGCTCCTGGGTGTCCAGGCCGCAACCGGGACACCCAGGACACCGCCGCCTCACGACGACTACTGGTCCAGCGCCAGATCCACATAACACAGGCCCCAGCGTGCTTTAGCCAGCATGCTGGGGCCCGTGGCGTCTCCTGGCCTAGGATCGTCGGGTGCCCCGAAGGTCGCAGATCAAGAGTCTGGTCACTCGGCGTAGGTACGAGTGACGGAGACAAGCTTCGGCGGGCTGCTTCGAGCCCATCGCCGCCGCACCGGACTGACGCAACGGCAACTCGCCGACCGGGCGGGCGTGAGCGCGGGCGCGATCCGCGATCTGGAACAGGGCAGGACGAGAAGCCCGAAGCGGGACTCGGTCCAGGCCATCGCCACCGCACTCGGGTTGAGCGGGCCCGACGTCGAGCAACTTCACGCCGCCGCCGAGGCCCATCGTCCCCTGCGCGCCGAAGCCGGTCCGGTCCGTGGCGGCCCGCTGCGCATCCGTGTGCTCGGTCCGGTCGAAGTCTGGCACGGCGATGTCCAGGCATCCCTCGGCTCCGACCTGCAACGCACGCTGCTCGCGCGGCTCGCGCTCGGCGCCGGTGCGACGGTCGGCCAGGACGAACTGATCGAACTTCTGTGGCAGCACGGCGAAATCCAGAATCCGGTGAGCCTGCTGCACACGCACGTCGCCAGGTTGCGGCGGTTACTGGACTCCGACGGGCGAACCGACAGCGTGCTCCTCGGCGGTCAGACCGGGTACCGGCTCGCCGTCACCGCCGATCACCTGGACCTGCTGACGTTCCGCGATCTCACCACGCGGGCGGCGTACGACGCGCCGGAGGAGGCGTTGACCCGGCTCGCCGAAGCCGTCGCACTGTGGCGCGGTGAGATCGACGCGGAGCGGGTGGCGTCGAGCCCGCTCTACACCGCGATAGCCACCGAGTACGCCACCACCGTCCAGACGTTCGCCACTCTGGCGCGCGATCTCGGCAAGCCGGAACGGGCGCTGAAACCGGTGCGGGAGCTTGTGAATCGGCGCGAGCTGGACGAGCCGCTGCACGCCGAGCTGATCCTGACCCTGGCCGCGAGCGGCCGGCAGGCAGAGGCACTCGCGGCGTACGACCGGATCCGGTCCGCACTCGCCGACCAGCTCGGCATCGATCCTGGCGAGCGGCTGCGGTCCGCCCAGCTCGCGGTGCTCCGGCAGCAGGAGCGGCACGCCCGGCGGACAATGGGGCGGACCACGATCCAGCAGGCGCCCGCCGCGCCGTCGGACTTCGTCGGCAGGGCGCACGAGATGGCCAGGATCGAGGCTACGCTCGCCAGGGCGAGCCAGGAGTCCGGACCGACCTCGTCCCGAATCGTGCTGATCGACGGCATTGCCGGCGTCGGTAAGACCGCTCTCGCGCTCGCCGCCGCGCACCGGTTGCGCGCGAAGTATCCCGACGGTCAGCTCTACGCCGACCTGCGCGGCACCACCGCACCCGCACCGGAACCGATGCAGGTGCTCGGCCGGTTCCTGCGCGCGCTCGGCGTGCCGAGCAGGCGGATCGGGACCGATGAGACCGAGGCGGCCGCGTTGTTCCGCAGCGAGCTCGCCGACCGGCGGATGCTGGTGCTGCTGGACAACGCACATGACGCCGACCAGGTCCGGCCGCTGCTGCCAGGTGTGGGCGGCAGTGACGTGATCGTGACCAGCCGGCGCAGGATGCCTGGCCTCGCCGGTGCGAGCGTCGTCCACCTCGAACCGCTCAACCCGGAGGAGTCGATCACCCTGATCGCCGCGACCGCGGGATCGCATCGGATCGACGCCGATCCCGACGCGGCCGGTGCGCTCGCCGTGGCGTGCGCACGGCTGCCGCTCGCGCTGCGCATCGCGAGCGCGCGACTGGCCACCCGGCAGGCGTGGACCATCGGCGACCTGACTCGCCGGCTGCACGACGACAACCGCAGACTCACCGAGCTGTCCACCGGTGAGTCGAGCGTGCTCACCAGTTTCCAGCTCAGCTACGCCGACCTGAGCGCAGCGGCCCAGCGCGCGTTCCGGCTGTGCAGCCTGCACCCCGGTGACGACTTCGGCGCCGACAGCACCGGTGTCCTGCTGGCGATGCCGGCGACCGAGGCGGAGCGCGTGCTGGAGGACCTGCTCGAGGCGAACATGCTGATGCAGTACGCGACGGACCGCTATCGGTTCCATGACCTGCTGGGCCTGTACGCCCGGCGGCTGCTCGCCGATGATACCGAGGGCGAAACCGCGCGCTCCCGGCTGTACACCTGGTACGCCGACGCGGTGACGGCCGCGATGGAGTGGGTGTACCCGCAGCTCGTGCGGCTCGACACGCATGCGGAGCGGGAGACGTTCTTCGCCACCGAAGCCGACGCGCTCGCCTGGCTGGACGCCGAGCTGCCCGCATTGGTCGCCGTCGTCAGGCACGCGGCTGGGTCCGCCGACCGCGCGCTGTCCTGGCGGATCACCGACCAGCTCCGCGGCTACTTCCTGATCCGCCGGCACATCGACGGCTGGCTGCCCGCGGCGGAGGCAGGTTTGGACGCGGCCGCCAGAGCCGGCGATGACGTCGCGCGGACCGCGATGTTGATCAGCCGTGGCCAGGCGCTGTGGTCGGTCGGCCGGGACGAGGAGGCGCTGTCCGACTGCCTCGCGGGCGAACAGCTCGCGGTCACCACCGGCTGGACGACGGCCGCAGCGTATCTGTCCCATCACATCGGATGGCTCTATCTGGAGCAGGGCAAGCTCGCCGACGCGGAGGAGTGGCTGCACCGCGCGCTTGAGTTGACCGAGGACGACCAGCTCGGCCACGTGCGGGCGGTCGCGCTCAACGGACTCGGGGTGATGCGGCTGTGCCAGGGCGAGCTGCGGGACGCCGCCGAACTGCTCAACGCGGCGCTGGAGATCAGCGAGGCGACCGGCCGGGAGACGTCGGCGCTGGCCAATCGGGGCAACCTGGCGAGCGCGTTACGTCAGCTCGGTGCGGAGGCGCGCGCCTCCGAACTGCTCACCGAAGTGCTCGCAGCGTACCGAAAGGGGTCGAACCTGCGCGGCGAGCTGTCCACCTTGGACGAGTTGAGCCGGCTGCACAGACAGCGCGGAAACGCCGCCACCGCGCTGGAGGTGGCGAGGCGAGCGCACGACATGGCGATCGCGGTCCACGACAGGAAGGCCACGGCACAGACCGCCGCCACTGCGGCAGAGGCATACCTCGCGCTCGGCGACGCGACGGCCGCCGCCCAGTGGTTCGAGCACTCCGTGACGATCGCGCACAACACCTACCCGTTCGTGGAGGCACGGGCACTGGTCGGCCTCGCCACCGCCCGGCTCTCCGCCGGTGACCCGGCCTCGGCGAGCTACACCGCCGAGCAGGCCGTGGCGATCGCCGGATCCTGCGGTTTCCGCCTGCTCGAAAGGCAGGCATTGGCCGCGCTGCACGCGTCGAGACGATAACAGAACCAGTCGGCGGGTGGCGCGGACTGTTGACCCCGCCCTTGCGGTGGACAACCAAGTCGCTGCGGCTCGTGACTGAGGTGCCTTGAGTGGCCAAAGTGATGGGAGCGCTCCCAAATCAATGACGAAGAGGTTTCCGAACTGTAAAGCGTTCGAAAAACAGAGCCACCGAAAACAGCGTTGCGACGTGCACATATCGCGAAGCGTACTTGTTGGATCACGATGTGCAGTCGGAAATGTCGATCTAGACCTTGACCTCGGTGGGGGCTATACCTAGCCTCCCTCGTGGGAGCGTTCCCACGGCTTGCACGGCCATCGCCGTTCCGGCTACACCGCATCGCACTGCAGCACATCCCGGTCTGGGGCGTCATCGCCGCGGACTTCGTACGTGCACCTGTACGTGTACAACCGCGTGTTCCGAGGAGTAAGACGCGTGACCAGGAGCTCCCTTTCACCGGCCAAGCAGGCTCTGCTGGAACGTCGCCTCCGAGCGCGCGCCACCAAGGTCAGCGTTCCCCGCCGTGACCCCGGCACCGCGCCGCCGCCGTCGGCCATGCAGGAGCGATTGTGGTTCCTTGAGCAGTACGCCCCCGGCACGGCCGCCTACACCGTGCCGTTCGCGGTCCGGCTGACCGGCGAACTCGACGAGAACGCGCTGGCCGGGGCACTGACGGAGCTCACACGGCGGCATGAGAGCCTGCGTACCAGCCTGGTCACCACACCGGACGGTCGCCCGGAGGTGGTGATCGCCGAGGAGCCGGTCGTGGAGTTCCGCGTCACCGGCGACCCCGGCGAGATCGATGGGGAGCTGGCCAGGCCGTTCGACCTGGCCCGCCCGCCGCTGCTGCGCGCCCTGCTGGTGCGGTCGGCCCCCGGCGAGCACGTGCTGCTGCTCACCATGCACCACTCGATCACCGACGGCTGGTCGTGCGACATCCTGTTCCAGGAACTGCTGGCGCTGCACGCGGGCCGGGAGCTGCCGCCGGTGCAGCTGCAGTTCGGCGACTACGCGCATTGGCAGCGCGGCCGGACCTTCGACGACGACGTGCGCTACTGGGTGTCCCGGCTGGACGGGGTGCCCGCCCTGGAGCTGCCGACCGACCTGCCCCGGCCCGCCGAGCAGCGCTGGACCGGCGCCGGCGTGGACGTCATCGTGGACCCCGCCCTCACCGCGTCGATCGCGGAGCTGAGCACGGCGTACCGGGCCACGCCGTACATGACGCTGCTCACCGCCTTCCAGGTGCTGCTCGGCCGGTTCGCCGGGCAGGACGACTTCGCGGTGGGGTCGCCGGTGTCCGGGCGGGAGCTGCCCGAGCTGGAGGGGGTCGTCGGTCCGTTCATCAACACCTTGGCCATGCGGGCCGACCTGCGCGGCGACCCGACCTTCCGCGAACTGCTCGGCCGGGTCCGCGACGCCGCCCTGGACGCCTTCGCGCATCAGGCGCTGCCGTTCGACAGGCTCGTCACCGAGCTGGCCGTAGAGCGGGACGTCAGCCGTACGCCGGTGTACCAGACCATGTTCGCGCTGCAGAACTATCGCGGCCGGACCCTGGACACCGCCGGGCTGGGCGCGGAGCCGTATCCGATCCCCACCGTGGCCAGCCGGTTCGACCTGGCGCTCTATCTCTTCGAGGGTGGCGGCGGGCTGCACGGCCAGCTCGCGTACAGCACCGCGCTGTTCCGGGAGGACACGGCGCGGCGGCTGGTGGGATGCCTGGAGACGCTCCTGCGGGCGGCGGTCGCCGACCCTGAGCTGCCGATCTCCCGGTTGCCGCTGCTCGGCCCGGACGAGCGGCGGCGCGTGCTGGCCCTCGGGGTCGCCGAGCCGGCGCCGCCCGCCGGGGTCCGGCTGCTGCACGAGGTCGTCGCCGGGCAGGATCCGGGAGCGGTCGCGGTGGTCGCGGGGGACGTCTCGCTCACGTACGGCGAGCTCGGCATCCGCGCCGATCAGCTGGCCCGGCGGCTGCGGGCCCTCGGCGCCGGGCCCGGGGAACGGGTGGCGGTGTGCCTGGAGCAGTCGGCCGGACTGGCCGTGGCGGTGCTCGGCGTGCTCAAGGCGGGGGCCGCGTATCTGCCGCTGGATCCGGAGCATCCGGGCGAGCGGCTGGCGTATGTGGTGCGGGACGCCGGCGTACGGATCGCGGTGACCGATTCGTCCTCCAGGGGGCGGTTGCCTGATGGGCTGGTCACGGTCGGCCTCGACGAGCCCGATGGGGAGCTCAACGGCCACCAGGTCCCGGTCACTCGTGACGTGACCCCCGACGACCTGGCCTATGTCATTTACACGTCCGGCACCACCGGGAGGCCCAAGGGCGTCGCGATCCAGCATCGGCAGGCGCTCGTCTATCTCGCGGGCCTGCGGGAGCGGCTGGAGATCGAACCCGGCGGTTCGTATGCGCTGCTGCAGTCGCTGGCCTTCGACTTCGGGGTGACGGTTTTCTACGCGTGCCTGATGACCGGCGGGACGCTGCACATCATCGCGCCGCGCACGGCGGGGCATGAGCTGGCCGAGTACGTCCGGGACGCGGGCATCGACTACCTCAAGATCACTCCGTCTCATCTGGCCGCGTTGCAGGCCGACGTGCTGCCGCGCGAGCTGCTGATCCTCGGCGGTGAGGCGGCGCCGCGCGACTGGGCCGAGGAACTGGCCGCGGCCGGGCGCTGCCGGGTCGTCAACCACTACGGGCCGACCGAGGCGACGGTGGGCGTCACCACATACGCGGTCGAGGGCGCAGGCGGCACGACCACCACGCTGCCCATCGGCAGGCCACTGCCGGGTGCTCGGGCGTACGTGCTGGACGAGCATCTGGAGCCGGTGCCGATCGGCGTCGCCGGGGAGCTGTACCTCGGCGGGGATCGGCTGGCCAGGGGGTATCTCGACCGTCCGGCCCTGACCGCGGAACGGTTCCTGCCCGATCCGTACGGTCCGGCCGGCGCGCGCATGTACCGTACCGGTGACCTGGCCCGTCACCTTCCCGACGGAAACCTGGAGTTCCTCGGCCGCCGCGACCTGCAGGTGAAGATCCGTGGCTACCGGGTGGAGCTGGCCGAGGTCGAGTCGGTGCTCGGCCGGCATCCCGGCGTGACGTCGGCGATCGCCGACATGCGCGGCGGTCTGCTCGTGGCCTACCTCGTCGGTGAGTCCTCCGTCGATGTGCCCGCCGAGGCCCGGCCGGAGGCCGCCGAGGTGCGGGCGTGGCTGGCCGAGCAGCTGCCCGACTACATGATCCCCGCCAGGTACGTGTGGCTGGAGGAACCGCCGCCGCTGAAGTCGCACGGCAAGGTGGACCGGGGCGCCCTGCCCGACCCGGCACCGGAGACGACCGGCCGCTTCGAGTCGCCGCGGAGCGTCGCCGAACAGACCGTCGCCGCCGTGTGGGCCGAGCTGCTCAGCGTCCCCGAGGTCGGCGCCACGGACGACTTCTTCGAGCTCGGCGGGCACTCCCTGCTGGCCATGCGGGTGGTGGCCCGGCTCAGGCAGGTGGCGCCGGAGCGCACCGTCACCGTGCTCGACCTGTTCAAGCACCGCACCGTGCGGGAGCTGGCCGCGCTGCTGGAGTCGGCCGACGAGGGCCCGCACCGCCTGCTGCACCGGCTCACGCCCGCCAGGACGACCGCTTCCACGCTGATCTGCGCACCGTACGGGGGCGGCAGCGCGGTGATCTACCAGCCGCTGGCGGACGCGCTGCCGGCCGACTGGGCGTTGTACTCGATCGCCGTGCCCGGGCACGAACTGGGCGAGGAGGCCCGGCCCCTGGACGAGGTCGCCGACGGGTGCGTACAGGAGATCCTCGACGACATCGAGGGCCCCGTCACCCTGTACGGCCATTGCGGCCTCGGCGTGATGCTGGCCGCGGAGATCGCCCGCAGGCTGGAGGAAGCCGGCCGCGAGGTCGAGGCGGTGTACCTCGGCGGCGTCTTCCCCTTCGCCCGCCCCCGCAGCCGCCTCGCGGGCCTGACCGACCTCATGGAGCGCATCCGCGGCGACCAGGCCTGGATCAACGATCTGCGGGCCGCCGGCCTGGACGTGGAGGAAGTCGGCCGCGACCAGCTCGACCTCATGGTCCGCAACCGGCGGCGCGGCACCCGGCAGGCGGAGCGTTACTTCACCCGCATGTTCGAGGAGTCCGCGGCCCCGCTGCGGGCGCCGGTGATCGCGCTGGCCGGCGAGCGCGACCCGGCGATGGAGTTCTACCAGGAGCGGTACCGCGAATGGCACGTGCTGTCGGAGCTGACGGCCCTGGTCGTGCTGGACGAGGCGGGGCACTTCTTCCTGAAATATCGGGCCGAGGAACTGGCGGCCATCGTGACCGGCACGCACCGCGCCATCGCCGAGGGGCGGGCCGAGCGGCTGGCCCGTACACCGCGATCGACGTGGTGGCTGGAGGGCGTGTCCTCGCGAGATTCCCCGGCCCCCGACACCTCCAGGGCTCGTCAGGTGCGGCCGGGCATGGGGCGGTTCGCGCTGGTCGCGGCCGGGCAACTGGTGTCGATCCTGGGATCGGCGCTCACCGAGTTCGCCGTGCCGCTGTGGATCTACACGACCACCGGCTCGCTGGCGAACTTCGCGCTGTTCGCGGTGCTCGGGCTGCTGCCGGGCATGCTGGTCGCGCCGCTGGCCGGGGCCATCGTGGACCGGTACGACCGGCGCGTGGTGATGCTCGCCGGGGACGTCACCGCGGGCGGCGTGCAGTTGATCCTGGGAGTGTTGCTGTGGACCGGCAACCTGGAGATCTGGCACGTCTACCCGCTGCTCGCGCTGCTGTCGGTCGCGCTGACCTTCCAGCGGTTCGCGTACGCCTCGGCGATCCCGCAACTCGTCCCCAAGCGGTTCCTCGGCCACGCCAACGGGGTGGTGCAGCTCGTCACCGGTACGGCCCAGGTGGCGGTGCCGCTGGTGGCGGTCGGGCTGATGGCGGTCATCGGGCTGCAGGGGATCCTGATCATCGACGTGCTGTCGTACGGGTTCGCGGTCGCGGTCCTGCTGGCGGTCCGGTTCCCCCGCAGCATGGCGTGGCGGCGGCGCGAGACGGTCATGGCGGAGATCGCCGGCGGCTGGCGGCTGACCTGGGGAAATCGGGGCTTCCGTGGGATGTTGGTGTTCTTCGCCGTGCTGAACGTGTTCCTGTCGCCGCTGTTCCTGATGATCTCGCCGCTGGTGTTGTCGTTCGCGACGCTGCAGGACGTCGCGCAGGTGTCGCTGGCGGGCGGCATCGGCGTGCTGGCCGGCGGGCTGCTGATGGCCGTGTGGGGCGGGCCGCGCCGGCGACGGCTGCGCGGGGTGCTGCTGTTCACGCTCGCGCTGGCGGTGTTCTGCGTGGTCGTCGGTGTGCGGGCGGATCTGGTGGCGATCACCGCGGGGGCGTTCGGGATGTCGCTGTGCCTGACGCTGCTCAACGGGGTGTACGCGACGATCATTCAGGTCAAGGTGCCGCAGCGGTTCCACGGGCGGGTCATCGCGCTCAACACACTCGTCGCCTGGTCCACGCTGCCGATCGGGTTCGGGCTGGTGGCGCCGTACGGGGCGGCGGTGTTCGAGCCGCTGATGGCGCCGGACGGGCCGCTGGCCGCGACGGCGGGGGCGTTGCTCGGGACGGGGGACGGTCGCGGGATCGGGTTGATGTACGTGGCCTTCGGGCTGGCCATCGCGCTGATCGCGGTGTGCGCGATGCGGGTACGGGTGCTGGCCCGCTTCGACGGCGAGGTGCCCGACGCGCTGCCCGATGATCTCGTCGGCATCCAGGAGCTGCGGCGGCGCGCCGAGGGGGAGTCATGATCATTCCGGAGTTGCTCGCCAGGCGGGCCGCGGAGGAGCCCGAGCGGGTCGCGCTGGAGGTCGCCGGGGGCGGCACGCTGACCTTCGCGGAATGGCACGCGCGGACGGACTCGCTGGCGCGCGGGCTGGTCCGGCGCGGGGTGCGGCGGGGCGATCGGGTGGGGCTGCTGTTCGGGGCCGAGAACTGGACCGACTTCGCCGTGGCCTACTGCGCCACGCAACTCGCCGGCGCAGTGGCGGTGCCGATCTCCGATCGGCTCGCTACTGCCGAGGTGGCGTACATGCTGGAGCACTGCTCGGCGATCGGCCTGCTGCACGCAGGCAAGGGGACGGACGCGCCCCCTGACGGCGGGTACTGGAGCGCCGTGCCGGCCGAGCTGGATCCCGGTTCACGGGAACCCGAACCGCCGGGGCCGGGGGATCTGGCGCAGATCCTCTACACCTCCGGCACCACAGGCCGCCCCAAGGCGGTGGCGGCCACCCACGCCAACCTCACCTACGGCAGCGCCACCCGGGCCAATCGCCGAAGGTTCGGGCATTCGCAGCTCCTGCTGCACGCGTTTCCGATCGGCACCAACGCCGGCCAGGCCATGTTGATCAACGCGCTGGACGCGCGGCCGGCGGTGCTGACCCTGGCGCGGTTCACCCCGGGAAGGTTCGCCAGGCTGATCGAGTCGCGGCGGGTGGGGACGGTGTTCCTGGTGCCCGCGATGGCCCTTGAGCTGCTCAACGCCGGGTTGCACGAACGGTACGACTTCTCCGGCGTGGTCCTGCTCGGGTCCGCGGCGTCGGCGCTGCCGGCGGCGTTGTGCGCGCGGCTGGCGGCGGCGTTCCCCAAGGCGACTGTGACGAACTACTACACCTCGACCGAGGCGGCGCCCGCCCAGACGGTCATGATCTACGACCCGTCGCGGCCCGCGGCCCTGGGCCGGCCGGCGCTCGGTAGCGGGCTGCGGATCACCGGCCCCGGCGGCGGGCCACTGGCGGCCGGAGAGACGGGGGAGATCTGGCTGCGGACCCCCGCCGCCACGCGCTCGTACTACCGGGACGAGCAGGCCAGCGGGCACACCTTCCGCGACGGGTGGGTGCGGATGGGCGATCTGGGCTACCTCGACGCGGACGGCTACCTCTATCTCGTCGACCGGGAGAGCGACGTCGTCAAGTCCGGGGCGTACAAGGTGTCGACCGTGCAGGTGGAGGCCGCGCTGCACGAACACCCGGACGTGGCCGAGGCGGCGGTCACCGGCGTGCCGCATCCCGTGATGGGCACCGTACTGGCCGCCGCCGTCGTGCCCCGTTCGCGGGCGCCGCGCGTGACGGAGCTGCGGGCCTTCCTCATGACACGGCTGGCCCCGCACGAACTGCCGGCACGAGTGATCTTCGTGGACCGCCTGCCCAGAAACCAGTCGGGCAAGGTCGTCAAGTCCGACCTGCGCGATCTTCTGAAGCAGGCGGACCTTGTTGTGGAAGCGGGCCCGGACAAGGCGGGTCCCACGGAAAAGACGGGCACTGTGGAGAAAGAAGGCGGGAGATGACTGGATCGTGGCCGGCCTCCCCTGCGCAGCAGGGGATGTGGCTCACCGAGCGGGCCGGGGTCGCCGGGCGGGCCTTTCACATGCCGCTGGCCGTGTGGCTGGACGGGCCGCTCGACGTGGTGGCCTTGGGGAAGGCATGTGAGGAGGTGGCGCGCAGGCATCCCGTGCTGGGCGGCGTGCTCGCCGAGGACGGTGGTGAGCTGCGGTTGGTCCCCCATGCGGTGCCGCCGATGCGCGAAGGCGGCGATCTTCAGGAGGAGCTGGCCAGGCCGGTCGATCCGGTCGATCCGGTCGTAGGGCCCACGGCGCGGTTCACGTTGATCCGGGAGGACGCCAAGCGGCATGTGCTGCTGTTCCAGGCCCATCACGCGGTGTTCGACGGGGAGTCCAAGGACATTCTGCTGCGGGATCTGGCCGCCTGGTACGGGGGCGCGGCGCCGCCGCCGCTGGGGCCGACGTACCCGGAGGTGTCGGTCCAGCAGCAGGTCAGGCTCGCGAACGCGCTGCCGTACGCGCGGCAGTACTGGGCGGGCCGGTGGGAGGGCCAGCGGGAGTTGCGCCTGCCCGGCCTGACCGGCGTGTCCGTGGCCGCGGCGCCCGGCTCCGCCCTCGACTTCGTCGTCGAGGACCTCGGCGGGATTGCCGGGCGGCTGGAGGTCACCCGTTTCGAGGCGGTGCTGGCCGCGTTCGTCGCGCTGCTGCACGCGTACGGCAACGCGCGGCCCGCGGTCGGCGTCGATCTGTCCACGCGGACCGAGTGGAGCCGGGACCACGTGGGCGCCTTCGTCAACGAGTTACCCGTGATCGGGGCGCCCGAGGGGGGCACGTTCGGCGAGTTTGCCCGGAGCCTGCGGGGCGATCTGCGGCGGTTGTACCGGCATCGCGAGGTTCCGCTGGCCAGGGCCGTGGACGGGATCGGCCCCCGCGCGGCGCTCACCCCCGTGTCGCTCAGCTACCGCCAGCGGCCGGAGACGAGCCCGCTGTTCGCCGGGCTGGGTGCGTCGGTGGAGTGGATGATGTTCAACGGCTGGGTGCGCAACACGCTCCACCTGCAGATCGTCGATGACGAGGCGGGTACGGCGGCGCGGCTGCAGTACAACCCCGCGCTCCTCGGCCGGACGGGGGCCGAGCGGATCCGGGAGGACCTCGCCGCGCTGCTGACGGCGGTAGCCGCGGATCCGGAGGCGCCGCTGGACCGGCTGCCGCTGCCCGGTCCCGTTCCTGCGGCGTCCGTGACAGCCGTCACCGCGGCCACCGCCGCTTCCGTCGCTGTCAAGGACGGTCCGGTGGACGCCGAGCTCGTACGGGAGATTCAGGCGATCTTCGCCAAGGAGCTCGAACTGGACGACGTGGAACCCGACGAGGACCTGTTCGATCTCGGCGGCCACTCCCTCACGATCACCCAGATCATGGCCAGGACCCAGGAGCGGTTCGGCGTGGAGCTCTCCTTCGAGCTGTTCATCGACGACGCCACCGCGATGGGCATCGCGGCGGAGGTCGCCCGACTGCGGGAGCAGGCATGCTGAGGGAGCGCGTGGCCGCGCTGGTGGCCCAGGCCAGCGACGGCGAGCTCACCACGGCGGAGGTGCTCGCGGCCGACTGCTCGCTGACGGCGCTCGGCCTCACCTCGCTGGGCTACATCCGGCTGATCGACACGATCGAGGAAGAGTTCGGCTTCGACATCGAGCTCGACGGCAGCCTCGACACGCTCGACGGGCTGGTCGACCACCTGTCCCGGATGGCGGGCCGCCCGTCATGACCGGCCCCGTGACGGTCGAGTTCACCGGCGCCAGGTCCGGCCAAGGACCGCTCACCTGGGGCCAGCGGGCGTTCTGGCGGCTCACCGAGTGGCTGCCCCCTGGCGACCCCTACTTCAACATGCCGTGGGCCCTGCCGGCCCACGGCAAGCCCGACCTGCCGACCGTACTCGCCGCCCTCGCGCGGCTGCTCGGACGGCACGAGAGCCTGCGTACGAACTGGATCGCCGGGTCGGATGTCATCGGCCACCAGGGCGCGGAGCAGTGCGGCATGGTACAGCGGGTCGCCGAACATGGGTGGCTGACGGTCGGGTTGGTCGATGCCGCCGGGGCCCGGCCCAGGGCGCTGGCCGGGGAGATCGCCGCCGAGCTCGCGGGCAAGGGCTTCGACTACGCGAACGAGCTCCCGGTACGTTGCGTCGTCGTCATGGACGGAGGCAGGCCGCGCGCGGTGGCGTTCGCGTTCACGCACATGGCGGTTGACGGGCGGGCGCTCGACGTCATCGCTGGTGAGTGGCCGCGGCTGCTGTCCGGGGAGCCGCTGCCGCAGGCCGTGCCGCAGCCGCTCGACCTGGCCGCCGAGGAAGAATCGGCCGAGGGCGCGGCACGAGGCGAGCGGGCGCTCAGATACTGGCGGGCGGCGCTGGATCGGATGCCGCGCCCGCTGTTCGCCGCGCCGCGGGGCGCGCCCGAGGAGCCCAGGTTCGTCAAGCTGGGCATGGAGTCGGCGGCGCTCGGCGCAGCGGTCACCAGGCTGGCAGGGCGCTGGGGGGTGAGCACCGGCAGCGTGCTGCTCGGGGCGTACGCGGTGCTGCTGTCCCGGCTGACCGGCCGCGGCACGGTCGCGATGCAGCTCATCGTGGGCAATCGGCACGATCCCCGGCTGGCGCCCATGGTGGCCACCCTCGTCCAGGATGGGATCTTCGTCCTGGACGTGGCACATGGTTCGTCGCTCGCCGAGGTGGTGGGGGCCGCGCACCGGGGGGTGCTGGCGTCGTACCGGCATGCTCGCTACGATCCGGCCGCCCAGCGGGCGCTGATCGAGGAGACCGGGCCACCGCCCACCGCCTACTTCAACGACGTCCGGGTCGCCGGGGGCTGGCCCAACCTGCCACCGGACCCGCCCGTGAGCCCCGGCCGGACCTTCCCCGTGGGGGCCTGGCCGGAGGTGGACGCCGACGTGTTCCTCTCCGTCGGACCCGCCACCCACACCTGCCGGCTGGACCTGCTCGCCGACACCGCCCTCCTGCCCCGGGAGGCGATCGAGGCGATGCTGCGCGAGGTCGAGACGCTACTGGTCAGCGAGGAGAACACGTGAGTGCCGAGATGCGGGTGGTCGTCAACCACGAGGAGCAGTACTCCATCTGGGCCGCCGATCGCGAACCGCCGCCAGGCTGGTCCGACGCCGGGTTCGCGGGCACCCGGGAGGAGTGCCTCGCCCACATCGAGACTGTCTGGACGGACATGCGGCCGCTCAGCCTGCGAGACTGAAAGGCGATATCGACGTTGAACGACGACACGACGCCGCCCTCGCGAAGGGCTGCGAACGGCGAAGTGGGCAGGATATGGCGGTGGCTGGACAAGGCGCCCGACGCGGTGGCCGTGACCGGCTCCGACGGCCAGGTGACCTACCGGGAGCTGTACCGCCGCGTCGAGGACCTCGCCGCCGTGCTTCGCGGACATGGCGTCGGCCCCGAGGTGCCCGTGGGGCTGTGCGTGGAGCGGACCACCGGGATGCTCGTGGCGATGCTCGCCGTGTGGACGGCCGGCGGGGCCTATGTACCGCTGGATCCGGCGTTTCCGGCCGAACGGCTGCGGATGATGCGCCAGGACGCGGGCATCGGCCTGGTGCTGACCCAGGCGGGCGTCGACCCCGCACTGCTGGACGGCGTTCCCACCGTTCTCACGCTCTCACCCGAGGGCCGCCCGCTGAACGGTGCTCCGATCTCGTCCGCGCTGGCCCCGGCCGTGCCCCTGGCATCCCGGCTTGCCGCTGACGCGGCCCCGACGGCGGTCGTCGCCGACGTGGATCGGCTGGCATACCTGATGTTCACCTCGGGGTCCACCGGTCGTCCGAAGGGGGTGGCGGTGCCGCATCAGGCCGTGGCGAACCTGCTGGACGCGTTCGCCGAACTGCTGCCGATCGGGCCGGAGGATCGGTGGCTGGCCGTCACCACGCTGTCGTTCGACATCTCGGTTCTGGAGTTGCTGCTGCCCCTGTACACGGGAGGCCGGGTGGTGATCGCGGCCGCCGCGGAGGTCTCCGACGGGTGGGCGCTGCGCGAACGGGCCGCCGCCGAGGGGGTCACGATCATGCAGGCGACACCGGCGGGCTGGCGGATCCTGCTGGAGTCCGGCGGAATCCCCGCGACGATCAGGACCCGGTTGTGCGGTGGTGAGGCGCTGCCCCGCGATCTCGCGGACGCGCTGCTGGCGGACGGCGCCGAACTGTGGAACGTGTACGGCCCCACGGAGACCACGGTGTGGTCCACGGCCGGCAGGGTGCGGCCGGGACCCGAGGCCGTGGATCTCGGGTCGCCCATCCGGCAGACCTCGGTTCACCTGCTGAACGAGAACGGGACACCGGTCGCCGACGGAGAGACCGGCGAGTTGCACATCGGCGGCGCAGGGGTCGCCCGGGGGTACTACGGGCTGCCTGGTCAGACGGCGGCGCGTTTCCTGCCCGACCCGTACGCCGACATCCCCGGCGCCCGCATGTACGCCACGGGCGACCTGGCCAGAATCACGCCCGCCGGCCGGCTGGAGTACCTCGGCCGCGCCGACCAGCAGGTCAAGGTCCACGGATTCCGCATCGAACTGGGCGAGATCGAGGCCACCCTGCGCGCGACCGCCGAGGTCAAGGACGCCGCGGTCGCCGTCCGCGACGGGCGTCTGGTGGCCTACCTGGTCCCGCGGGCGCACGCCGTGGACTGGGCCGCGCTGCGCGAACGACTGCGCGCATCGCTCCCCGACTACATGATCCCGGTCCGGCACACGACGCTGACGTCCCTGCCGCTCACCCCCAACGGCAAGCTCGACCGCGCCGCCCTGCCCACCCCGTCGTGGACGCGCCCCGGCACCGCCGCCTTCCGCGCCCCGGCCACCGCGGTCGAGTCCGATCTCGCCGAGCTCTGGGCAGGGGTGCTCGGCGCCACCGAGCCCATCGGCGCCGACGACGACTTCTTCGAGCTCGGCGGCCACTCACTCGCCGCGACGCAGATCATCGCCAGGGTCCAGGCCAGGTACGGCCTGGAGGTGCCGATCGTCGTCCTGTTCGAGCATCCGACGATCGCCGGATTCGCCGCCCGGCTCGACGACATGGACGACGCCGATCTCAGCCTGGCCGACGTCGCCTCGCTGCGCGACCAGCTGGACGGCCTCAGCGCCGAGGAGCTCCAGGGGCTGTTCGACGACCTGGCGGCCGGGTCATGAGGGCACCGCTGTCGCCCGCGCAGGAACGCCTCTGGATGCTCCAGCGGCTGGTGCCCGGCGACGCCTCGTACACGATGTACCTGGTACGACGCCTGCGCGGCCCGCTCGACCGCGACGCGTTCACCGGCGCGCTCGGGGCGCTCGTGGCCAGGCACGAGAGCCTGCGGACCGCCTTCGCCGAGGAGGACGGCACGCCCTGGGCGGTGGCCGGGCCGGTCGGCTGGGCGCCGCCGATCGAGTGGCTGGCAGCGGCCGAGGAGCAGGTGGGCGCGCTGGTCACCGAACGCACCAACGCCGCCTTCGACCTGGCCACGGGCGTTCCGCTGCGGGTCGCCGTCATCGAGATCGCCCCGGACGATCACGTGCTGTGCCTGACGCTGCACCACATCCTGGCCGACGGGCACTCCCTGGAGATCATGCTCGACGACCTGGGCGAGTACTACGCCGCCGCCGTGAAACGCCGCCCCGCCCGCCTGCCCGACCTGCGCATCCTGCCCAGCGACTACGCCCGCTGGCAGCGGCGCAGGGCGGACAAGGCCATGCCGTACTGGACAGAGGCGCTGGCCGCGCCGCCGGTCACCGAGCTGCCCTTCGCCCGTCCAGGGGCGCGCGCGGCCGTCCGGGAGGGCGGATACCACTGGGTACGGCTGGGCGCGCGGCACCTCGCCGAGGTGGAGCGGCTGGCCCTGGCCCATCGGGCGACCCCGTTCATGGTGCTCATGGCGGCGTACCAGGCGCTGCTGTTCCGGCACAGCGGGCAGCACGACATGCTGGTCGGCACCGTGGTCGCCGGGCGGGAACGGGTCGAGCTGGAGCGGATGGTCGGGTACCTCACCCAGACCCTGCCGCTGCGCGGCGACCTGACGGGCGATCCGACGTTCGCCGAGCTGCTCGGGCGGGTCAAAGGGGTGGTGCTGGACGCGATGGGCCGGCCCGCGCCGCTGCTGGAGCGGTTGGCGCGCGGCGTCGAGACGCTGCTGCCGACCGTGTTCATCATGCAGGACTACGCCGCCGGGCAGGACCGCGTGTACGGCGGAGTCCGCGTGTCGAACTTCGGGGAACACCGCGACCAGATCGTGGTGGATCTGCTCGTGGAGGTCTGGCCGGCGGGGGACGAGCTGGCGATCTGCTTCGAGTACGACGGCGCGGTGTTCGACGCCGGCGAGGTCACGACGATCGCCGAGCGCTACTTGACGCTGCTGGCCGGGGCCGTGACGAGGCCGGACACGCCGATCTCGCGGCTGCCCGCGTGGACCGGACGGGACGAGAAGACGATGGCCGAGCTGGCCGCCCGGCCCGCCGAGCCGGTTGCGGACGGGGTGCTGGAGCTGGTGGCGGGCGTGGTGCGCCGGACGCCGGACGCCATCGCCGTGCGCTGCGGCGATCAGGTGGTCTCGTACGCGGCTCTCTGGGACCGGGCCGGCACGCTCGCCGGCACCCTGCGGGAGAGCGGCGTCCGGGAGGGCGACGTGGTGGCCGTACGGCTGGCCCCCTCCGCCGAGGTGGTCGCCGCACTGCTGGGCGTGTGGCGGGCGGGCGCCGCGTACCTGCCCCTGGATCCCGCCGACCCGCCGGCCCGGCACGCCGACTCCATGGCCGCCGCGGGTGCCGCCTGGCTGATCGGCGAGGACGGGGTGCGTGCTGTGGGCGAGGGGAGCCCGGCCAAGGGGATCGCCTATGTGATGACCACCTCGGGGTCTGCCGGGCTGCCCAAGGCGGTTCTCGTCGAGCATGGTTCGGTGGCGGCCAGGGTCGGGTGGATGCGGCGGGAGTACGGCCTGGGGCCGGGGGATCATGTGGTCCAGTTCGCGTCGCTGAGCTTCGACACCCACGTCGAGGAGATCTTCCCGGCGCTCGCGTCCGGGGCGGCGGTGGTGCCGCTGCCGGACGGCCCCGCGAGCCTGCCCGATCTGCTGGCAGGGCCGGACGGGCGGCGGATCACCGTGCTGGATCTGCCGACCGCGTACTGGCATCGGCTCGTCGAGTCGCCGGCGGAGGTGGCGTGGCCGCCCGCGCTGCGGCTGGTGATCCTCGGCGGTGAGCAGGCCGACGGAGCGGCCGTGGCGCGCTGGCATCGCGAGGGGCCCGGGGTCCGGCTGGTCAACACCTATGGGCCGACCGAGGCCACGGTCATCGCCACCTGGGCCGAGCTGGACGGGACCGACTCCGGCGGGCGCCCGCCGATCGGCCGGCCGCTGTCCGCCACGTCGGTGCGGGTGCTGGACGCCCGGGGCGAGCCGGTGCCGCCGGGCGCTGCGGGCGAGTTGGCGATCGGCGGGGCCGGGGTCGCCCGTGGGTATGCCGGGCTGCCCGGCCGCACCGCCGCCGCCTTCGAGCCCGACCCGTACGGCGATTCCGGCGCCCGGCGCCTGCGTACCGGTGACCGGGCGCGGTGGCGCTCGGACGGGCAGCTGGAGTTCCTGGGCCGCCTGGATGACCAGGTCAAGGTACGCGGCGTGCGCATCGAGCCCGGCGACGTGGAGGCCGCCCTGCGCGAGCACCCCGGCGCCGGGCAGGTGGCCGTGGCCGCCCGCGGTGAGGACCTGGTCGCGTACTTCACCGGCCCCGCCGACCCGGCCGAGCTGCGCGCGCACGCCGCGGGCAGGCTGCCGAGGGGCTTCGTGCCGACCCGGTGGTCACGGCTGGCGGAGCTGCCGCTCACCTCCCGAGGCAAGGTCGACAGGGCCGCGCTGCCCGAGCCGGACCGGGTCACCGGGGCGGACTACACGGCGCCGCGCACCGACAGCGAGGCGCTGGTCGCCGAGATCTGGGCCGAGGTGCTCGGCCTCGAACGGGTCGGCGTGCTGGACGATCTGCTGGAGCTGGGCGGGCATTCGCTGATGACCACCCGGGTCGCGGCGCGGCTGCGGGCGATGCTGGAGGTGGAGGTGCCGATCCGGACCGTGTTCGGCTGCGGCACCGTGGCCGAGCTCGCCGAGGCCGTCGAGCACCTGCTGATCGAGGAGATCGACGCGATGAGTGAGGAGGAGGCGCGGCACGCCCTGACCGGGTGACGCGCCCCTCCTCAGGCGGCGATGATCTTGCGTATGGCGTTCAGGAACATCGCCGCCTCGCGGCCGTTGACGACGCGGTGGTCGAACGCGAGTCCGAGCGTGACCGTGGTGCGTTTCACGATGTTTCCAGCCGAGTCGAGGGCGAACTCGTGCTGCGGCGCGCACAGCGACAGCGCGCAGGTCTGCCCCGGGAACACGATCGGCACGGCGAGGAGCACGGCGGTGTCGGTGTGCAAGGTGACGACGATGTTCCCGCCCGCCAGGTCCTCCTCACGGAAAGCTCCACGCAACGCCTTCGTCCGGTACGCCGTGAGCTGCTGCGCGATCTCCTTGAGTGACAGGCGGTCGGCACCGCGCAGCACCGGGACGTACAGGCCGTGGCCGACGTCCACGGTGACACCGACGTTCGGTGCCGGCGAGGGGCGTACGGCCAGTTCGCCGCCCGGCCCGTCCGCCACCACCGGCTCGGCGAAGCACATCGGGAACCGCCCGTGCAGCGACGCGACCGCGGAAACCAGCAGCTCAGCCAGCCCGATCAGAGCCCTGGCCTCTTTGCTGAGGACCCGGGCCCGGGCGATCGCGGGGCCGGCGTCCAGTTTCACGGCGGTGAAGGCGGCCGGGATCGTGTGATGGGAACGGGTGACCGCAGCGGCCACGGCCCGCTGAACGGCCGGTAGCGGGCGCGTCTGCGACGATGACGACGCGCTGTCGCCGCCGGTTTCCAGCAGGGACTCCACGTCGGCGCGCCTGATCACCTTCTTCCCCAGCGCGTGGATCCGCGCCGGATCCACGCCGTGCTCGTCGATCAGCGCCTGGGCGGGCGCGGTGATGATGGGCCCGTCGGTGGACGCCGCACGCACATCGACGGCCGTCGGTGGAGGCGCCGAGTCGTCGGAAATGTACGCGATCACGTCGCCGGGCACGCAGGTCGCGCCGGTCTCCACCGCCCGCCGCAGTACGCCATCGACCTCGGCCACCAGTTCCTCGGCTGCCTTGGAGGTCTCCAGGACCACCACCGGATCGCCCTTGAGCACCCCGGCGCCGTCCTCGGCCAGCCACTCGACCAGCAGGTACTCGGTGTCGTTGTTGTTGAGTTTGGGCACGCGCAACTCGGTCAAGGCAGGAGCTCCCGTACGGCGCGGACGATCGCGGTGTCCTGCACCAGCACGTCACGCTCAAGATGAACGGCCGCCGGGATCACACTGGCCGCCGAGTGGACGAGGGACACGGGACGCCGCAGGCGCCCCCAGAGCCGGCTGTGCACCTGCTGCGCCACCTCGGCCCCCCAGGTGCCGCCGGCGGTGCTCTCCTCGGCGACGACCACGGCGCCGGCCCGCTCCAGCAGCGGCGACAGCGGGGCCACGTCGAAGGGGTACAGGCGCCGCGGCACGAGCAGCAGACAGGTGATCTCCCACTCCAGCAGCAGCGTGCGCATCGCGGCCAGGGCCCGGTGCGCCATCCCGCCCGGCGCGATGATCACACAGTCCGCCTGCCCGGGATCGTCCAGGTACACCCTGGTCACCTGGCCGGCCTGCGGCAGCACGTCGTATTGGAACAGCTCGTCCGCGACCCCGCCGCCGAAGATCTGCCGGGTGTAGAGGATCTTGTCCTCGAACAGCAGGCACGGCTCGCCGCGGGCGAGCATCTCGCCGAACAGCTCGCGATGGTCGTCGAAGGGGGACACCTCGTACACCGCGAGACCGGGTACGCCGATGAAGTGCTTCTGCAGGCTCTGGCTGTGCGTGGGGCCGTAGCCGCGACCGCCCCCGGACGGGCATCGCACGATCAGTGGTAGCCGCAGCGGCCTGCCGTACATGGAGACCGATTTACTGGCAAAATTCACGATCTGATCGAAGGCCAGGGTCACGAAATCGGAGAACATGATCTCGACGATGGCCTTGCCACCCGCGAGGGCCAGGCCGCCCGCCACGCCGACGATCCCGTTCTCGCTGATCGGGGTGGCCAGCACCTGGCCGGGGAAACGGCTGGACAGCCCTTTCGTGATCTTGAATGCCCCGCCGTACGGATCGAGCACGTCCTCGCCGAGCACCCGCACGGACGAATCGTCGGCGAGCACCTCGTGCAGCGCCCGGTTGAGGCTCTCCGCCACCCGCATCGCCCTCAGCCCTCCCGCTCCGACAGCGGCCGCCCGAGCACCTCGCCGGCCACCACCTCGACGAACGCGCACGCCTCCGCGTCCATGCGGGCGAAGCGGGGGGACACAGCAGCACCCTCGCGCGGGTACCAGTCGTGGTCGCGGGCGCGCCGGATCTCCTCTGCAGAGCGGGTGTCGTCGCCCTTGCTGTGCGGCCCGAGCCGATGCGTGGCGAACTCCACCACCAGCGGCCCCGCGCCCTCTCTGGTCCGCTCGAACAGCGGCCGCAGCCCGTCCCGGATCTCGCCTATGTCCCGCGAGCCGACGTGCAGGAACCGGCACCCGAACGCCCGCGCCCGATCCCCGATCGTGCCCGCCATCTGCGCCGACGTCGGCGTGGTCTGCGCGATCCCGTTGTTCTCGGTCACCACGACCAGCGGCAGCCGCCAGAGCGCGGCCATGTTGATCGCCTCGTACACGGCGCCCTGTCCCCATGTTCCGTCGCCGACGTACGCCAGCGCCAGCGCGCCCGGCTCGGCGTCCCGCAGCTGCAGAGCCACTCCCACGGCGACCGGCAGGCTCTCGCCCTGGATCCCGGTGGACAGGTAGCGGCCGGAGAGAATGTGCTGACTGCCGCCCACGCCCCCGCAGACCGCGCCCTCCCGCCCCAGGATCTCCGCCAGCAACCCGTATGGATCCCGGAATCGGGCCAGGTAGTGGCCGTGCCCGCGATGATTGCTGAAGACGAAGTCCCGCTCGCCCAGCAGCGGCGCCAGCGCGACCGGCACGTACTCCTGCCCCAGGCAGGTGTGGGTGGTGCCCTGTACCAGCCCTTGGCCGAACAGGTCGAGCAGCTTGCGTTCGAAGTGCCTGATCAGCAGGAGAAGCCCGAGGTCGTCATCGGACAGGCCTTCCGTGATCTCTTCCAGCAATTCTTCTTGCACGATCGGCACTCCTTGATGAGTGTCGAGAGGGATTGGGAGCGCTCCCACGAATTCTATTCGATCACTGGGATGTTCGTCAGCATCAGACGAAGAAGTTTCCAGGCTGTCAAACGCCGAGAATGGACGTTTCGGAATGGCCTCCGCCACGTGCACGGATCGCCTACCCGCCCTGTCAGGTCACATTGGGCTGCGGCGAACGGCAAGAGGAAGATCTTGACCTGCTCAGAGGCGAAACCTACGCTCTTGGGAGCGTTCCCACGTATGCCGCCCGCCACACGTTGCGCCGGCGAACGCGCGAGCCGGGGACACTGCCAATCAACGAGGAGGGCTCGTGAGCCCCGAGACGAGGGTGGTCGCCGACCACCAAGAGCAGGGCACGTCCGAGCGCGAGGAACTGCGGCGGCGCCTGGCCGCGCTTCCCCCCGAACGCCGTGCGGCGCTGCGCCGGTCGCTGCTCGGCGGCCCGGAGAAGCGGACCTGGCCGCTGTCCACCGGACAGGAGCGGCTGTGGTTCCTGCAACGCTTCGACCCTGACGACTGCGCTTATCACATCACCTGGCCGGTACGGCTGCGCGGCCCCATCGACGAGACCGCTCTCGCCGCGGCGTTCACGGCGATCGCCGCCAGGCACGAGGTGCTGCGCACCCGCTTCGTCCTGGACGGCGACCTGCCCGCGCAGGTCGTGGACGAGCCGTGCGAGGTGCGGCTGGACCGCCTGGATCCCGTGCAGGTCGTGGACCAGCCCTGCGAGGTGTGGCCGGACCGCCTGGATCCCGTGCAGGTCGTGGACGAGCCCCGCCTGGATTCCGCTTCCTCCGATGTCGAGCAGGCGATCGCCGCCTACGCCGGGCGGCCGTTCGACCTCGCGGCGGCCCCCGCGTGGCGGGCGGGCCTGCTGCGCCTGGCCGCCGACGACGCCGTCCTGTGCATCGTGCTGCACCACATCGTGGTCGACCACTGGTCGCTCGACGTGCTCATGCGCGAGCTCGGCGAATGCTACCGCGCCCACCGGGAAGGCCGTCCGCCCCTGCTGGAGGACTTGCCCACGCAGTACCGCGACTTCGCCGTGACGGAGCGGCGGCGGGCCGAGGAGGACCGGGACCACCTGGACTACTGGGTCGAGCGGCTCGCCGGAGCGCCGCCGCTCGACCTGCCTCTCGACCACCCCCGCCCCGCCCGCTGGACCGGCCGCGGCGCGAAGGTCGGCGTGGCCGTGCCGGACGCGGCTGTCGCCCGCTTGGAACTCCTGGCGCGCGCCCACCGGGCGACCCTGTTCATGGCCCTGCTCGCCGCGTGGCAGGTCACTCTGGGGGCGGCCGCCGGGCAGGACGACTTCTGCGTGGGCGTGCCCGTGGCGGGCCGGGACCGGCCCGAGCTGGCCCCGCTGATCGGCTACTTCTCCACCACGCTCGTCGCGCGGGCCGACCTGTCGGGGGATCCGTCCTTCGGTGACCTGCTGCGGCGTACCCGGATCAGCACCCTGAAGGCCCTCGCCCACGCCGGAACCTCCTTGGATCGTATCCTCGGCGCGCTTCGGGTGCCCCGCGACCTGAGCCGTCCGCCGCTGTGCCAGGCGATGTTCAACCTCACCCACAACCTGCCCACCGGCGACCTGCTCCGTACCGAGCTGGGGGATCTGGCCGTGGAGGTGTATCCGCAGCTCGACCTGGGCCGAGCCCGAGTAGAGGTGTCCCTTGACGTGTACCGGGGGCCCGAGGGGGTCGGCGGCTGGTTGGAGTTCGCGACCGACCTGTTCGACGCCGCCACCGCGCACCGCCTGGCCGATACATTCGCCCGCGTGGTGACGCGGGCGGGCGGCGACCCGGATCTGCGGCTGTCCGAGCTGGGAGCCGCGGACCGGAAATTTCGGAGTTAGAAGTGTCTGACAGCCAAAGGAGGGTCATGCGGCTTCCGGTGGACTTCGCTTCCGACCGTTCGGGCACGGCGGAGCTCGCGTGGGGACAGCGGAGCATCTGGAGTGCCATCCACGATGTGGGGCCGGGCAGCGCGCACTATTTCAACGTGCCCCGGCTGCTCGCTGTCCCTCGCGCGGGCGGCCCGCGCCGTCCCGAGGCCGTGGCGGCCGCCCTGGCCGAGGTGGTGGGCCGGCACGACGCCTTGCGATCGGTGGTACGGCTCGGCGTGGCCGGGCCGTACCAGGAGGTGGCGGCGGCCGGGACCCTGTCGATCGAGATGGTCGAGGCGGCACGCGACGACGTGGACGATGTCGCGGCGGAACTTGTCGCCCGCCTGGCCGGACGATCCTTCGGCGACGGCGAGCAGTCGCTGCGCGCCGGATTCGTGGTCTGCGACGGCGCCGCCACCCACGTGGCGCTCGTGCTCAGTCATGTCGTCGCGGACCGGCGCGCGGCCGACGTCGTGGTGCGCGACCTGCGGATGCTGCTGCTGCGCGGGGTCATCGCGCGACCGCCGTCGTCGCAGTTGCTCGACCTGGTACGAGAGGAGGAGGCGGCATCGGCCGGTTCGGACCGGGCGGTCGCGCAGTGGGAGGCGCTTCTTCGGACCGTACCGTCCGCCGTGTTCCCGAGTGTGGTCGGGCCGGGCGCGACGCCGAGGTTCGCGCGGGCCGTGCTGTCGTCGCCCCGGCTCGACCACGCCGCGCATGTGCTCGCCCGCCGTGCCGGCGTCAGCACTGCCACGGTCCTGCTGGTGGCGGTCACCATGCTGCTGCGCGAGCTGACCGGGCACCAGGTGTGCGGGATCACCCCGATCGTGCACAACCGCTTCGACGGCCGGAGCCGGGACCTGGTCAGCAGCCTGAATCAGCTGGGACTGTTCACCCTGGGCCCGTGCGGAAGCCTTGCCGAGACCCTGGTGAGCGCGTATCCGGCGGTTCTCACGTCCTACCGGCGCGCCCGCTACAACCCGCTGGTCATGGACGCGATGATCGACCGGATGAGCGCCGATCGGGGCGTCTCCATCTTCCCGTCATGCTGCTTCAACGACCTGCGCCCTGGTGAGGACCCGGGCGGCGCCGACCATGCTGACGGGGAGTCCGAGCTGGAATGGCTGCCCGGCGCGGACCGTCGCAACTGCCCCTTCTGCATGGCCCTGATGCGCTGGAAGGGCACGCTCGGCGTGGAACTGAGCGCCGACACCACCCGCCTGCCCCAGAGCGAGATGGCTGCCCTGCTGCACCGGCTGGAGTCCTTCGTGGTCGAGTCGGCCCGCCGGGAATTCGCCACATGAGTCGAACGAGATCTTGAGAGATCATCGTCCGGAGTTAGAAGTGTCCGACAGCGGAAGGAGGGTCATGCGCCTTTCGGTGGACTTCGCTTCCGACCGTTCCGGTAGGGCGGAGCTCGCGTGGGGACAGCGGGACATCTGGGGGGCCATCCACGATGTGGGGCCGGGCAGCGCGCACTATTTCAACGTGCCCCGGCTGCTCGCTGTCCCTCGCGCAGGGGGCCCGCGCCGTCCCGGAGCCGTGGCGGCCGCCCTGGCCGAGGTGGTGGGCCGGCACGACGCCTTGCGATCGGTGGTACGGCTCGGCGTGGCCGGGCCGTACCAGGAGGTGGCGGCGGCCGGGACCCTGTCGATCGAGATGGTCGAGGCGGCACGCGGCGACGTGGACGATGTCGCGGCGGAACTTGTCGCCCGCCTGGCCGGACGATCCTTCGGCGACGGCGAGCAGTCGCTGCGCGCCGGATTCGTGGTCTGCGACGGCGCCGTCATTCACGTGGCGCTCGTGCTCAGTCATGTCGTCGCGGATTGGCACGCGGCCGACGTCGTGGTGCGCGACCTGCGGATGCTGCTGCTCCGAGGAGTGATCGCGCGACCGCCGTCGTCGCAGTTGCTCGACCTGGTACGAGAGGAGGAGGCGGCATCGGCCGGTTCGGACCGGGCGGTCGCGCAGTGGGAGGCGCTTCTTCGGACCGTACCGTCCGCCGTGTTCCCGAGTGTGGTCGGGCCGGGCGCGACGCCGAGGTTCGCGCGGGCCGTGCTGTCGTCGCCCCGGCTCGACCACGCCGCGCATGTGCTCGCCCGCCGTGCCGGCGTCAGCACTGCCACGGTCCTGCTGGTGGCGGTCACCATGCTGCTGCGCGAGCTGACCGGGCACCAGGTGTGCGGGATCACCCCGATCGTGCACAACCGCTTCGACGGCCGGAGCCGGGACCTGGTCAGCAGCCTGAATCAGCTGGGACTGTTCACCCTGGGCCCGTGCGGAAGCCTTGCCGAGACCCTGGTGAGCGCGTATCCGGCGGTTCTCACGTCCTACCGGCGCGCCCGCTACAACCCGCTGGTCATGGACGCGATGATCGACCGGATGAGCGCCGATCGGGGCGTCTCCATCTTCCCGTCATGCTGCTTCAACGACCTGCGCCCTGGTGAGGACCCGGGCGGCGCCGACCATGCTGACGGGGAGTCCGAGCTGGAATGGCTGCCCGGCGCGGACCGTCGCAACTGCCCCTTCTGCATGGCCCTGATGCGCTGGAAGGGCACGCTCGGCGTGGAACTGAGCGCCGACACCACCCGCCTGCCCCAGAGCGAGATGGCTGCCCTGCTGCACCGGCTGGAGTCCTTCGTGGTCGAGTCGGCCCGCCGGGAATTCGCCACATGAGTCGAACGAGATCTTGAGAGATCATCGTCCGGAGTTAGAAGTGTCCGACAGCGGAAGGAGGGTCATGCGCCTTTCGGTGGACTTCGCTTCCGACCGTTCCGGTAGGGCGGAGCTCGCGTGGGGACAGCGGGACATCTGGGGGGCCATCCACGATGTGGGGCCGGGCAGCGCGCACTATTTCAACGTGCCCCGGCTGCTCGCTGTCCCTCGCGCAGGGGGCCCGCGCCGTCCCGGAGCCGTGGCGGCCGCCCTGGCCGAGGTGGTGGGCCGGCACGACGCCCTGCGATCGGTGGTACGGCTCGGCGTGGCCGGACCATACCAGGAGGTGGCGGCGGACGGGACCCTGTCGATCGAGACGGTCGAGGCGGCACGCGGCGACGTGGACGATGTCGCGGCGGAACTTGTCGCCCGCCTGGCCGGACGATCCTTCGGCGACGGCGAGCAGCCGCTGCGCGCCGGATTCGTGGTCTGCGACGGCGCCGTCATTCACGTGGCGCTCGTGCTCAGTCATGTCGTCGCGGATTGGCGCGCGGCCGACGTCGTGGTGCGCGACCTGCGGATGCTGCTGCTCCGAGGAGTGATCGCGCGACCGCCGTCGTCGCAGTTGCTCGACCTGGTACGGGAGGAGGAGGCGGCATCGGCCCGTTCGGACCGGGCGGTCGCGCAGTGGGAGGCGCTTCTTCGGACCGTACCGTCCGCCATGTTCCCGAGTGTGGTCGGGCCGGGCGCGACGCCGAGGTTCGCGCGGGCCGTGCTGTCGTCGCCCCGGCTCGATCACGCCGCACATGTGCTCGCCCGCCGTGCCGGCGTCAGCACTGCCACGGTCCTGCTGGTGGCGGTCACCATGCTGCTGCGCGAGCTGACCGGGCACCAGGTGTGCGGGATCACCCCGATCGTGCACAACCGCTTCAACGACCGAACCCGGGACCTGGTCACCAGCCTGAACCAGCTGGGACTGTTCACCCTGGGCCCGTGCGGAAGCCTTGCCGAGACCCTGGTGAGCGCGTACCCGGCGGTCCTAGCGTCCTACCGGCGCGCCCGCTTCGACTCGCTGGCCCTGCATGCGATGGCCGACCGGATGAGCGCCGACCGGGGCGTCCCCATGTTGCCGTCGTGCTGCTTCAACGACCTGCGCCCCGGCGAGGACCCGGGCGGCGCCGACCTCGCGGAGGGGGAGTCCGAGCTGGAATGGCTGCCCGGAATGGACCAGCGCAGCTGCGACTTCTGCGTGGTCCTGATGCGCTGGAAGGGCACGCTCGGCGTGGAACTGAGCGCCGACACCACCCGCCTGCCCGAGAGCGAGATGGCCGCCCTGCTGCACCGGCTGGAGTCCTTCGTGGTCGGCTCGGCCCGCCGGGAATTCGCCACATGAGTCAAACGAGATCTTGACAGAACATCGTGGGCAGCAGGCCAGAGAGCGACGATCCGTCCCCTGAGCGGGCATCGACGACGTGGGCGGATTTCCCGCGATCGCAAGCCGACGCGATGCTGGCCTGCGACTTCATCGAGACCGGCAGCGCCCGTACATCCTGGCGGTCATCGAGCACGCCACCAGGCGCGTTTGAAGCGCTCCGGCTTCGTTACCCCGCCCTTCATACGGGGGCCCGGCCCTGACGGAGGGCTCCGACGAGCGCGCCTAGCGGTGTCCGCGTACTGCCCAGGCGCGAGCCGTGAGGGCGATCGATCCGTCCGGCCGGGCGGGCAGCCGTCGGCGCAGCATGTCTCGCAGATCGGCCTTGCGGTCTTCGGGGAGTGATCCGACGTAGCCGGGCGCCGGAGCCTGTCCGCCGAGGAACGGCGCCCAGTAGTCGTCGAAGTCCCGGAACACGGTCGGCACCTCGATTGCCTCGACGACCACGTCGGCCAAACCCGCGCCGGCCCACAGCTCGCGCAGCGGCTCCGGCCGGCATTGCGGGAACCGCCGCCCCTCGTCCAGCGCCGCGGCCGCGGGGTCGAGGGCGGTGGCGGCATCCCAGAAGTGCCGCAGCATCGCCATTCCCTCGGCGTAGTCCCACACATAGGCGGCGACTGTCGCGCCGGACGTCGCGACGCGCGTGAACTCCGCCATGGCACGTGCCGGCTCAGGCACGAAGTTGAGCACCAGTCCGCTGGTCACTACGTCGAACCGGCCATCCGGGAAGGGCAACGCCATGGCGTCGCCGGTCTCGAATCGCGTTCGCGGATCGGTGATCTGAGCGCGGGCGTACCCGATGAGACCATCAGAGGGGTCGACACCCGTCAGCTCGGCGGGGTGAGCGGCGGCCAGCACGGTGGCGGACAGCGCGCCGGTGCCGCAGCCCGCGTCCAGCCAGCGTCGTCCAGCCGGAACGGCGAGCCAGGACACGAAGGAGGCAGCGACACGGCGGCTCCAGCGGCCCATGAAAGAGTCGTAGGCGTCGCCGCGGGCCCACACCTCGTGCATCATGGCGCAAGAGTACGCCCGCCGCCGATGGGAGCGGCCTCAGTGGCGGCTGCGTTCGCCAAGGCCCGCGGGGGCTGTGCCCGGGTCCGCGCCTATGGTGTGTCTGCCCGGGTTCTGGTGTGTCTGGCGGCGTTTCGGCCGGAGTTGGCAACGACCACCCGATCAAGATGAGCATGTCGTGGTGCCGTTGGAAGGTCGGCCTGGGACCAAGGCAGCGAGATGGGACGTCACCATGAGTTCTCCGTCGCCGCCAACATGCCGGTTTACTTCTGCGACCCGGCCAGTCCCTGGCAACGCGGCTCCAACGAGAACACCAATGAGCTGCTGCGCCAGTACTCCCCAAGGGCACCGACCTGTCGGTTCACACAGGCGAGCAGCTCGACGCCGTCGCCGCCGAGCTGAACTCCCGACCTCGCAAGACGCTCGGCTGGGACACCCCCGTGAAGCGCCTCTCGGAGCTCTTGGCGGCCTGCGCCTGACCCGCCAGGAGGCGTTCCAGGCATGGGCACCCCAGAAAGGCATCATTCGCGCTGAGCCTGGCAACGGCGAACTCGGCGAAAAATCTTGGGGCTGCATGTCGAAAACGTGGCGGTCCGCCCGACGTGAAGTTATGAAGATTCTAGTGTGGATCGTTTCGGGGCTGGCCGCATTCATTTTTGTGTCAACGGGGCTGCCGAAGGTGACCGCCTCCGCGGCCGAGCTGACCGCGATGTACGAAAGCATTCCTGTGGTGCTGCTGAAGATCGCCGGGGTGGCGGAGATCCTCGGCGGGTTGGGGCTCATCGTCCCAGCGGCGACAAGGATCCTGCCGGTCCTGACTCCGATCGCGGCCGGTGGCCTGGTCCTGACCATGCTCGGGGCGATTATCACCAACATCGCCATCGGCGAATACGCCACGATCCTTATCTCGCTGCCGTATCTGGTGGCGGCGGCAGGAATTTTGTGGGCCCGCTCGACCCGGTACGCGATCGCGCCGCGAAAAAAGACCGCTGCACAGCCCCCCACCTCTTAGCAAAACCCACCCCCTGGGGCCGGCAACCCGGGCCCAGGGGTGGTCAATCCAGCACCCAGGTGAGGTCAGGGGACTGGCGCGCAACCTCTTGGCGCCGCGTTTGCCGACGCCGTGCCGCCTCCACCGGAAAAGCGCGATTCTATGGGCAGCACTGCTTGACTGACCTGGCAGGAGGCGGTCCTGCGGCATCGCCCTAAGACTCAGGCTCGACGCCCCACTGGTTGCGGGACGACATCGCAATTCTCCCCCGGACATTGCCGGGTCGGGGATCCGGGTCAGAAGTCGGAGTGGTGGTAGTCGGCGGCCTTAGCCTCCTCCTCCGGCCACGGCCGCCGCCAGCGCGCGCAGCCAGTCCGGCCGCAAGCGCAGCAGAACGAGCAGGATCAGGCCTGCGAGGTAGGCCAGCGCGACCAGCACCAGCTACAGCACCGAGAACAGCACCCACGACCGCCCTGGCAACGCGACGATCACCGCGACCAAGCCCAGCGCGGGAAGGCCGATGACGCACGCGGCCACCCACGCGCTCGCTCGTTGAATGACCTCATGCGTGGTGTGATGATCAGGTTCGTGGGTTGGTTCTCAGGGAGAGCAGAGGTTATCTTGGGTGACTTTAAGTAGTCAGCCATGTCAGGCAAGTAAGGTTGGCGCGTACTTGCCACACCAGTATTCAGGGGGCCTTCAGGCATGTCAGTCATGTCAGGTTCCGGGATGGGGCGGCGCGAGCCTGCCGTTGGCCAGCCGGGCGAGCTCCATGACGTCTCGTGGATGCCTGGCCACCAGATGGAAACGCGCGCAGGCGGTGTCCAGCACGCCCCAGGATGCGTGGATGGCTTGTGCTCCGGCCCGGCGGGCACACTCGAGGTCTACCTCGGCGTCGCCGACATAGATGGTGTCGGCGATGATCACCTCGAGGAGGCGGCAGACGCGTTCCAGCCCCTCGGGTGCGGGTTTGGGTTCGCCGACCTCGTCACCGCACACAATCACCGGCAACAGCCCGGCCAGGCCCGCCGCGGTCAGCGTGAGCGTAGCGGCGCGCCGCGTGGCGCCGGTGAAGATGCCGAGCGGATGGCCGGCTCGGCTGAGATGGCCGAGCATGTCGGCCACGCCGGGGAAGGGGCGGATGTTCGCGGCCACGACAGCCAGGTGGCTGTAGAAAACCTCCAGGTCCTCGGCAGAGGCCGGTCGGCCGAGGAAGTGGGCCAGCACTATCGGGGTCGCCCCGAGGTGCCAGGCGGCGACTACGTCTTCCGGCGAGAGATCGGGGCCGCCGAGGGCGCGGATCGTGTCGGCATACGTGGTGGGGACCGACCTCATGGTGTCGATCAGGGTGCCGTCGAGGTCGAACACGACGGCGGCCGCGCGCATAGGCGATGCTCCGGTCACGGGCGGTTTCCGTCCCGGTTGAGCGGACGGCGGTCGCCGCGCGTCGTGGGGGCGCTGACGACCAGAAAGCGCAGCTCTCCCGCTGAGGCGTTGTTCATCTGATGCGGTGTGCCCGGTGCGATCTCAATACCGGCGCCGCCCGGAAGGCTCACGTCCCCGTCAGGAGTACGCATGGTCGCCTCGCCGTCCAGAACGTAGAAGAACTGGCGAGCGCGGTCGTGCACGTGCCACTCCTCGGCGGTGCCGGACGGCATCCGCTCCTCGATCACCGACAGCCCCGGCGTGTCGACGAGCCGCCAGCCGGCGCAGCCGTCGCCCCACGAGTAGCCCGGCACGTCTGCCGCCGTGACAGCGGCACCGGAGTATTCCGGTCTACTGGGAGGTGCGGTGATATGGCGCAGGAGCGCGGTGTAGTCCAGTGCGCCGTGCCCGTCGCTGTCGGCGTCGGTCAGCCAACTTTGTACGGCGCGGGCCAACCGGACGTCCGAGCCCGCCGCGTCGGCCGCCGAGACGACGAGGTCGGAGTCCTTGCGGGCAAGTGCCAGGGCGAAGCGCGGTGCGAAGACGCCAGACTCGATCGCCGACCGCCGCCGGGCCGCCTGGGCGGCGAGCGGAGTGTGGTCGAGGAGGCGCCAGGTGATCTCGCGGGGCAGGCCCAGGCCGTCGGCGACCGCCAGTGTCTCGCCGAGCAGCCCGACCGTGCCCAGCAGGGCGAAGTTGGCGACCAGCTTGGCTGCGGCACCGGTGCCCGCAGGGCCGAGATGGACGAGCTCGCCCAGGGCCGACAGCGGCTGCCGTAGCCGGGCGACGGCCTCAGCGGGCCCGCCGGCGAGCAGCGTCAGGGCACCGGCTTCGGCCTCGGCCAGGCTTCCCAGCACAGGCACGTCCAGCAGTATCACCGCCGGTGGCAGCGCGGCCCCCAGACGGGCAAGTGCGAACGGCCCCACCGTGGACATGTCCACCACGGTGACACCCGCCCGGACGCCTGAGGCGACACCGTCGGGCCCCTCGGTTACCGCCTGAAGGGCATCGGGGCCGGCCGTCATCAGGAAGACGACCTCGGCGTGCCGTACGGCATCCGCCGGGGTGGCGGCCACCCGGGCACCGGCGGCGGCCAGGGCGTCGGCGCGCGCGGGCATGCGGTTCCACACCGTCAGCTCGAGACCGGTGTCAAGGAGCCGGTGCGCCATGCGGGCGCCCATCGCGCCCAGGCCGATCCAGGCGACGGTGGTCATCGCCCGATCTCCGGGTGTGCTCGGAGCCAGGCCAGGACCTGGCCGGCGTGCTGGTCCGGCGGGAAGACGGGGTAGAAGACGTGCTCGATCACACCGTCGTGCACGATCATGGTCAGGCGGCGGTATAGGGACAGGCCGCCGGCCTCGAACGTCGGCAGTTCCAGCGCGTCGCGTACCGCGAAGTCGGGGTCGGACAGCATGCGGAACGGCAGGCGCAGCCGTTCGACCACCTCTCGCTGGTACGCGCTGGACTGCGACGACAGCCCGAACACCCTGGCCGCTCCGGCCTCGCGCAACTCCTCGTGGTGGTCGCGGAAACCGCACGCCTCGGGCGTGCAGCCGCGCGCTCCCGGGATGGTGTCCCAGCCGTCCGGCAGGTCCACTCCCGGCCTGCCGGTCAGCGGGTAGAGGTACAGCACCGTCCGCCCGGGGCCCAGCGCGGCCAGGCCGGCCGTCGTGCCATCGGTGGCCAGCAGCGCGATCGCGGGCAGTGGCCGTCCCACCAGATGCGCGGCGGCGCCGTCATCCTGGGGGTGCATCAGGGTGGTCGTGCTCACTGGGGCGGTCTGCGGGGTCGGTATCGCGCGGCCGGCGGCGGCCTCCAGGTGGGCGGCCAGCGCGTCGCGTCGCCGTATCAGCCGCTCGATCCGCTGCGACATCTGGTCGACGGCATGACGGTAGGCTGCCAGCGACGCCGGGCATTCATCACCGGAGGCGTGTCCGCTGGCCAGGCACTCCACGAACGGCCTGGTCTCCTCCACCGACAGCCCCAGGCTCGTCAGCTCCTTGATCTCCTCCACCTGGCGGACCGCCACCGGATCGTAGTGCCGGTAGCCGTTGGGCAACCGTTGCGGCACCACCAGCCCGGCCTTCTCGTAATATCGCAAGGCCCGTACGGTCACGTTGGTTCGGCGGGCCAGCTCTCCCACAAGCACGCACTCACGGTAAACCCATACCCAAAGGTACAGGTCAACCGATTCATGGCCCCGGGCGGTGCCCGCTGCTCGACCGCTCCCAATAGCCAGGTACCGCCCTGTGTGTCACCGTGCGCGAGTGATCCAAGTGCAGCCGGATGCTTCCTTATCGCAGGGAAAGCCCGGCCGGCGAATTGCCTTGGCCGGCGTGGCCGGCATCATCCTTCCTGTTGCTCTCCTGGCGTGGGGGGCCTAGATGACCAGGCTCTTTCCCAACTCCTCGCAATGCGGCGAATACACCGGATGTCTCGGCTATCTTGTCCAGGCGTGGGAGGTCGGGCGTTGGGTTGCGATCGTGCTTGCCTGGCCGCTGCTGCATCTCCTACGAGTACGGCCCTCCTGGCCCGTGGCAATCCTCGCGGCCCTCTTCCTGACAGCCATCTGGCAGGTCGCCGAAGCGTTGCTGCTCGTATCGCTTGCCGAGGCCTTCGCCCTCATCATCTTCAGCGGAGTGATCGCGTATCCGGCTGCGGCCTGGCTGACCATGCCGCGCATCCCCCCGAAACTGCTCATCCTGGCTGTTGCTTCGTTCCTCGCGCTCTACGCTTGCGCCTTCCTGCTCACCGACTGACTCCAGGACCGAGCGGTGAGCTCAGCAGCAACGCTGCACCGCAGCCCGCAGGCCGCCTTCCAGCGCAGGTCGCACCGCAACGCCTGGACGGCGTCCGCATCCGACAGCCCGTGCAGTGTCTGCAGCACCACCGCAGCCGCCAGGACCTGCGGCGGCAGGCTCGGCCGCCCGTTGGCAGAGGGGTACATGTCCGCGAACATCCGCGCCGGAGACAGCGCCTGGCGCTGCTCGGCTAAGAATGCGAACACACTGCCAGCGGGAATCAGCTCCCGGCAGGTCTGCCATACGTCCGGCAACGAGTTCTCCAGCCCACTCACCCTGCACATCAACCACTGTGGCCCATCCCATGAAGAACGAGGCCAGAACCAAGATCTTCAGTGATCTTCTAGGACAGGAAACGGCCGGCCGATCAAGGTATGTGTCCGGAATCGCTCAGCTCAGCGAGGTTATAGGGCGCATGTCGGCAGTGCCGGATTGTCGCGGGTGCGTATACCGGACAGCCATGCGTGGCCGCGGGGTACGTCGTTCAGCTGGACTCGGTACCAGCGGGTGCTTTTGGTGCCGATTTCGTCGGTGACCTCGTCACCGTCGTAGAGGACGCAGTCGGCGTTCAACGTGTCGTCATGCCACACTCGGTGGCTCACCACATTCTGGGCGTCATAGTTCAGCCGTGGGTTGATCGCCAGGCCGATGCTGCAGCCTGGGACTCTGTCGCTGCGGTTCCTGCAGCGTTCCTCGATGTTGAAGACCCGCATGCGGGCGGTGGCGCCGGAGCCCGAGACCACGGACGTGTCCGGTCCGTCAATGAAATTCAGCGAGGCGATCACGATTGCGGCTATCGCTGTCAGGACAGTGACCGTCGCGGTCGCGAGCGCTAGTCGGCGACGGCGGTGCGGGTGTTGTGGTGGTACGGGTGTGTCCGCGGACGATGCTGGTGATGTTGCGAGGTGCTCATTGTCGGTGACGTTCGTTGGTATTTCGTCGGGCGCGGTTAATGATGATCGTGACGCATCGGCGAGTGCCCACAATCGATGGAGTTCCCGCAGTTCCTCGTTATTCGCGCCACATGCCTTCGCGAATGTGTGAACCACGCCGTAGCCGGATGGAATCTTGGTTCCTGAGCAGTAGCGGTGAAGGCTTGAACTGCTGATTCCGGTGCGCCTGGCCAGCTCTTCGAAGCTGATCTCGGCGCGATCTTTGAGTGCTCTTATCCGGGCGGCGAACCGCTCGGTTTCCTTTGATCGCATCACGTGACCCCCGTACGACCATGCGACCCTGCGTATCAGCTCCGTTTCCGGCGTCCCACCCACATCCCAGCCGGTCGGCGAAGACCGCAGGTAGCAGCCGAAAACCCATCCCACCATCCCATCTCGACGCGCTTTCTTGCAAGGCGCCTTCCGCAGTCGCGAAGGTGGCTGTTGCAGGGAACGGCCGATGCCGAGGACGGGTCCCTGTGACTGGAGAAGAATCCCGCGACTTGGGGAGTCGAAGGTGGAGGAGGATTTTCAATCGAAAAGGCGAATGATTTCGTACGTTCGATAAAAAGGAAATTCGCCAGCGACGATGCTGGACGTCCGTAAGCCAGTAAGAAAGAGGTGCGCTCAATGCGCGGTACAGCGATCAAGGCGAGACGACAGCCTTTGAGAGGGGTACTGGCGTCGGTGACAGCGGTTGCCGCCCTCTTCTCGGTTCTTTCGGCCGGAGCGTATCCGGCGGCGGCGCAGCCGGCCGAGCGGAACCAGGCAGTCCGCACCCCGCACGTCCAACCTATTAGAGGGGGGGAGGTAAAGCACGCGGATTTCCCTCACACCCGTTCGGGTCTCATACGTGCGGGGAAATGGGTTCACCGGCGTGGCAACTGCGGTGATTCGTTCTGCACCATCCAATACTATCCGCCCAGGAATACGTATCGGGCATACAAGATGTTCAGGTGCGGCACGTTCAGACTCCACGATTTCGTGGGGAGCTACCACACGCACAATCACGGATCGTTGTGGGTGCACCTCCTCGACAGGAATCAGAAGGTAGATCGCCGCATCGCGCCCGGAAGCAGGCCCGTTGTCAAGTGGCGTCCGGTCTTCTTCGTGAAGACATGTAACAAGTCCTGATCGGTGGACGTGGTGTGTGGCCGATGCGGCGGTGGCATCGGCCACACAGCGCGTAGTCGTACGCGGCATCCCAGTAGCGCTGCTCGAACTGCTTGCCGGTCGCCACGGCCAGGTCGACGAGCAGGTGGTCGACGCTGGGGCACCACAACAGGACCCGACGGCGACGAGCCTCGGCGGCCACGCCGCACACACCTCAACGCACCGGATCTCCGGCTCCGCTGAGGCCGGGATTTCCCGAGGACGGCTCTCGCCCAGAGTAACGCCCATCGTCAGGGGATGACTTCCAGTGACGTCAACGGCATGGGGACTGCGGCGGCCATCGCGCGGTGGCCCACGCGGTGACGGTTGGCCCGCAGCACCACTCGAAGACAGCGTCGAAGCGGCCGTGGTGGTACAGGTTGATACAGCCGTGCGTCTCGGCCGTGCGATTGATGATCGCGACCGGCCTGAGCAGCCGACTCATCAGCAGGTCCCGCTCGGCTGTCGAATCAGTGTTGTGGCGACATCGGTGGTCGATATCCCCTCGGTCCGCAGCGTGCCGTCGAACAGCAGTTAGCTGCCGATCCCGGGCGTCGGCCCGGTCAAGGTGAGCGACGACGGATACCTGACGGCGGCGGTCGCGGAGGCGCTGCTCCACCGGAAGTCCCCATTGCCGTTCCAAAGCACCGTGAATCTGACCTGCCCGCCGACGGGCGGCCGGTTCGTGACGGTGAACGTGCCGTCCGCCGCGGTCGACACGCCGGCCGGCTCCGCGGGTGCCGTCCCGGCAGGCGGCGAGTCACCGCGAGTGGCTGCGCGCCTGGGTCCGACCCGTCGGCGAACGCGAGTGGCGTGGAGGGTTTGGAGGCCGAGGGCGACGTGTGTGGAGTCCTCGGTGACGAGGGTGCGGTGGGCGTCGCGGTGGTTCCAGTGGCGGGTCAGGACGCCGGGCAACCTTCGAGCGCCATGTGTTCTTGACTGTCCCGATCACCGATCACCTACTCGAAGAGGGACGGGTCCCCGGTGCCTCTGCGAAGGATCTCGGGCTCGTTCTGCGAGAAGTCGATGACCGTCGTCGGTTCGTCACCGCACTCGCCGGAGTCGATCACAGCGTCCACGACGTGGTCCAGTCTTTCCTTAATCTCCCAGCCCTGCGTCATCGGCTCGGTCTCATCGGGCAGCAGCAGGGTGCTGGACAGCAGCGGTTCGCCGAGTTCGGTCAGCAACGCCTGCGTGACGACGTGATCGGGTATCCGAACACCGACCGTCTTCTTCCTGGGATGCAGCAACCGCCGCGGCACCTCCTTCGTCGCAGGCAGGATGAACGTGTAGCCGCCGGGAGTCGCCGCCTTGAGCGAGCGGAACAGCGCATTGTTCACGTGTACGAACTGGCCGAACTGGGCAAAGTCCTTACAAACTAAGGTGAAGTGATGGTCGTCGCCGAGATGCCGGATCTCCCTGATCCGGTCGATGCCCTCCTTGTTGCCCAGCCGGCACCCTAACGCGTAGCACGAGTCCGTCGGGTACGCGATCAGCCCGTCCGCGTGAAGGAGATCGACCGCTTGACGGATCATCCGAGGTTGCGGGTTGTCCGGATGTACGTCGAAGTACTTTGCCATGCATGGGAGCTTAGAAGCGAATAATCCAGCGCATGACACGGGCGTGACACGATGGCCTTGACTGTCTACATCTACGGCCTGCCGCCGCGGAGCAAGCTGAGCTCCTCGCCGGTCGCGACGTCGGCGCGCAACCACACTGGATCTTCACGCCTCACGGCGTCTCCCGGGCACCGGCGATCACACTTATCAGCGCCTGCTCGGCCCGCCACCGACCCTCCAAAAGCCAGTCCGGGAAGTACGAACCCGACCGCAGCTTCGGAATCGCCAGCTGAACCGTCCCCGCCCGGGTGTCCCAATCGCGCTTGCGGGAGCTGGTCCGCTCGTCGCTGCGGTCGCCATAGCCGGCGCCGCACAGACTGTCGGCCTCAAATCGCGTGCGAGCCCGGAAGACAAGGCATCCGTCACACCCACAGAACGGTGACCTGGCGGCCGGACGGCGTGGTCGCCTGCTCGAAAGCGCCTCGTTCCTTCCATGGCGGGGCTTCGGGTCGCCGGTCGAAGATCACCAGCGCGCCGGTGGTGAGGGAGAGGCGGTCCAGGTACCGGTCGAGTTGCGCGAGGCCGTCGGGTATCGGGTCGTTCTCGCCTGCTCGCCAGACCTTCAGCTCCATGGCCTCGCGCTGCGTGAGCCGTTCGCCTTCGGGGCCGGCATAGGGCCAGCGGACCAGTACGTCCAGGCGTTTGGTGCCGGCGGCGTACTCCCGGTCGAGCTGGCCTCCGCCGTTGACCAGCCGGTGCAGGAATGCCATGAGGATGATCTGGCAGGCGGCCTCGTGGTAGCCCTCCTGCCGGATGAGCACCTCGCCGTGCTCGCGCCAGAACACGACGAACTCCTCCAGCAGGCGCGGCAAGTCGAAACGACCGTCCGGCAGCACGAAGCTGTGCGGATCGGCCTTTACGAACCGCTCCGTGCGATCGCCCAGGACCCGTAGCAGGACCTCTCGATAGATCGGGTTGGCGATCTCCAGATCCCTGGTTCCCCGGATGAGGCCCAGATCGTGAACGTAGGAGACGTCATCGTCGAAAGCAGTGTCCGTGTCTGGCCACGTTCCCGCCAGGATCGGTTCGATCACCCGTTCCACCCGTGGTTCGCGCAGCCGCGCCACGAGGGCATCCAGGTGGGTGGCCCGCTTCCGGATCAACCGTTCCTTGGCCTCCTCCACCTGCCCGGCGGTGATGGTAGCGGTCACCCCTATCTGGAGGATGATCTCATAGGCGAGGGCGTTGACCAACCATGGTTGTCCCTGTGTGAGTTCGAAGACGCGCTCCACGGCGTCCTTGGTGAACTCCTGGCCGGTCGCCTGGGTGTGCTGGTCGTACAGCTCGGCGATTTCGTCGGCGGTGAAGTCGCCCAGGCGCAGCGACTCGGTGACGATGTTGAACGGGCTGGCCGGGTTGGACCGGCCGGGTTCGCCGCCCGAGGCGACCTTGTAGTCGCGCACGTCGCGCAATCCGCACAGCACCACGGACGTGGGGAACGGCTGGCCCCCCGGCCGCGCGTTGTGACCGTCGCGGAGCTGGCTGAGGATGCTGACCATGCTGTTGCCCTGCAGGGCGTCGATCTCGTCGAGAAACAGCACCACCCGGCGCGGGCAGCGGTGGCACCACTCGGTCAGTGCCGAACCGAACCGGGTGCCCGCAGGGGCCTGCGGCCAGGGATCCGGCGGCAGCAACTCCTCTGACCATCCCGCCCACTCGGCGGCCTGGCGGAGGGACTTCAGCAGGATCTCCTCCGCGGCGGCGTAGTCGTCACCGGCCGACTTGGCACGCTCGCAGGAGAACATCAGGGCGGCGGTGTCGCCTTCGGCGGTCAGCTCGGAGGCCAGGGTGCGTAGCGCGGTCGTCTTGCCGGTCTGCCGGGGCGCGTGCAGCACGAAATAGCGGTCCATCTCGATGAGCACCCGCGCCTGCGGGAGCCGCTGCGTGGGGGGCAGCATGTAGTGATGCTGGGGGCCGCATGGGCCGGTGGTGTTGAAGTATCTCGCTCGGGGTGGCCGCATGGTCACAGTCTGCCATCTCCCTGCTCCGAGCGCCTGGGACAAGCCGTCTCGGACGTCGACGACTCGTTCATGAAGCCTGCCGTTCCTCGCAGACGAACCAGAGGACTTTGCCGTCCGGCGCAGGATCGATACCCCATCGCTCGGAGTAGGCTGCGACGATCGCCAGTCCGCGTCCGTGCTCCTCGTTCGGACCCGCCGGCAGCGGGGTTGTCCACACGTCGCTCTGGTCGGCCACTTCGCCCCGGACGCTCCGCCCCTGTCGGTGCAGAGAGAGGGTCATCGCGGACTTCGTGCACCACCGCGTTGGTCACGACTTCAGAGACGACCACGGTCAACGATCGGTGGCAAGCGCTGTGGATCAAACGCCCGCCGCAGCCGCTCACGTAACTGGACATGCTGTCTGATCGTGACTTTTGGCCCACGTGTCAACCATCTGTACTGCAATGCCTACTGTCAGACCATCACCATCCGGATATCGCATCTCACCGGCTCAGTCACCGACCAGCAGCAAGGCACGCAACCACGCCGAGGCCCCCATGCAATGCCTGCTTGACGTGCATGGATGTGGTCTTCGGCAGGCGCACAGACGGCGTCATGACCGCTCGCCCGGGGCCGAGCATCGCGTACGGGTCGGCGGGCGCCGCCGGTTTCGGTGCGTTCTTCCTCGTCATGGACCGGCCCAGCGACGGCGGCATTCGCTGGGCACTGCTCACCTCCCGCCTCACGGTGATATGCCTGATCGCGACCATCGTCGTCCTTGCCATCATTCGCGGGGACCGGCTCGCGGTCCGCCACACCGCTTCGCCGAGCGTCGGCCAGCCGATCGGCGGCGTCCAGCGGTCCGGCGGCGGTCGGGTCCAGGCCGGGCACCCGGCCGGCGTCGGCGCGCAGGAGTGCGGGCCGCCGCAGGGCTTTGTTCGGCTAGCACGCCCACCAGGAGCATTCGCCGCCGACGAGTTCGCTTTCCACGATGACGGTGCTCAGGCTGGCGGCGGTGGTCCGGTCGGCGAGGTTCTCGCCGATCGGACCGGCCCCGATCACGACCACGTCATAGGTACGGGTGTCTTCGGTGGTCACTGGTCCTCCATGGTGTGGCCGTGTCTCGGGGATGCCGTTGGTCAGCGGCCGGGCAGCCGTTCGGTGATCTCCTGCAGGAACCAGCGGTTGCCGTCGGGGTCGGCGAACGAGGCGAAGGAGCCGTAGCTGGCACGCTCCGGGTGCAGGCCCATGACGCGGCCGGTCTCACCGGCCTGGTGGAAGGCGCCGGTGGCGTCGTGGAACGGGCCGGTGACGTCGACGCCGCGGCCGGCCAGTTCTTTGTGGGCCTGCTCGATGTCGGACACGATCAGGTGCAGTCCCTGGGCCGTGCCGGGTTCGGCGTCGGTGAGGCCGTCGCCGAAGATGATCGAGCAGGCCGAACCGGGGGGAGTGACCTGAATGATCCGGTAACCGTCGTTGATGGGGAAGTCCGCGTCGAGGCGGAAGCCCAGCTGCCGGGTGTAGAAGTCCTTGGCGCGGTCGGCGTCGGATACGGGCAGGACGACGACTTCGAGCTTCATGTCCATGGTCGTGATCTTTCTTTCGCGTCGTGGGGCTATCGGGTGGCGCGTGCGGCCTTCTCGATGACGCCGGCCACGGTCTTGGGCTGGGAGACGGCGACGGAGTGGGAGGCGCGTACTTCGACGGAGTGCGCGTGGGCGCGCTTGGCCATGTAGCGCTGGACCGCGGCGGGGATGTTGAGGTCCTGGGTCGTGATGACGGCCCAGGTGGGTTTGTCCTTCCAGGCGGCGGCCTCGGTCTTCTCCTCCAGGGCGGTCTGGGCGATGGGCCGCTGGGTGGCGGCCATGAGGGCCGCGGTGCCGGCCGGTACGTCGGCGGCGAACTGGCGATGGAACTTGCCGGACTTGATGTACAGGTCGGTTCCGGCGGTGCCGTCGGGGAGGGTGAAGGGGGTCGGGTCGAGGGCGGCGGGGAGGGTGGAGCCGGGGTACTTGTTCGTCAGCTCCAGGGCGGTCTCGCCGGGGGCGGGAAGGAAGGCGGCGACGTACACGAGGGCTTTGACCTGGGGGTCGTTCGCACCGGCGACGCTGATGACCGAGCCGCCGTAGGAGTGCCCGACGAGGATCTTGGGTCCGGCGACGTGGTCGAGGACGCTGCGGAGTGCGGCCGCGTCGTTGGCCGGTCCACGCAGCGGGTTGGCCGCGGCGATGACGGGGTAGCCGTCCGCGCGCAGCTCTTCGATCACCGCGTTCCAGCTGGAGGCGTCGGCGAAGGCGCCGTGCTCCAGCACGATGGTCGGCTTGGCGGGCTTGTCCGCCGCGAGGACGGGCGTGGCGACGGCGGTGGTCAGGAGACCGATCGCGACCGTCGACAGGGCGCTCCACATGAGCCCCCGGCTGCGTACACCCTTGCTGCTGACCACGAAATTCCCCTTTCAAAGGCTTCCGACAAGGTGGTGAATCTGGCGCCATCACTGTCATCCGGGAAGGACCGCGGCCACATCGGTCACTTGACGGTCAGCCACGGGGAGTCGGCCGGACCGTCGTTCGGCAGCACAACGGCGCTGGTCGGCGGGCAACCTGGCCTTGCGTGGCGGTCGTGTGCGCGCCTCGGCGCGTTAAGTCAATCAACTCTTCAGTCGGTGACGTGAGCACGGGCGGCACCGCCCGGCCGTGGGCCGGAGAGCTGCGCGCATGCCCCCGTATGCGGCCCGCTGACTGCGCCGCAGCGCGTGTGACGTGTGCCCGGAGCGGCTCGCCGGCGCTGACCGTCAACTGACTGATGTGCCGGGTGTCGGCCGTGAACGACAGTGAGACGCACCCCAACAGCTGACGACCTGAACTTCAGCGAGAGGAACGTCATGAAACGTTTTCTGATCATCCTTGCGGCCGGTGTGCCGCTGGCTGCGGCGATGTGCCTGCCGACCAGCGCCGCGGCGGCCGTCGCCACCCCCTTCACCTGCTCGTCCATCTCCGTGAACGCCCCGGCAGGCACCACGGTGGAATCCGTGACGGCGCAGCGCCAGGAGGCGGGCACCGTGAACGTCCCGCCGGTGACGCCGCTGCCCGGCGCCGATATCCCCGGCGTGCCGGCCCACTGCGCGGTCACGGTCACGCTCACTCACCCTGGCGTCGGCGACCACGCCAAGGTGCGGGTCTGGCTGCCTGAGACAGGCTGGACCGGCCGTTTCCAGGCATTGGGCGGCACCGCCTTCGCCGCCGGCGACTACGGCGCGGGCCTGGCCGGCGCGATCAAGAGCGGCTACGCCGCCGCGACCACCGACGCCGGCGTCGGCACCTACCTGGACACCACCTGGGCCCTGACCAGCGCGGGCGAGGTGAACACGGCGTTGCTGAAGAACTTCGCCGACCGCTCACAGCACGAGATGACGGTCGTCGCCAAGCAGGTCATCGCCAAGGTGTACGGCAAGCCCGCCTCCTACTCGTACTGGAACGGCTGCTCGACCGGAGGCCGCCAGGGCTACATGGAGGCCCAGCGCCACCCCGGCGACTACGACGGCATCCTGGCCACCGCTCCGGCGATCAACTGGGACGAGTTCGAGGTCGCGACCCTGTGGCCGCAGGTGGTGATGAATGAGGAGAACACCTTCCCCGCCCCCTGCGAGCTCAACCTGTTCAACCAGGCCGCCGTCAAGGCCTGCGACCCGCTCGACGGCGCCCGCGACGGGCTCATCGGCGACCCCTCCACGTGTGACTTCGACCCGCGCCGGCTCATCGGCAAGACGGTCGAGTGCGAGGGCAAGCAGGAGACCATCACCGCGGCCGACGCGGCCGTCGTACGCAAGATCTGGGACGGCCCCCGCACCCCGTCCGGCAGGAAGCTGTGGTCCGGCGTCCCGATCGGAGCCGGCTTCGACCTCGCCGGCACCCAGCCCGGCCCGGACGGCACCCGGGTGGGCGCGCCGTTCCCGGTCCCGGCCGCCTGGGTCGCGACGTGGCTGAAGCGGCAGCCCTCCTACGACCTCTCGACGATCACCTACGCCGAGTTCGCCAAGCTGTTCGAGCAGTCCCAGGCCGAGTACGACACGATCATCGGCACCGACGACCCCGACCTGTCGGCGTTCCGCAGGTCCGGCGGCAAGCTCCTCACCTGGCACGGCCAGGCCGACCAGCTCATCCCCACCCAGGGCACCGTGAACTACCGCGAGCGGGTGGAGTTGGCCATGGGCGGCTCGCATCGCGTCGATGACTTCTACCGGCTGTTCCTCGCGCCGGGTGTCGACCATTGCGGCAACGCCACCAGCACCGGCCCCGTGCCCACCGATGCCCTGGGCGCCCTGACGGCCTGGGTCGAGCAGGACAAGGCCCCGCGGACGCTGAGCGCCGCCATCAAGGACGCCTCCGGCAAGACGGTCACGCGGAACCTGTGCCTGTACCCGTCCGTCTCCCGCTACACCGGCTACGGCGACCCGGCCGACGCCGGCAGCTACTACTGCGCCCCCGTCCCACGCTGACAACCATCCACTCGCCTGGAGAGGCCACCCATCATGAACACGAATACTCGGTCATCGGGAGCGTCCTCCCTGCTGAAGCTGTACCTGGGCCGTGGAGTCCTGGCCGTGGCGTGGGCCGCGGCGTTCGCCTTCGCGCACGACCCCATTGACGCCCTCACGATCACCTTGCTGGTCGTCTATCCGCTGATCGACGCGGTGTCGTCGCTGATCGACCTGCGTGCGTCCCCGGACGGATCAGAGGGTCGCCTGACGCTGTTCAACGGGCTGCTCAGCGCCCTGGCCGCTCTCGGCGTCGGCCTGGCGGGAGCGGGCGGGGTGCCGGCGGTGCTGCACGTGTTCGGTGCCTGGGCCGTCGTATCCGGTGCGGCGCAGGTGCTGGTGGGGGTCTTGCGGCGCGGTTCGGAGCTGGGCAAGCAGTGGCCGATGCTGATCGCGGGCGGTCTGTCGTTCCTCGTGGGCATCTTCTACAACATCCAGGCGCTCGGGGACGACGCCTCGCTCGACGTGCTGTCCGTCTATGCCACTGGCGGCGGTGTGTTCTTCATCATCCAGGCCGGGCTGCTGGCATGGCGTGCCCGCCGGCCGCGGACGCAGACCGTCTGACGGCACTCTGGGCTCGATTCGAGCAGGCCGAAGGCCCTCACTGCGGCGCAGCGCAGTGAGGGCCTTTTCGGCTGGATGTACGGCTCCCTCGTGTTCGGCAGGGAGGGCTTCGTGCATCTTTGCGGACCAGCGTCTGGACGACTCAGCGGGTCGCGGAGGGCGCGCCACGTGAAGCCGAGGCGCGGCTGCAACACGGCCACAAACGCACCGACAGCCTGTCGGATCGCATCCGGCAGGCTATCGGTGAATCGCAGGTGGTGGGGCTGGCCGTCGCGTTCGTCAGAGGTGGTCCACGTCGACGACGGCCTGGGCGAAGGCCGTGGGCGCTTCCTGCGGCAGGTTGTGGCCGATGCCCTCCAGGGTGCGGTGTTCGTAGGGGCCGGTGAACATGTTGCGGTACGACGAGCCGTCGCCCGGCGGCGCCGTGAAGGGGTCGCGCTCGGCGTCCAGGGTGATGGTCGGCACCTTAATGGCCGGCCGTGTGGCGAGCCGCTTCTCCAGACCGTCGTAACGGCGCTCCCCGTCGGCCAGGCTCAGCCGCCACCGGTAGTTGTGGATCACGATGGCGGCGTAGTCGGGGTTGTCGAAGGCCGCGGCCGTGCGGTCGAAGGTGGCGTCGTCGAAGTCCCACGTCGGGGAGACGGTGTCCCAGACGAGCCGGGTCAGGTCGTGGCGCTTGTCCTTGTTCTCCATGGCCTTCCGGCCCCGCTCGGTGGCGAAGTAGTACTGGTACCACCAGGAGTATTCCGCCTTCGGCGGCAGCGGCTCGAGGTTGGCCTCGAGGTTCGTGATGAGGTAGCCGCTCACCGACACCAGAGCCTTGCACCGTTGCGGCCACAGGGCCGCGATGATGTCGGCGGTCCTCGACCCCCAGTCGAAGCCGGCGAGCACGGCCTTGTCGATCTTGAGGGCGTCCATCAGGGCGATGATGTCGAGCGCGATCGCCGACTGCTGGGCGTTGCGGAACGTCTTCGAGGACAGGAACCGCGTCGTGCCGTGACCGCGCAGGTAGGGAACGATCACCCGGTAACCCTGCGCCGCCAGCAGCGGAGCGACGTCGACGAAGCTGTGGATGTCGTACGGCCAGCCGTGCAGGCAGATGACCACGGGCCCGCGGGCCGGGCCGGCCTCGGCGTAACCGATGTCCAGCAGCCCGGCCCTGACCTGCTTCAGCGAGGCGAAGGACGTGTGCGTGCCGGGCGTGACCGCCGGCAACCTCGGGGCCGCCCCGCGCGTGGTGGCGGAGGCGGGCGGGAAGGCCTGCAAGCCCGCCAGCGAGGCGACGGTCGCGCCGGTGGCCAAACCGACGGCCTTGCCGAAGGTGCGCCTGTTGATCATGTGGAGTCCTCCGTGTCGTGTCACAAGGAATGCGGCATTTCTTACTGTTTCGGGCAGGGGGTTCCGACACATCAGTCAGATGACGGTGAGACACGGCGAACGGCAGCCGCGTCGGCCAGACGAGACCCTCACCCGGAGCAGGCCGCCACGGCAGACCACGTCGGGACCAGCGACGCAAGGCGGACAAGAACATTAGGTCATTCGACTGTTCCCGACCAGGCGCATCCAGACGATCCTTGATCAGACCTGGTCCTGAGCCCCTCCGGAGGATCCGTGAACCCCACACCCGTCGTCTTCATCCATGGCGCGTGGCTCCACGCGTCGTCGTGGGAGTCATGGAACGAGCGCTTCTCCAGTTTCGGGTTCGCCGTCTGCGCGCCGGGCTGGCCGGGAGAACCCGCCACGGTGGGCGAGGCCCGCCGGCGTCCCGAGACGCTCCACGAGCTGGGGCTCGACGCGCTCACGGATCACTACGCGCGCATCGTCCGTTCCTTCGAAACCCCGCCCGTGATCGTCGGCCACTCGGTGGGCGGGCTCATCGCGCAGCACCTCCTCGGCACGAACGCCGGCCGTGCCGCGGTCGCCATCGCCCCCGCCCCGGTCGATCACGCGACCGCCCCGGCGCCCGGGGAGTCGTGGCCGGTGTCGATGGACGCCGGGAGGTTCCGGCGGCTGTTCGCCAACGCGGTCACCGAGCAGGAGTCGGCCGAGCTGTTCGAGCGCCACGTCGTCCCCGGGTCACGCCGGCTGCTGGCCGAGCTGGGACACGGCGGCGCCGTACGGCACCCGCGGGCGGTCGTGGACCACGGCAACACCGGCCGCGGCCCGCTGCTGCTGATCTCGGGGCAGGAGGACCGGCTGGTGCCCGACCACGTCACCCGGACCGTATATAAGTTGTACGGCGACTCGACGGCCACCAGCAGCTTCAAACAGTTCCCGGACCGGGCCCATTCGCTGGTCGTCGACAGCGGCTGGCGGGCGGTCGCCGACTACGTGCTGGTCTGGCTCGCCGAGCGAGGGGTGCGCGCCGACCCGTCGAAGTGGTGAAGAGAGTTCAGACGTCGCTGCCGTCGCCGGCCTTGCCCAGAGCGTCGCGCAGCGCGGCACGCGAGGTGATGCCCAGTTTCGGGAAGACTCGGTAGAGATGGGAGCTGACGGTGCGCGGGGACAGGTGCATGCGTTCGCCGATCTCCTTGTTCGTCAGCCCGCTTGCGGCCAGCTCGGCGATGCGGCGTTCCTGCCAGGTCAGCGCGGTCAGGTATGACAGCGAGGCGCGGGCGGGCGTCCCTGAGGCGCGCAGCTCGGCCTGGGCGCGTTCGGCCCAGCTCTTGGCGCCGAGCCGTTCGAAGGACTCGGTGGCACGGACCAGGACAGGCCGTGCGGCCTTGGGCCCCTGGGTGTGCCTGAGCCGGACGCCGTGGGCCAGGCGGATGCGCGCCAGCTCGAACGGGAAGCCGGCTCCGGCCGGGTGGGCCTCGGCCCGGGCGTACATGTCCTCGGCCTCCTTCTCGTCGGCGGCCGTCATCGCCAGGGCGCCGTACGTGATGAGAGCCAGCCGGGGGGAGACGCCGGGCAGGCCGGCGTCGGAGGCGGCCTGGGCGTGCCGGCGGGCCTGCTCCAGACGCCCGGTGTGCACGGCGGCCTCGACCAGGTCGAGCAGCGTGCGTGAGGCCTGGTGGGCATAGCGTTCGAACGATCCGGGCGGCGTGATGCCGATGGCGTACAGGTAGGCGGCTTCGTAGTCACCCTCGCTCAGCGCCGCCGCCGTGCCGATGGCGTCGGCGATCTGGGTCAGGAATCCCACGCCGCGCGGGCGGGCCCAGGCGTCCAGGACGGCCTGCGACTCCCTGGCCCGTTCGACCTGGCCGCGCATGGCGGCAAGAAGCCCCAGGTAAGCGCGGGTGTGGTGGGTGAACAGCGCGTTTCCGTGGGACGTGGTCAGCTCCAGCGCGCGTTGTCCCGTACGTTCGGCGTCGTCCCACTCGCCGGCGGCCAGCTGGTCGAGCATGATCAGGTGCAGCATGGTCATGCCGGTGGCCACGGCGCCGGTCTTCACCTCACGGTCGACGGCCCGCTGCAGGTAGGGGCGGTACTGGCTCAGCGTGTCCACATGGTAGGCGGCGACGGCCAGGCGCGAGACGTCCCACGGTTCCAGCTCCGAGACACCGGCGAAGGCTCGCTCGACGCGCTCGTGCGCGCCCGCGCCGTGACGGACGACGTCGCTCCACGCGTCGCGGTAGATCGCCGAGCGTGTGTCGACTCGGTCCCCCAGAGAGTCCATGAGCTGCTCGGTGCGGTCCCAAAGCGCGGCGTCGCCGGCGTACTGGCTGATGGCCAGCAGCACGTTCACCAGCCGAGTAAGTACTTCGGCGGGCTCGTGCGTGTTGTCTTTTCGCAGGGTCTCGATCGCCGCAGCGACGTGGCGATGCGCGGAGCGTACATCGCCGTCTTCGTACAGGGCTACGTAGGCGGAGGTGACGACCGTGGCGGGGGACTCGCTCGCCCCCGGCGGCAGGTCCGAGCGGACGAGTTTCTGCGCCTGGTCCAGGAGCGCGGCATGTCCGGCGATGAATGCTGCGTCGCCGAGCCGCCTGGAGCGGTCGGCGGGGGTCTCGCTCAGCTCCGCCGCGCGGGTCAGCCAGGCCACGGCGGCGATCGCGCCGCCGCGCCGGGTCGCCGAGTCGGCCGCGGCCTCCAGCGCGGCTGCCACCTCCTCGTCGGGATCCACGACCGAGGCCGCCAGGTGGCGGGCCCGCCGCTCGACGTCGTGGCGATGCACCCCCGCGAGCTCGGCGTGTGCCGCGCGCCGCTGGTTGGGGGTCGCCAGCTGCACGACGGTGGTGCGGATCAGCGGGTGCCGGAAGACGAGGTCGCCGGTGGCGGGGTCGGTGTCCAGGAGGCCCGCCGCGACCGCTTCGTCGGCCTCGCGCATGCGGTAGCGGGCGCCGGGAGCGTTGTTGCCGCCCGGTCCCGCCCCGACGCCGTCGAGGGCGCCGCGGAGCAGTTCTTCGCGTACGGGACCGGGCAGGCGTTCGATGCGGATGCCGTAGACATGCTGCAGACGGCGCGACAGCGGGATGTTGCCGAAGCCCAGGAGTTCCTCGCCCGTGTGGCCAGTGTGGCCGCCGTTCACGTAGGCGGGCAGCTCCAGAAGCGCCAAGGGGTTGCCCATGGCGTGCTCCATGACGATGCGCCGGGTCTGCGTGTCGAGCTGCGGATGGCGCAGGTCCAGCAGTTGCTCGGCGGCCTTCTCCGGCAGGGCCGCCACGGGGAGCTCTGGAAGCGCGGCCGTGTCGAACCGCGAGCCGACGTCGGACCGTACGGCGATGAGCATTTTCACGGAGCTGCCGGTGAGCCGGCGCCCCACGAACCCGCACACCTCGGCGCTGGAGGCGTCCATCCACTGACCGTCGTCGAGCAACAGCAGCAGTGGTTTCTCCGACGCCGACAGAGACAGCAGGTCGAGGACGGCGATGCCGAGGGTCATGACCGACGGCGCCTTGCCCTCGCGCAGCCCGAAGACGACGTCGAAGAGGGCACGGTGTCCTTCGTCGAGCCCGGCCGAGCGGGGCAGCAGCGAGTACAGCAGCTGGTGCAGGCCGGCGAAGGGCAGCTCCGCCTCCGCCTCGACGCCGGCGGCGCGGATCACCCGGTGGCTCTCCGAGGCCGCGAGGCCGGCCACATGGTCGAGGAGAGTGCTCTTGCCGACCCCGGTCTCGCCTCTGAGGATGAGAGCGTGCCCCCCGGTGTCCGTCATGAACGCGGACAGTTCCCCTTGGACGTCATCCCGGCCCACCATTGTCGAGACGAGCGACTCCACGCTTCCCTCACTCCTTCAGGTATGGCCGACAGGCCCGAGCCCTTGGCCGCGAAGCGCTGTAGACGAACGGTTGACGACGCGTATACACGCCATGGCAGGGCCGCTCAGGAGTGGCCACGGGCACTTCCCGCCACGAAGGCCGTCACGGCACGGGCGAAGGCGTCCGGTTCCTCCACGTGACCGAGATGGCCGCTGTTCTCCAGCAGGACCAGCTCGGCGCGGGGAATCCCGTCGGCCAGCTCCCCTGCCCAGTGCGGACCGCAGATGACGTCGTGGCGGCCGGCGATGACCAGCGCCGGTACGTCGAACGAGCCGAGCATCGCCCGGTCGTCGATGGCATCCGGGACGAGTTGGTCGTCCAGGCCGGAGATGTAGGTGCCTGTCACCGAAAACAGCGGCGCGTACTCTTCCTGATGGTCCCAGTAGTCGGCGAGGTAGGCGGGCAGCAGCCCGCGGGCGGCCCGGGTGACCGCCTCGTCGTCCGCGAGCCCGCCCAGCGACTCCCACGCGTCGAGGACGTCCCGCAGCCCTGGCCTGCCCGCGTTGCGCCGCGCGAACGCCTCCATGTTGCGTGCCGACTCGGCGAAGTGCTCGGGGCCGGTCACCGGCGCGCTGTCGTACAGGACGACGCCGGCGAGCCGGTCGGGGCGCGTCAAGGCGTAGTGCTGCGCGACGAAGCCGCCGTGTGAGTGGCCGAGCAGGTGGACGCGGGCGACGCCGAGGTGCCGGATCAGCCCGTCCAGGGCCTGCGCGTAGCGTTCGCGCGTGTAGCCGTGCGGATGCGCCGGCAGCCGACCGGAGGCGCCCGTCCCGATCGGCTCGACGTACACCATGGTCAGGTGCTCCTCAGCCGCCGGCATCCGCAGGTACTCCCACGACAGCCCCGGGCCGCCCGGGTGGGCCAGGCAGACGGGCCCGGTCCCGGCGACGTGGTAGCGCTGGGCGACGCGCCCGAGGTTGACAGTGTGTGTGCCCGGCGACAGCGGGGTCTGGGTCGTGACGGCGGTGTTCATGTGTCTCCCTTGCGTACGGTGTTATGGGTTGTTCTGCTGCGCCAGTCCGCCGCAGGTGAAGCCCGCCTCACGCTCGGGATCGAGCTCGATCTGACCGAGGTTGGTGGTCTCCAAGTGGCTTGTCGTCCTCAGCGCTTATCGCGCCCTCGACGAGCCCCAGGATGAGCAGGAAGCCCAGGCCGACCCCGGTCATGCCGCCGACGATCACCTTCGTCCCGGCGAACCCAACCGGCTTGCGACGCAACAGCCGAAACGGAATCAGGAAGGCCAGCACGCCGAGCCCCACGGCGACAATCACCATGAAGAACAGATCCGGCTCTCCGAAAAGGCGAAGAATGCCCCAGTACGTCGCCCCACACCACAGCGCCGCCAGCGCCGCGGCGAGCCAAGGCCGCTCCCTGATACTCCGTACGAGCCGGCTCACCGCACCCCGGCACGTCCTGTCGACCAGCCAGCCCAGGCCGACGACGACGCCGAGCAGCGGGAGGGCGACCAACAGGAGCGGAACCAGGGTGCTCGTCATACGGCCGAGCAGCACCGCCTGATCGACGCCCACCTGCTGCGGGTTGACACCGAAGACGGCATACATCTGCTCGATGCCGATGTAGAGGAGCGCGTAGAGCGCCACCGCGATCGGCACGACGATGGATCCGATGCGTTCGAGCAGTTCCAGGACACCGCCACCGTCCTCCCGTGTCACGGGGGTGGGGACATCCGGAATTGCCGGTGTCCCCGGCGGTTCGAGAGATATCGGGTGACTCGACATGGCGCATGACCATAGGAGCCGCCTGCATGCGAAACGTTGACGACGCGTATACGCGGCGGTGTGGGCAGCCGGGGCCGCTGCATGCACGGCGTGCGACGTCCGTCAGGCGCTGCGTTCGGATGCCCAGTTCCGTACGGCGGGGGCGTACCCGGCCGGCTTGTCCCCGACTTTGACGCCCGGACTGACCAGCCAGCTCTGATAGTCCGGCGTGAACATCTGGTAGACCGACAGGGGCGGCACGGAGCTGGCCTCGTCGAGCTCGGCGCGCAGCTCGGCCGGCAGTTCGAAGTCGAGGGCCGCCATGTTGGCGTCGAGCTGGTCCGCGTTGCTCGCTCCGACGATCGCCGAGGCGACACCGGGCCGGGTGGCGACCCAGTTGAGCGCGACCTGGGCCATCGTCACGCCGAGCTTGTCGGCGACGCTCTCGACCGCCGCCAGCAGCCGCCAGTCCCGCTCCGTCCACGAGCGCCCGGGGGAGCCCGCGCCGCTGAGCCGGCCGTCTCCGGCCAAGCCCTGGTCGGCACTCCGGTACTTGCCGGTGAGGAAGCCACTGCCGAGCGGGCTCCATGCGGTGATCCCGAGTCCCAGGCTCTGTGCCATGGCGACGTGCTCCAGCTCGATCGTCCGGTCGATGAGGGAGTAGGGCAGTTGCAGGCTGACCGCCGGTACGAGGGAGTGGGCCTCGGCAAGGGTCTGGGCCCGCGCCGCGTACCAGCTGGGCACGTCGGACAGGCCCGCGTAGCGGATCTTTCCGGCCCTGGTGAGGTCGTCGAAGGTCCGCATGACCTCCTCGACGGGGGTGATCCGGTCCCAGGTGTGCAGCAGGAACAGGTCGATGTAGTCGGTGCGCAGGCGGCGCAGTGACGTCTCGACCGCTCTGATCATGTGCTTGCGGCCGTTGCCCCCCGCGTTCGGATCACCGGGCGCGACGCTGTTGGTGAACTTGGTGGTGAGCACCACCCTGTCGCGCACCTTGGCTTCCGCGATGAGGTTGCCGAGGATGGTCTCGCTCTCGCCGGCGGTGTAGAAATCCGCGGTGTCGATGAAGTTCCCGCCCGCTTCGAGATAGCTGCGGAAGATCGGGCGGGCCTCCTCCTCGGTCTTGCCGTACGCGGCATGGAAACCGCCGGTGCCGAAATTCATCGTGCCCAGTGCCAGCCGGCTGACGCGCAGCCCGGAACGTCCGAGCAGGTAGTAGTGGTCCAAGGACATGAGGGTGCCACTCCGTTCGCAAGCAGATTCGAGGATGTCGCGATGGACACTCGTCAGCTTGCGCAACTAAAAATGGACTGTCAAGTCCAAAAAGCCTGGTTGACGGGGGAATGAGCCCTCCGTCAAGGCGACGCGAGCTTGCTGGCGCGCAGGTGGGCGATGCCCATGTCCAGGGCGGCTTCCAGATGATCGGTCTCGCCGGTGGACATCTGGATCAGTACGCCGCCCTGGATGCCGGCGAGCAGGGCGGCCGCCGCGCGGTCGGGGTCGAGGCCCGGGTCGATCTCGCCGGCGTCCTGCATGTGCCGCACGCCGGTGGCGATCTCGGCCTGCCAGCGGTGCATCAGCTCGGTGACCACGGCCTGTGCGCCGGGCGTGCGGCTGCCCAGCTGTGACGTGACGGAGTTGAGCGGGCACAGGCGGCCCTGCCTGCGGTAGCGGTCGACGACCTTGTCCCGCCACGACTGCCAGGCGGGCCAGGAGGTGAGGTCGCCGAGCTGGGGCCTCTGGTCCTCCAGCACCCGGTCGGCCTCGAAGCGGGCCACGGCCAGCAGCAGCTCCTCCCGGCCGTCCGGGAAGTAGTGGAAGAGCTGGCTTTTGCTCGTCGCCGTCCTGGCCAGCACGTCGTCGAGTGTCATGTCGGCCACGCCGTGCTCGCGGATGTGCGCCGCCGCGCCCTCGAGAATGCGCTGCCGCGTCGCGGCCCCCTTGCGGGTCAGAGTGCGCATGACCGCCCTCCTGACTGGACTTGCTAGTCCATACTAGCTGCAGTGCACATCCAGCGGGGCGATCATCGGCGAGCGGCGATCAGAAGCAGCCGCACCCTGACTGAAAGGTCACGCCAGTAGGTCCGCCAGCCCAGAACTCGGCCACGGCTGGGGGGAGAGACAGCCGGGGGCCCCGAGGGTAGGAGTGCCGCACCATGCCGCTTTTCGGACGGGAAGCCGAGCTGAAGGCCCTGGCCAAGCTCATTGACGACCCCGGAGACGGCAGCGGCGTTCTCATTCGGGGGGAGGCCGGCATCGGGAAGTCCGCGCTCGTGGCGGAGGCCGTCTCCGCGGCGTCGGTCGCAGGCCTGCGCGTGCTGACGACGACCGGTGTGGAGGCCGAGCAGAACCTCGCTTACGCCGGGTTGCACCAACTGCTGTACCCGATCCAAGCAGGCGTGGGTGCGCTGCCGGCCCCGCAGTGTGACGCCCTGCGTAGCGCGTTGGGCCTCGCCGAAGCGGCCGAGCCCAGCGCCTACCTTGTCGGCCTGGCCACGCTGACCCTGCTGGCCGAGGCGGCCGCCGTCCGGCCGCTGCTGGTCGTCGCCGAGGACGTGCACTGGCTCGATCGCGCCAGCGCCGACGTCCTCGCCTTCATGGCGCGCCGGATCGAGTCCGAGCCCATCGTCATGGTCGCGACGCTCAGGGAAGGCGAGCGCTGGCACATGCAGGACGCCGGGCTGTCCCCGATGTCCGTTGCCCGGCTCTCCGACGAGGTCGCCGCCGAGCTCCTGGACTCGATCGCCCCCGACCTCACCCCAGCGGTGCGGGCGCGGCTGCTGGAGGTGGCCGCCGGGAACCCGCTGGCGCTGACCGAGCTGCCGGCGGTCATCGGAGACCACAGCGGCCCAGGCCCGCTGCTGTCGCTGAACGATCGCCTGGGCGGGCTGGGGCCGGTGTTGCCGCTGAGCGAGCGTCTTGAACGCGCGTTCACAGCCCGGGTAGCCGCCCTGCCGGCTCCGGCCCGCACCGCCCTGCTGGTCGCGGCGCTCAACCAGAGCGATTCGGTTTCCGATACGCTCGCGGCCACGGGCCTGATCCTGGGGTCGACGGCCGAGCCGGAGATCCTCGCACCGGCCTCCGACGTCCGGTTGATCGAGCTCGCCATCGGCACGGTGACGTTCCGACATCCCCTGATGCGGTCGGCCATCGCGGCGGCTTCGACGCTCGCCGAACGCCGGCAGGCCCACCTGGCTCTCGCCGAGACGCTGCACGAACAGCCGGACCGGCGGGCCTGGCACCGGGCCGCGGCGACGGCGGGAGCCGACGAGGGCGTGGCGGCGGAGCTGGACTGCGCGGCGGACCGGGCCCGGCACCGGGGCGGGGTCGCCGCCGCGATCGCGGCGCTGGAACAGGCGGCCCGGCTGAGTGAGGGGCAGGACCGGAAGGCGCGCAGGTTGTTGAGAGCGGCCGAGCTCGCGGTCGAATCCGGCAGCCGCGCCACGGCCGAGCGTCTGGTGCACGACGCACACGTCCTCGAACTCTCGCCGCGCCGGCGCGCCACTGCCGCCTGGCTGCTCAGCGGCTTCGAGGACGGGGTACGCGAGGACGTCTCCCGCGTGTCAGAGCTGGCCGAGCTGGCCTTGTCGGTGGCCGCCGACGGGGAGGTGGAGCCGGCCGTACGGATCCTGTGGGGCGCCGCTATGCGCTGCTTCTGGTCCGAACCGGGTCCGGCCGCGCGCCGCTCGCTGCTGAGCGTGGCCGACCGGCTGCCCGTTCCTGCTGACGACCCGCGCATGGTCGCGGTCGCCGCGTACGTCGCGCCGTTCGAGCGGGGCGGCATCGCGCTCGACCTGCTGCGCGAACTGGCCGGCGCGGCAGGTGCCGCCCCCGAGATCGATCGCTACCTGGGCAGCGCGGCACTGCAGGTCGGGGCGTTCGACCTGGCTGCCCGCTTCTCCGCGGCGGCCGCGCCCGGCCTGCGTGCTCAGGGTCGGCTCGGGTTGCTTCCCCGGGTGCTGGCCGTTCAGGCGTGGAGCCGGGCCCGGCTCGGTGACCTGGCCACGGCCGTCCCGATCGCGGCAGAGGCCGCCAAGCTCGCCCAGGAAACCGTGCAGCCATTCATGTACGGGCTGGCCACAGCCGTCCAGGCCGAGATCGCCGCGCTGAGGGGCGACCACGGGCAGGCCAGAACACTCGCTGACGAGGCCGAACGGGTCGCGCTCCCCGCCGGAGCCCGGCCCGTCCTGGCAACGGTCCAGCTCACGCGCGGGCTCGCGGCCTTGAGCGAGGAACGTTTCGACGACGCGTTCGCCGCCCTGAGCAGGATTCTCGATCCCGCGGACCCCGCCTATCAGCTGGCCCTCCGCGCATACTGCCTCGCGGAGCTCACCGAGGCCGCCGTGCGTGCCGGGCGGACCGACACCATGCGGGACATCCTGCACGGCCTGGAGCCGCTGGCCGCATTGACGCCGTCACCGGCACTGCACATCGGGCTGCGCTACGCGCGCGCCGGGCTGGCCCCAAACGAGGAGGCGGAAAAGCTGTTCACGGCCGCGCTGCGGGCAGACCTGACCGGATGGCCCGCTGAACGCGGACGCCTCCATCTGGCGTTCGGCGAATGGTTGCGGCGGCAGCGCCGGGCCGCGGAATCTCGGTCGCACCTGCGCACGGCCAGGGAGACCTTCGACGCGCTCGGTATGGCCGCATGGGGCGAGCGCGCACGACGGGAGCTGCGCGGCGCGGGGGAGTCGAGCCCGAACCGGGACCCGGACGCGCGGGAAAAGCTCACCCCGCACGAGCTGAACATCGCGCAGCTGGTCGCCGAGGGGCTGACGAACCGGGAGATCGGACAACGGCTGTACCTTTCTCACCGGACCGTCAGCACCCATCTGCACCGGATCTTCCCCAAGCTCGGGGTGAGCTCCCGGGCCGATCTCGCGCGGATGCTCAAGACCCTTGGGGAAAGGTCTTCTTCCCGATAGGGGCTTTCTGCCGCTGCCTACGGCGTCCTTGGCGGACAGGTGCGGCCCATGGAGTGGCTCAGACGAGTGAGGCGTCGGCCGCCGTCCTGATCCGGATGTACAGCCTCCGCAGGCCAGGACCGGGCTCCAGTCCCAGGTCATCGTCCAGCAACCGGGCGATCCGGTGATAGGCCGACAGAGCCTCCGCGCGGCGGCCGTCGCGGTCGAGGGCCCACATCAGCAACTCCCACAACCGCTCGCGATAAGGCTCCGCCGCCGTCGCGAGTATCAGCTCGGCGATCGCCTCGCCACAGTCGCCCTGCGCGATGTCGAGTGCCCAGCACTCCTCCATGGCTGACGCGCGCAGCTGCTCCAGCCAGGCGCGGCGGCCCTCGAAGAAGGCTCCGCTCAGCCCCTCGAAGGCCGGTCCGCGCCATAGTGCCAGGGCGCCGCGCAGCAGCCGGGAGGCCTTTGCGACCTCCCCCCGCTCGCGGGCCTCCCGCGCGGCGGCCGTAGTCTGCCGGAACACCGTCACGTCGACCGCCCCGGGGTCCACAACCAGCTGGTAGCCGCCGCCCGCCGACCTGATCTCCGCCTCGGTGCCCAGCCCGCCGGCACCGACGGCGATCAGCACCCGGCGCAGACGGGAGACGTAGGTACGGGTGCTCACGACGGCGCTGCGCGGCGCCTCGCGGCCCCACAACGCGCTCACGATCTCGTCGAGCGTGATTTGACGCCCCTCGCTCAGGAGCAGCAAGGCCAGCACTCCCCGCTGTTGCGGAGACCCGACCTCCAGATCTTCCCCACCGCTCCAGACCCTGATCGGACCCAACAACCCAAAGCTCACCCCGGCCATCGAGGTTCCCCCACACTCTCGCGTAGTGCCGCGACCTGTCACCGATGCCCCGAAGCAGTGCCCGGGCGTCTCTGACCGACCCTACTGACGCTGCGTCGGGACTGTTGAGACGTTGTCCGGCTCAGCGGTGGTTTGTACGTTTTCCAGCACGTCCGTTCCGGGACGCGGCCATGCCGGCCCCGGAATGACGTACACGCACAGCGTCACGTGACGCTCGCGAAGGCGGTCCGGGCGAAACTACCTTCTTGGGATGTCCTACCGCAGGCCCGTACGACGGGTCGGCCGCCGTGCACTCTCGCAAGGAAAGCACCCCTGATCGTGATCGGACAGCCGTACGTCGTCTCGGCTCCCTGCAGGTTCACCGTTCTAGGACCGCCCGGTCTCCATTGCGGTGAGACGCGGCTGGATCTCGGCGCACCGCAACAACAGGCCGTCCTGATGTTGCTACTGGCCAACAGCGGCAGCTTCGTGCGGATCGGTGAGCTGGTCGACGGCCTGTGGGGCGAGCGGGCACCGTCCACCGGGGAAGCCGTCATACGGACCTACATCTCCCGTATCCGGCGGCTGCTGTCCGAGCACGGACTGGGCTCGGCGATCATCTCTCAGTCCGGGGGCTACATGCTGGACCCGTCGCTGTTCGCGCTGGACGCCACCGAGTTCGCCGATCTGCTCGAAACCGCCGGGCAGGAGCATGCGAGCGGGCAGATCTCGGTGGCCGCGAATCGTTTGGTGCAGGCGCTCGGCCTCTGGACAGGCACGGCGCTGGCAGGGGTCCCGGGCGAGGCCGCCGAACGTGAGCGGTTCCGGCTGGAACGACTGAAGCTGATCGCCACCCAGGAGTTGCTACAGCTCCGCCTGGAACTGGGCGAGCACACCGAGGTGGTGGCCGAGGTCCCGCTCCTCATCGAGCAGAACCGACTCGAAGAGCCGTTGTACGAGATCTATCTCCTCGCCCTGTACCGCAGCGGCAGGCGGGCAGAGGCGCTCGAGATCTACCGGACGGTCTATGACCTGCTGGGCAAGGAACTGGGCGTCAGCCCGGGACCGCGGCTACGGGCGATGCACGACAAGATCCTCCGGGCCGACGCAGACCACGACGACGAGTTCGCTCCCGCCCCATGGGCCGAGCGGCCCGCCGCACGCTCCCCACAGGAGTCCGAGTTGCCAGTGGGCACGAAGCCGGAGCGGGCTTCCGATGGGCAGTTCGTCGGCAGGGGCACGGAACGCGCCGCCTTCCAGGGCCTGCTGAGAAGGAGCCGTGGTGAACGTCTGGGTCTTCTCTTCGTCCGCGGACCCGCCGGCATCGGCAAGTCCACGCTGCTGTGTGAACTCGCCGGCGACGCGACCGCCGCGGGCCGGCAGGTATGGCACCTCCACGGCTCGGCGACCGCGGAAGCGCGCGAACGCCTCGAGCGATTCGCGGACGAGCTCTCCGGCGTCTCCGGCCCGGTTCTCCTCATCGACTCCTTCGAGGAGCTGGGACACCTCGAACCGTGGCTGCGCGATGAGTACCTCCGCAAGCTGCCCGGCAACGCGATCATCGTGGTGGCGGGCCGGACCGGGCCGAGCGCCGCCTGGCTCACTGATCCGGTCTGGTCCGGGACGATCGTGATCCGGCACCTCGAAGCCCTCACCGTCCGGGAGTCCACCGCGCTGGTCGAAGCCCGCGGCGTAGACCCCGGCCTCCGGAGGTCCATCGTGGACTTTGCCGCAGGCCACCCCTTTGCCCTGTCGCTCGCCGCGGAGGTCGGCAGGAGCATGTCGGCCACGGGACAGCCGTCGCGCCGTGATGCCGTACGGTACGTGGCCGACAACGTGCTCGCGCTCCTGGCCGGTAGCGTGCCGACGGATGCGCACCGATGGGCGCTGTACGTGTGCGCGCATGCCCGCCACACCACCGAGGATCTCCTCAGGGCGGTGGTGCCGGGCGGTCAGGCAGCGGAACTGTTCGACTGGCTCCGAGCGCAACCGTGTGTCGAAACCGCCGCCCACGGCCTCGATGTCAACGGTGTGCTGCGCGAAGTCCTCGACTATCACCTGCGGTGGCGGGACCCCGTCGGCTATGAGCGGATGCACCGGCGGATTCGCCATTACGTCATGGGCGAGTTGCTGCGCGACGCCCGCGACCCGCACGCGTGCGTGGCGGTCATGCGGACCATCGGTCATCTGCGCCGGCGCGGCGGGGTCGTGTGCCGGTACGTCTCGAAGGTGGGCGAGGAAGATGCGCGGGCGTCTGGGGCGACCCCCGCCGACCACGATGAACTCGTCACCATGGCGCGCGAGAGCCACGGCGAGTTCACGGCCGCGTCCGTCCGGTTCTGGCTGAACCGTCAGCCGGGGGCGTTCTCCCTGCTCCGGTGCCGCAAGAGCAACCGCCTGCGTGCTTTCATGAGCCGGTTGACCCTGCGGACGCCGGAGAAGGAAGAACTGGAGGGCGACCCTGTCGTGGGGGAGATCTGGCACGACGTAAGTCGGCGCATGGCTGTGCCCCCCAGGGCGCACATCGCGATCACGCGGCATCTGATCTGCCCAGGCTTCGAAGCCGAGCCGTCTCCCATCACGGACGTGTTCCAGGCATGGACGATGCGCGGCTGGCTGCACGAACCGGGGTTGGCGGCCTCGTACCTGGTCGTGGCGGACGGACAGTTGTGGCGGCCGTTGATGGATTATCTGGGCCAGGACGAGTTGGAGCGCGTGCGCGCGGACCGTCCGTACGCCATCTTCGGCCACGACTGGCTGGCCGACCCCCCAGAGCAATGGCGAGACCACCATCTGGAGGAGGAACTGTGGGCGGAACGGGACCTGAACCTGTTCGTCCGCCAGGACGTGTCCGGCGCGGACGACTGACGCCGCGGGGCAGGCGGCAGGCACGCGCTGATCCATGCGCTGCTAAGGTAAAAGACGCTTGAGAGGTAGGAGACCAGACATGGCAGGTGACGACGACATCTCCGGGTGATACCGGAGGTTGACCGGCCCGGGCAGGCGCACATGACCGCCGCCGACGTGGCCTCGGTCGTCGTTCCCCGAATCCCTGTCCTTTCGCCGGGCGGCTTCGGCGCGCCCGTGTTCTCCTACGAGGTCTTCTCGCATGTCTGATGCGTTCATCGTCTGCTCCCATCTGTCCTTTTCCTGGCCCGACGACACCCCGGTCTTCCACGACCTGTCCTTCAGCGTGGGCGGCGGCCGTACCGGGCTCGTCGCCCCGAACGGGGCGGGCAAGAGCACGCTGCTCAAGCTGATCGCCGGTGAGCATCGCCCCGCCGGCGGGAGTGTCACCGTCGAGGGCGTGCTCGGCTACCTGCCGCAGAGCTTGCCCCTCACCGGCGACCTGACCGTGGCCGAGGTCCTCGGCATCGCCCCCGTGATCGCCGCGCTGGACGCCATCGAGTCGGGCGACGCGAGCGAGGAGCACTTCACCACCATCGGCAACGACTGGGACGTCGAGGAGCGCACCCGTGCCCAGCTCGACCGGCTCGGGCTCGGCGACCTCGCGTTCGGCCGCACGCTGGGCACGCTGAGCGGCGGCCAGGTCGTCTCGCTCGGCCTGGCCGCGCAGCTCCTCAAGCGACCCGACGTGCTGCTGCTCGACGAGCCGACGAACAACCTCGACCTCGGCGCCCGCCGCCGGCTCCACGACGTGCTCGGCGACTGGAGCGGCTGCCTGCTCCTGGTCAGCCACGACCGGGCCCTGCTCGACCGCATGGACCGCATCGCCGAGCTCGACCGCGGCGAGCTCCGCTTCTACGGCGGCGGCTTCACCACGTACGAGGAAGCCGTGCGTACCGAGCAGGAGGCCGCCGAACGTGACGTGCGCAGCGCCGAGCAGGAGCTCAAGCGCGAGAAGCGGGAGATGCAGCAGGCGCGCGAGCGCGCCGAACGCCGGGCCGGCAACGCCGCCCGCAATCTCAAGAACGCCGGGCTGCCACGGATCTTCGCCGGGAACATGAAGCGCGGCGCGCAGGAGTCGGCCGGGCGGGCGGGTCAGGTGCACGCAGCCCGCGTCAGCGACGCCAAGGCCAGGCTGGACGAGGCCGGGCGGGCGCTGCGCGACGACCAGAGGATCGCGCTGGAGCTGCCGGGGACCAACGTGCCCGCCGGGCGTACCGTCTTCCACGGCGAACGCCTGCAAGCGCGCGGCCTGTTCGCCGCGCCGGGTATCGACCTGACCGTCCGCGGGCCCGAGCGCATCGCGCTGACCGGCCCCAACGGCGCGGGCAAGTCGACCTTGCTGCGCCTGATCAGCGGCGACCTGGAGCCGGACGGTGGTACGACCGGCCGGGCCGACGGCCGGGTCGCCTACCTGTCGCAGCGGCTCGACCTGCTCGACGTCGAGCGCACCGTGGCCGAGAACCTGGCCGCGTTCGCTCCTGGCATGCCGGCCGCGGACCGGATGAACCTGCTGGCCCGCTTCCTGTTCCGCGGGCCGCGGGCGCACCTGCCGGTGGGCGTGCTGTCCGGCGGCGAACGCCTGCGCGCCACGCTGGCCTGCGTGTTGTGCGCGGAGCCGGCGCCGCAGCTCCTGCTGCTCGACGAGCCGACCAACAACCTCGACCTGGTCAGCGTGGGGCAGCTGGAGAGCGCGCTCGGGGCGTACGAGGGGGCGTTCGTGGTGGTCAGCCACGACGAGCGGTTCCTTGCGGAGATCAAGGTGGAGCGCTGGCTGGAGCTGTCCGAAGGGCGGCTGCTGGAGACCGGAGGGCCCGCCGGTGAGTGACGTGCTGCTCGCCCGCGATCTCGTACGGACGCTGGGCGCGCGGCGCGTGCTCGACGGCGTCTCGCTCACCGCCGCACCCGGCCACCGGATCGGGCTGATCGGCGAGAACGGTGCGGGCAAGTCCACCCTGCTGCGGCTGCTGGCCGGAGCGGACAAGATCATCTTCGACCGGCTCGGCCTGGGCGGCGTGCCGCGCGGGCGCGTGCTCGCGTCGTTGTCAGGCGGGCAGCGCGGGCGGCTCGCCCTGGCGGCGCTGCTGATCAGACGGCCCGCCGCGCTGCTGCTGGACGAGCCCACCAACCACCTGGACGATACCGCCGCGGTGTTCGTGGAGGAGCAACTCCGCGGCATGACGGGGGTGGTGGTCGTGGCGAGCCACGACCGGGCGTTCCTGGACGCGGTCTGCACGAACCTGGTCGATCTCGACCCGGCGGTGGACGGGCCCGTCCGGTACGGGGGCGGGTACGGCGCGTACCTGGCCGAGAAGCGCGCCGAGCGGGAGCGCTGGGAGCGGCGCCACGCCGAAGAGCAGGAGGAGCTCGGCGAGCTGCGCCGCGCCGTCGCGGTGACGGCGCGGCTGGTGGCATTCGACGGGTTGCGACGCGACAACGAGAAGATGGGGTACGGGCACCGCGGAGGACGCGTGCAGCACCAGATCTCGCGGCGGGTGCGCAACGCCGCCCGCCGGCTCGCCGAGCTGGAACGCGAGCAGCTCCCCGCCCCGCCACCCCCGCTCCGCTTCCGTCCCCCCACCCTGGTCACCGTCACCGATCTCGCAGAGGCTCTCCACGCCACCGCCACCTCCGATGCCGCGGAGGGCGTCGCCGCCGGCTCCCGCGATCCCCACGACGAGACCTTGCTGTCGCTGCGGGACGTGCGGGTTCCGGGACGGCTTTCGATCGACCGGCTCGACGTGGCGCCGGGGGAGCGGCTGCTGGTCACCGGGCCGAACGGAGCGGGTAAATCCACGCTCCTGGCGGTGCTGGCCGGACGGCTGGGCGCGGAGGGAGAGGTGCGGCGACGGTGCGGGCTGACCGTCGGACTGCTGGCTCAGGACACCGTGTTCAAGCGGCCGGACCGCACGGTGCGGGAGACGTACGAGCGGGCGCTCGGCCCGGAGCGCGCCGAGTCCGTGCCGCTGCTCTCGCTCGGCCTGATCAGCCCGCGTGACGTGGATCTGCGAGTGGGGGAGCTGTCGGTCGGCCAGCGCCGTCGGCTCGCTGGTCTTGGTCACCGGTCGGCCTTCGGGCACGTAGCAGTGGTGAAAGGCCAGCTTGCCGGTCTTGAGGTGGCGGCGGACCAGCAGATGATGACGTGGCGAAACGGTGGCGATCCACGCCCAGGCATACCGTCGCTCGCCTTTGGAGCCCTTGCCGGCGGAGCGGACCTCCCAATGCCGTTCGCCCTTCTTGCCCTTGGTCAGCTGCCTGACCGCCTCCGCGCAGGTCGGCTCCACCCCGGTGGCCAGCGTGAAGTTGGAAGATGCCCGCAGCACGTACGCCTGCGCACACAAGTCGATGGCCAGCTGGCCCTTGGTGCGGAACTCCAGATCCAGCGGCAGACCCATGACCAGGCACGTCACCGGATCGGCGATGTGCTCGCGCGGGATCCACTGCCGCGCACCGGCCAGCGCGTGCCCGATCCCGTCCCGGACATAGGACACGTGCACCGTGTTGATGCCGTTGGCGACTCGGCCCGCGCACCCCATGTACTGGCGTTTCACCCCAGCCGTGGCCTCGCCCTGCTTCTGCTGCCCGGTCTCGTCGACCGCCGCGATCACCAGGCCGATCCTTCGGCTGATCGACCTGCTGCACGCGGCTGGCGTTGCCGGGATCGTCCGGCCGTCCTGCCCTCGCTGCCACAGAGTCGTACGCATCGACAAGCCGCTCGACGGACAGCGGGTCTGCCGCACCTGCATCGCCCACTCCCGCATCGAGGAGTGCGCACGCTGCGGAGCCCGACGCGAGCCCGCCACGCGCGACGATGCGGGCCGGCCGCTATGTCCGAACTGCCTGATCACCGACCCGGCGAACCTGGAACCCTGCATCAACTGCGGGCGACGACGGGCCGTGGGCACCCGCACACCAGATGGCCCGCTCTGCCCAAGCTGTCCTGTCCTCCCCACGATGACATGCAGCATCTGCAGCCAGGAGAAGCCGTGCGGGACTTCCCGCGTCACGGGTCGACCGTCGTGCCCCTCCTGCCAGCACCGCTCGGCACCCTGCTCCACCTGCGGACGCGTCGCGACGATCGTCTCTGGCACCCTCGCCCGGCCCCTCTGCGCTGACTGCACCGCCCCGGAGGTCTGGCACACGTGCCAGACCTGCAGCGACCCTGATTATCCGCACCCTGGCCAGTGCGTCCGGTGCCTGATCAACCAGCGCCTCAACGAGCTGCTGGGCCCTCCATCCGACTCCTTCCATCCCGGGCTCGAAGCCCTTCGGCGCAATATCGCCACCGCCGAGCATCCCATCACCGCCTGGCGCTGGCTGAACAAACCGTCCATCGCACCTGTGCTGTCCGACCTCGCGGCCGGACGACGGACACTGACGCACGAGGCTCTCGACGAACTGCCCGACAGCCCACCTCTCGCCCACCTCCGCCAAGTGCTCGTCGGCGTTGGTGCCCTTCCCGAGCGCGACGAGTACATGGCCCGCGTCGAACGCTTCGTCACCGACCTCCTCACGACCCACCAGGACCCCGACCAGCGCAAACTTATGCACCAATACACGATCTGGCATCTCATCAGGCGCCTTCGCCGACGCAACATCGGCCGCCCTGTTACCCCACAGCAGTTCATCGCCGTCCGCCGACGCACCCACGCGGCCGTCGCCTTCCTGAACTGGCTCAGGGCCCACGACCTCACCCTGCGCACCTGCCGACAGGCCGACCTCGACCAGTGGCTCACCGACGACTCCGCCACCTACCGTCAGACGGCCGGACACTTCATCCGCTGGGCCCACGCCAACAAGCTCACCACCATCCACGCCCCCGCCATCCGCTGGAACGGACCCACGCAGCCGCTCTATGACGAGCACCGCTGGAACGTCGCACGTCGGCTCGTGCACGACGACACCCTCAAGGCTGAAGACCGCCTCGCTGGCCTGCTTCTCCTCCTCTATGCCCAAGGGGCAGCGGCGATCAGCCGCCTGACCATCAAGGACGTCGAGGTCGACGACCAGGGAGTGCGCCTCCACCTCGGCGATGCGCCCGTCCATCTGCCCGAGCCCATCGCCGCACTGGCCCGGAGCGTCGCCGCCAACCGCAAGGGGCATGCGACCATCGGGGCTCTGGCCCCGTCTCCATGGCTCTTCCCCGGCGGCCAGCCGGGACGGCCAATCAGCACCGCGCAGCTGACACAGCGACTGAACCAGCTCGGGATTCGGCCCAACCAGGCCCGCAGCACCGCGCTCTTCCAACTCGCCACCGAGGTCCCCGCCCCGATCCTCGCCCGCACCCTGGGCATCCACACTGATGTCGCTGTCGCCTGGCAACGTCTCGCCGCGGGTGACTGGGTAAACTACGCCGCCGAAGTCAGCGCGCGCTCCTTGGTCACCGCCAGTCCCACGCTCTCGAACAGCAGGCCATCTCCATGAACTCCGTCTCCCTCGACCCACACTGGACCCGAGCCTGGGCCGCGGACATCACCGCTCACCTGCAGTCCGTCCTGTCCGCATTCGACGCCTACTACCCCTTCCCGCCGGGAGAGAACGAGGTCGTCCTGACGGACGTCAACCAGCAGGGCTCCCTCGACACCATGCGCGCCCACCCAGCAACGTCACCGGATCTGATCACCTTCTACAGCGTGATCAACGAGGTGGCCATGCCCGACATCGGCAATGCGTTCTTCATCCACGCACTCGACGACGTCATCAGCCAATTCTCCGACGGCATGATCGTCCTCAGCGATGGCAACGAGGGCACGATCTTTGCCAGGAACGGCGGAGGAATCCTCTACGCCATCGGCCCCGACAACAAGGTCCACCGCTCACATGCCGCCTCCCCAGACAGCGGCTTCGCGCCCATGGCGACCAACCTGCGCGACTTCCTCGAACAGCTCCGCGGCGCCGTGGCCCATTTCGTCGCTACCAAAACTCCAGGCGACTTGTGATCCACCATTTGATCAACGGGAGGCATTCGGGCAGTTCCAATACCCGACGTCACCATTAAACCGTTCAGGACGCTTGAGGTGGAGACGCTGCCGGCGCACGCGGAGGGGCACGAGCACGTCATCCGTGCCTCTCCTTCGTCCGGTCGGCGCCGACGCCTCTGGCTCACGCACCCGTACCGGTCACGGCCACGTGACGAACACCGCCGCGCCGCCGCAGCCTCACTGGCTGGAGCATGCGAACGCGGCAGATCCGCCGGTCCCACCTGAGCCGTTGCATTGGACTCAGGCCCGGATCTCCTTCTCGCTCTTGGCTCGATGGTCTGTCAGAGCAGCAGCTGGTCGATCGTAATCGGCAGGGAGCGGATGCGTCGCCCCGTGGCGTGATAGACGGCGTTGGCGATGGCCGCCGCCACGCCGACCAGGCCGACCTCCCCGACCCCTTTGGTGCCGATCGGGGTCGCCCGGTCGGGTTCGCCCACGAAGATGACGTCCATGTCCGGGATGTCGGCGTTGACGGGCACCAGGTAGTCGCCGAAGGTCGCGTTCGCGATGCGGCCGGTTTCCTGATCGGTGGCCGTGTCCTCAAACATGGCCTGGCCGATGCCGCCGACCGTTCCGCCGACGATCTGGCTGGTGGCCGTTTTCTCGTTGAGGATGCGCCCGCCGTCGATCGCCGAGACCACCCGTGCCACCCGCAGGAGTCCCAGGTCCGGGTCGATGCGGACCTCGACGAACTTGGCTCCGAACGCGCCGGCAACGGCCATCCCGAGTTCCTCGGGTTGGGGCGGGGTGCTCCTGCCGTCGGCGCTCAGTTCTTCCAGGCCGTGGCGGGCCAGGATGTCGGTGTACGACTCGCCCTGCTCGGGCATGCCGGTGCGGTGGATACGGCCCTGGCTCACCATGACGTCGCCGAGCGCGGCCCCGCGCAGCGGTGAATCCGGTTCGTCTCCGACCAGGTCGAGGAACTCCCGCACCAGACGCCGGCAGGCGGCGTGCACGGCGTTGCCGAGAGCCCCGGTGAGACCGGACCCGCCGGCCTGTGGCGAGTACGGCATGTCGGAGTCACCGAGGTCGAACCGCACCCGCGAGGTGTCCAGGGCGAGGAGTTCGGCCGCCAGCTGCGTCATGACCGTGTAGGTGCCGGTCCCGATGTCGGTGGCCGCGCTGCGCACGAACGCCGATCCGTCGCGGCGCAACGAGGCACGGGCCTGGCACGGCACCTGATAGGCGGGATAGGAGACACCGGCCAAGCCGTAGCCGACCAGCCAGCGCCCGTCGCGCATCGAACCCACTTCCGGGGTGCGGTACGACCACCCGAACCGCTCGGCGCCCTGTAGGTAGCACTCCCGCAGCGCTTTGCTCGACCAGGGCAGGCGGGACAGCGGGTCGACCTCGGCGTAGTTGCGCAGCCGGAACTCCAGCGGGTCCATGCCCAGAGCGTGCGCGAGCTCGTCGATGGCCGACTCCAGGGCGAAGTTGCCCTGTCCTTCGGCGGGGGCCCGCATGGAGCCGGGGCAGGGAATGTTGAGCCGTACCTGCCGGTCCCGGGTTCGCACGTTGGGACAGGCGTAGGAGACGGCCGAGCACGCAGAGACCGGTTCATAGTCGTCGTCCTCCATCGCCACCGTTGAGGTGCCGTCGTGGTCGATGGCGATCAGGTCTCCGGCACTGTTGGCCCCGATCTTGATGTGCTGGACACTGTTCGGGCGATGGCCCACGGAGGTGAACATCTCGGGCCGAGTGAGCACGAGTTTCACCGGCCGGCCGACCTCGCGTGCGGCCAGCACGGTCAGAATGACGTGGGGCCACATGCGCAGCCCGGCGCCGAAGCCGCCTCCGACGTAGGGGGCGAGGACCCGGATGCCGCTCTCGGGGACCTTGAAGATCGCCGCGAGGGAGGTGCGGACGTTGTGGGGCCACTGGGTGGAGTCGTGGACGGTGAGCGAGTCGCCGTTCCACAGGGCGATCGTGGCCATCAGGCCGAGCGGATTGTTGGTGTTGTCAGGCGTGGTGTAGGTGCCCTCCACGACGACATCGGCGGCGGCGAACCCGGCCGGCACATCACCGCGCTCGGTGTCCAGGCCCCAGGGGTTGGTGAGGACCTCCGCCCTCGGGTCGTCGATGTCGAGCAGAGCCTCGGCGGCTTCGTACTCGACCCGCACGAGCGAGGCGGCGTGCCTGGCCTGCTCCGCGGTGGTCGCCACCACGATGGCCACATGCTGCCCGTAGTGCAGGATGCGGTCGTCCTGGAGCGGAGCAGGCGGGGACGGCCCCAGCAGCGTCATCGGCCCGCGCTCCAGCCTCGGCGCGGTCACGTGGGTGATGACGGTCAGCACCCCAGGGGCGGCCTCCGCCTCTGCGGTGTCGATGGCCCGGATCCGCCCGGCGGCGATGGTGCTGCGCACCAGGGCGGCGTGCACCATGCCGGGAAATCCGAAGTCATTGGGGTAGTGCGCGCTGCCCGTCACCTTCAGCGGGGCGTCCACCCGGTCCAGCCCCGCACCCACGACTGGACGTGCTTCAGATATGGTCATGATCCGGCTCCTGCGATGATCTCCAGCGTGCGCACCAGGGTCCTTTTGGCCAACTCCACCTTGAACGCCGTACCGGGCAACGTCCTGGCCCCCGCCAGGGCGGCATCCGCCGCGGCGCGGAAGGCGTCACGGCCTGCCGACGCGCCGCGCAGGACGTCCTCGGCGTCCCACGCCCGCCACGGGATCGTGCCGACGCCGCCCAGCGCCACCCGGGCCTCCCGGATGATCCCGTCCTCCACCACCAGAGCCGCGCCGGCCGAGGTCAGCGCGAACTCGTACGAGACGCGGTCGCGAACCTTCAGGTAGTGCGACCGCGCCCCTTCAGGGAGCAGAGGCACCTCGATCGCGGTGATCAGCTCACCATGCTGCAGCACGTTCTCGATGTGCGGGGTGTCGCCCGGCGGGAGGTGGAACTCGGTCAGCGGGATGCTTCGCGGACCGTTCACTCCCTGCACGTGGACGACGGCGTCCAGAGCGGCCAGCGGGACCGCCACGTCCGAGGCGTGCAAAGCGATGCAGTGCTCGCTGGTGCCCAAGATGGCGTGCATGCGCGCGAAGCCGGTGATGGCGGCGCATCCTGACCCGGGATCGCGTTTGTTGCACGCTGCGACGGTCGGGTCCCGGAAATACCGGCACCGGGCCCGCTGTAGCAGGTTGCCACCGATGGTGGCCATGTTCCGCAACTGGGTGGAGGCTCCGAGCAGGAGCGCTTCGCGGACGAAAGGCAGGCGCTCGATCACGACGGGGTCGGCGGCCAGTTCCTCCATGGTGGTCAGCGCGCCTACGCGGATCGCCGCGCCGGTGTGCGTGATGCCGCCCAGCGGCAGCCGGGTGATGTCGACGAGCCGGTCAGGACCGAGCACACCGTCCTTCATGAGGTCCAGTTGTGTGGTGCCACCGGCGAGAAAGAAGGTGTTCGGGTCGGTGCTGACCATGGCCACGGCCTGGCCGGCGTCGGCGGCTCGGACATATTCGAAGGGACGCATCCTTCAGCCCCCCGAAGCCACGTCGCGGATCGCCGCGCGGATGTTCGGATAAGCGCCGCAGCGGCAGATGTTGCCGCTCATGAACTCGCAGATGTCCTCATCCGATTCCGCTCGGCCCTCCGCCAGCAGCGACACCGCCGACATGATCTGTCCAGGGGTGCAGTAGCCGCACTGGAACGCGTCGTGCCGGGAGAAGGCCGCCTGCACGGGATGTGGCGCCCCTGCCTCGGACAGGGACTCGACGGTGGTGACCTCACGGTCCTCGCACTGGGCGGCGAGCATCAGGCACGACACCACGCGCTTGCCGTCGACCAGCACGGTGCAGGCGCCGCAGGCGCCCTGGTCGCACCCCTTCTTCGCCCCGGTGAGAGCCAGATGGTCGCGCAAGGCGTCCAGCAGGGTGACCCGGGCGTCGAACCGCAGTCTGTGGAGGGTGCCGTTGACGTGGAGGGTGATTTCCACCTGCGGCACCTCGAGCGATGCCTCGTCGTATGGATGTGTTGAACTTCGCGCTGCCTTCATGGCGCCTCGATTCCGTGCTCTTGATCTAACTCTTGGTGCACCGGACTCAGCGGTACAGGAGGTCCAGCAGCGCGGTGTCGATCGGCTGGGGTGCGTCCAGGCGGTGCTGTGCGTGAGCTGAGCGTGCCAGCAGGTGGGCGGCGCCCACGAAGACCTCCTCCGCCACCAGGCCGAGCTCGCCGTCCATGTGTAGGACGGACACCCGTGATGGTCGTCGACACGCAGGCCCAGGGGTATCGGACATCTCAGTCTCCAACAGTGGGGACTAAACAGGCATGTCCTGCAACAACGCAGAAGCGACCTACGAGTTAAGGTATCGGCGTCCAACACCACGGTCAGTCAAGTCATGGCGCACGATTGGTCAAAAGTGCTGCCACGGACGCAACCGACGCCCGGTGATCGCTGCTGTATGAGAGTGCGGCGCGGGCGGAGGAGGTCCTGGCCCTCGATGTCGCCGACCGACGTCGACCCGAGCAGCGGCTGGGCCCGACTGTCCTGCCGGCCAGCCGCTCCGGGTCGGTGGCCTCGAGTACCTGGTTGGCGGCGATGCCGAGGTCGCGGCGGACCGTCTCGGTTTCGGCGTTGTCGTAGGCGCAGATGATGGTCAGGCGGTCGAATGTGGCCACAGGGTGATCTCCATCGTGGTGGGCGGAGAAGAGTGTGCTGGAGCGCCGGAGGGACGTAGCCGGTATCTGGTACGGCGTCGGCTGCGCGAGTGCCCGGGCGCGCCAAGCATCCAGGGCGGCCTCGTCGTACAACTCAGGGTCCGGGCCGGTGGTATGCGGGGTCGGCCGCCGCCCTATCGGCGCGGGAAAGCCGCTCCGGGGCCGCCAGACGTTGCGGACGTACTTCTCCGGGCGGCCCACTTTGGCCGCTCAGTCCGCCAGGGTGATGCCCTCGGTGCTGCTGTTCATGGAGATTCTCCGTCCACCCACCTGATCACACTCAGCGACTGACATTTAGTGTCGCGGCCCGCTGACACTCTCCGGCTCTGGCTCACTCTCGATGATCAGTAACTCAGGGTGACTCGGTGGTGCTGTCTGACCGCCCGGTTGGTGCCGAAGATGCCGATAAGTTCTTGTCCTGATTAGGACGGTTCTCTGGCCAACGGCGATATCGTCCAACGATGAGCGAAGGGGAATCGAACCGGAACACCGTCATCATTCCGGGCGGAATGTACGGACCGCAGGCCGGACTGCTCGCCTACGTCGGCGAAGCAGTCGCCCGCCGAGGCGCCGACCTCGAACTGATCTCGTGGACACCGCCGGAGGGCCGGCCCCTGGTGGAGCGGCACGCCTGGGTCTACGAGCAGGTGACGCCAGTCGTGGAGAAGCTAGCAACACCGCTGTTGATCGGCAAGTCACTCGGCTCGTACGGTGCCGCCGTGGCCGCAGATCGCGGTCTGTCAGGGATCTGGTTGACGCCGTTGCTCACGATGCCCGCATGCGTGGAGCCGTTGCGTCGGGCCACCCGGCCATTTTTGCTTGTAGGCGGTACCGCGGACGACTTCTGGGATGGTGCACTGGCGCGGGAGTTGACGCCGCACGTCCTCGAAGTCAATGGCGCCGATCATGGCATGAAGGTGCCGGGACCGCTGCACAGATCCGCCGAGGTACTCGGTCAGGTGACGACGACCATTGAAGCCTTTCTCGACAGCGTCGTCTGGCGTTAGTGGAAGTCCCAACCCCGCAGGCCGCCGACCAGCTTGTACGGCGGCGCGCGAACATAGCTCGATGGCACGCCGGACAGAAAGCTGATGCTCAGCGGGAGGATCCGGTCACGCTGCTCATCGTTGTCGCGATCTTGTAACAGGCCCCATACAGAGGCGGCCGCTCGTCAACGATCTGGTTTGTCGAGAACCTGATCAGCAACGAGCGGCCGTGGGGTTCATTGTGCTGCATGCGCCGGCAGGCGAGAACGCCTGCTGCCTTCGTTTGTTCTGCCCCGCGCTGCGGGAGATGGATGTCCTCAATGTTGCGGACCTCGGTGACACCCTGCTGATCGCGGCGCGCACCGTGGCCAGCGAGGTTCCGTGCCCGGTGTGTGGGCTGCTCTCGACCCGGGTGCACAGCCGGTATCGCCGGACCGTGTGGGATCTGGCGACGGGCGGGCGGCCGGTCAAGGTCGAGTTGGAGGTGCGCCGCTTCTTCTGCGACGAGCCCTCTTGTGACCGGGAGATCTTCGCCGAGCAGGTCGGCGGGCTGACCCAGCGGCATGCCCGTCGCAGCAACGCCTTACGCACTCTTCTCACCTCGATCGCCATAGCACTGGCCGGGCGAGCCGGTGCCCGCATGGCCGGCCTGGTCGGCGTGCCGGTCAGCCGATCCACGCTGCTACGGACACTGCGGGCGTTGCCCGATCCCGAGATAGCGCAGGTCACGGTGCTAGGCGTCGACGACTTCGCGAAGAAGCGCGGACACTCCTACGGCACCGTCCTGGTGGACATGGACACCCACCGTCCTATCGATCTGCTGGACGGCCGGACCGCCGATGACCTGGCCGCCTGGTTGAAGGACCATCCCGGCGTGCAGGTGATCTGCCGAGACAGGGCCGGCTCCTACGCCGATGGCGCCCGTGAGGGCGCTCCCGAGGCCACGCAGGTCGCCGATCGCTTCCATTTGTGGCAAAACCTCGCCACGGCACTGGAGAAGACGATCCGCGCGCACCGATCCTGCCTGCAGGAAGTCCCCGACCAAGACACCACGATCAAGGACGAAACAGGCAGCGAGACCGAACCCGTCCAGCGGCCCAAGACCCTGGATTCCCGCGGCAACGAACGGCCGATGGTGGCGCGGACGCACGAACGCTATGCCCAGGTCCAGGCGCTGAGGGCCGAGAGCCTGTCGCTGAACGCCATCAGCCGCGAACTTGGCCTGGCCTTTCGCACCGTCCGCAAGTACGCCAACGCTACCAGCGTGGACGAACTCCTGGCCCCCACCCTCGATCGCTCCAGCAAGCTGGATCAGTTCAAGCCCTACCTCACCCGCCGATGGAACGAAGGCTGCAGCAACGCCGTCCAGCTCCATACCGAGATCAAGGACCAAGGATTCACCGGCAGCCGCCGTGCCGTCCAAGGCTGGCTCCAACCCTTGCGCGGATACCAGGAAGTACAGCAGGAGCCATGCCCACCACCCAAACCCCGCCGCGTCACCGGCTGGCTCATGACCCATCCCGACCGTCTGGACACCGAGGAGAAGGCCGGACTGGAACAGATCCTTGCCCGCTGCCCCGAGCTCATCAACGCTGCCGGGCTGGTCCGCAGCTTCGCCACGATGATGACCAACCGCGACGGCCACCTGCTCGACGACTGGATCGCCGCCGCCGAAGCCGGAGCCTCGCCCTACCTAGCCACCTTCGCCACCGGACTCCGACGCGACCACGCCGCAGTGCAGGCCGGGCTGACGCTGGCTCACAGCAGTGGAGCCGTCGAAGGGACCGTAAACAAGATCAAATTCTTGAAGCGGCAGATGTTCGGCCGTGCAAACTTCGACCTTCTACGGGCCCGCGTCCTTCGCTACTCCTGACACACTGCACGCTCTGTCACCGAGATCATCGAGAGTGAGTCAGAGCCCACTCTCCTGTCGCTCAACAGGCTGAGAGTGGTCAGAAATGTCGGTGAGAAGTAGCAGCGCGGTGAGAAGTAGCAGCGCTGATCGCGCCTGCCAATAGCGGTACTGAGATGAAGTCGTGCTAGATCATCCCGTCTGCGGGATGGCTCGGACGCCCGCCAAGAGTTCCTGCTCGCAGGGGTGGAGCATTGCCCAGAGCTCGTCTGGGCCGCAGCCGGAGCGCCCTTTGCGTGCGCCACCCGGCAGGCGTTGTGGGGCCTGTAGGTCAGAGTCAGGCGCTGTCGCTACTCATCTACGCAACCACTCACTATCCGGCGTTCGTGATGTACGACTGGCTGACCTACCTTCAGGACACCCCTCATACGCCCCCTTTGGTGAGTATCGTCTATCCCAGGGGCCCATTTGAGATAGACGGGGAGAAAGCACAGTGCATGGTTTATGCCGTGTCATCATGGGGTTTTTCGTAGTACACAGGTTGAATTCGTAGAGTCGGTCATGGGTTTGCCGGGGTGTCGAGGGTGAGTCCGGTCTGGGCCAAGCAACCGGTGAGCAGGTGGGGTCGGTACTGGATCTTCTTCAGTTTGCGTTTGACGATCCGGACGAGTCCAGGCAGGTCGGCGACGACGAAGTCGGCCAGGGCCCGGCGGAGCAGGGACCAGACGCCCTCGACGGGATTGAGCTCGGGCGCGTAGGCGGGTAACTGGACGATGCGCAGCCAGTCGGCGTGCTCGGCGGCGAAGTCGGCGAGTTGGCCGGCCAGGTGCACATTGAGGTTGTCCCAGCACCAGACCAGGGGTGCGCCCAGGTGCTGGTGGGTGGCCACGATCAGGTCCCGGTAGTCGATCCAGGAGAAGGACTTGGGCTCGCCCTTGCGTCCGCGGTAGATGTGCAGGGTGTAGAACAGGTGCGGCCGTTCGCCGTCCCTGTAGGCCACCACGCCTGCCATGTTGACCCGGCCGGAGCCTTTGCCGCGCACCGTCACCACCGGACGAGCGCCGACCGGTGCCCAGGTGCGTCCCTTCGGCGGCCTCAGCCCCTGCCCTGCCTCGTCTTCGAAGCAGATGTAGGCGCCTAGGTCCGCCGCGGTGCTTTTACTTCGGGCCACACCTCGGCTTTCCAGATTGCGACGGCCTCCTCGTCCCGTTCCAGGGCCCGCCGCGCCGGGACCTGGACCGACCAGCCGTGGCGGTGCAGTAGCTTGCCCACGCCCTCGATGGTGTAGCCGATGTGGAACAGCCGTCCGATCAGCGTCTTGACCCGGGCCAGCGTCCAGCACTGATCCTCGTCGTATCCCCAGGCCAGTGGGCCGCGCCGAAGCTCCGCCTCCAGCCGCTCCCACTGCTTGGCCGACAGCTTCTCCTTCGACACCGGCCCCTTGGACAGCAACGCCTGCGCCCCACCCTCACGCCAGACCTTGCGCCAGCGCGTTACCGACCGTTCGTGCACCCGTAACCGCACCGCGACCGTCTTGGTTGACTCGCCGGCCTCGAACCACTCGGCCGCCTGCAGCCGTACACGCTCCCGCCGCTCCTGCTCCGCGGGCGTGTACCCACCTCTTTGCCCGTTACCGCATACCCCGGTCGTACCGCACTGAGGGCTATCCGTCACGACCCGAAGACTCTACGCAATCAACCTGTGCAAGAGCGGGAGTGAAGGACATTAGGTCGCCGGGCTGGCAGCCGAGGACCTCGCAGATCTTGCTCAGCGTAGAGAACCGGATCGCTTTGGCGCGGTTGTTCTTGAGGATCGACAAGTTCACGTTGGTGATCCCCACCTTTTCGGCCAGTTCGACCACCGTCATGCCGCGCTCTTCGAGCAGCCGATCCAGATGCACCTCGATGGTGTGCTCGGAGTTTTCGGCGGGCGACATCAGACAGTTCCTTCGAGTTCCTCGCGCATGTGCGCGCCGACGCGGACGACCTTCGACATCACCACGAGCCCGAGCCCGGCAAGCAGGAACGCCCATGGGAAGGCCCAGCCGAACAGGGCCATCTCCCACACTTGCCTGACGGAGCCGGCCGCCATCGATACGGCCAGCCCGGTCTCCACGATGCTCGTGTAGAGCGACGCCGCGAGTGTGCTGACAATGAGGAACGCGCCGAGGAACCACAGCCTGCGGACGACCACCTCATCGAAACCGTTCTCCCGTCGCGCGTCTCTGATCAGCCGGTCGAGGAGGAAGAGCGCGATGAGCAGCACGAGCGGGGTGGCGAACCGCGACGTCTGATAGAGCAGCTGCGTGCCGAGGCTGGAGTCGTCCTTGCAGATCTGAGGCAGCGGGTAGGCGAACTCGACTCCCTTCTCCACGGGGTAGGGATTGTCGTAGACGGTGCTACTCGCGGCCACGGCCTTCCGGCGCTGGGGGTCCTCGAAGAGGTTGCCCTTCACGTCAAGGATGCTCGGTGATGCGACACACACCAGGCTTTGGGTGCCGCGGGAGCCGAAGGCGTTCTCTCCGCCGGTCAAGGCCGCACGCCCAACCTCGTAGGCCATCGTTGCTGCGAACAGCACCAGGAGAACGCGGACGACGATCGCCGTCCACTTCAGGGGGGTGGATCTGTCGAGGGGCACGGTACGGCTCCACATCGTTGATCGATATTATCGTTTGTCGATGATATCGATCAACGATAAAGAGTCAAGCGATGCCCCGAGCTGAGCCTGTCACCCCGAGCCCATCCCGAGCGGCGTGCTCTGCCACCAAGCGAAGAAGATCCTGGAGAGACGCATGTCTGCCGAGATCACGCATCGTCAGGAGCCCCTTCCGTGTACTCCGGCCGCCGTTCCTCGCCGTGTGCTTCCTGCGGTCACAGCCCCGCTTGAGCCACAGGATCAATCCGCTGAATGAACGTGCCGGGGCGAGTTGGCGTGATCAGGATTCCACCCCAGCCGCACCAGAGGCTCAGCCCGCGGCCTGTCCCAGACCGCCCCTACTTTCGCTGCCCCGGCAAACCCATGACCGACTCTACGAATTCAACCTGTGTAGCAGGGCTTCTGGTGGCCACACCGGCGTCGGCAGACGGGGATCTGGTGGCCGCCTACGGGATGGAAGAAGGATCGGGGACGACCGTTCACGATTTGTCGGGCAACGGCAATGACGGGACTGTCGCGAACCCGCAGTGGGTGGACGGCAAGTACGGCAAGGGGTTGCGCATCGGGGAGCTGGACCAGATCCTGACGGTGCCGGACGCGTCGAGCCTGCGCACATCAGGCGGGCTGACGGTGGAGGCCTGGATCAAGGCCGACGGCTACTGCCCGATCCTCGCGGCCAAGGACAACTCCTACTGGATGGGGGGGACTTGGGGCGTCAGGACGGGCGGCCAGGACCACGACGGCGAGTCGATCGGCGAATTTCCCGGAAACTGGGTCCACTTGGCGCTCGTGTACGACGGGAGCACGCTGCGCTACGTGCTCGACGGCCTCTACTGGGCCAGCGAGGCGCTCCCGGTGACCGGGGCCGTCGACTACGACTCCGGTCCACTGAAGATCGGCCAGTCCTGTTCTGACGCGATCGTCGACGAGGTGCGCGTCTACCGGCGCGGGCTGACTGATGAGGAGCTCCAGCAGGACATGCTGAAGGCGGTCGTCGTGGACGAGCGGCCCGTAGCTCCCGCGGCCTCGGCCGACCTCAGCACGGGCACGATCCAGCTGTCGTGGCCGGCCGCCACCGACGATCACGGCATCTCGGCCTACGAGATCCACGAGGTCGGCTCTCCGGAGGACCGTGTGGACGCGCTCAACCTGGTCGCCACAGTGACCGGGCTGACCTGGACCCCGGGCTGCGTCTACCGCAACTCGATCTACCAATACCGGGTCGTGGCCCTGGACACTCTGGGCCAGCCCAGCCAGCCATCGGAGATGGTCGGAGGAAGGGTCACCAATCCGGACTGCCCGCCGACGGCGCCAACGGTGACGGTGTCCCCCCACGATGGCTGGGCCGGAGTGCGGCTGGGTGGCGCCTATGACGAGCGGGGCGTCACCGAGGTCGAGCTCCACCGGTCGACGACTCGCGCCTTCACTCCGTCCGCAGCGACGCTGGTCGCCCGCGTCGCGGGGACGACGACGGAGCTCACCGACCATGTGCCCGCTCGCGCCACCTACTATTACGCGACGCTGGCGGTGGACACCACCGGCAACGTCAGCACGCCGTCCGCCGTCGTCTCCGCCCTGATCGAGGCGCTGCCCAACCTCCAGACAACGCTCGTGGGCGCCTACGGACTGAACGAGGGCACCGGCACGGCGCTGGGCGACTCATCTGGCCGGGGCCACACCGGCACGGCCACCAACCCGTCCTGGGTGAGCGGGAAGTACGGAAAGGCGCTGGCCTTCGGTTACGCCGCGACCGCCAACGTGCCCAACCTGACCTCGCAGGGGAAGGTGACTCTGTCGGCCTGGGTGAAGCCGAAGACGAACGCCCGCTACCTGGAGGCGCTGTCGCGCAACGGATTCGTGATGTACGCCGCAGACTGGCCTAATGACACGCCATCCGCCACCTTGGGCAGTGGACACTTCATCGTCGGGCCGCAGGTCCTGCCGGTCGACACGTGGACCCATCTGGCCGCCACCTACGATGGCAGGGAAATTCGCCTCTACGTGAACGGCCAGTCGGTCGGTTACGCCGGGAACACCAACGGGCTCTCCGGGAATCCGGGTCAGCTGGTCATCGGGCAGGGCTCTCCCTACGGCACATTGAACGGCATGGTCATCGACGAGGTCCGCACCTACGACGCCGCCCTGACGCCGGAGCAGATCGAGAGCATCATGACGGCTCCCATCGGCTGAAATCGCGACGGCCGTGGGGCCGCAAGGCCCCGCGGCCCGTCCGGGTACTCTCGGTCCGCCCGGTCCGCGCCCAAGAGCAGCCCGCGAGCAACCGAGCATGATCAACTACTCGAACGCGAGCCTAGAAAACCGAGAAACCCCAGGTCGGTCGAGGGTTTGCGAGTAGGGCGGGTGGGATTTGAACCCACGACCCACGGATTATGAGGCGGCTCGATTAGTGTCGCTCAGTGCTGAAGAGCTCTGTTTTGTATCGCTGTGGCCGGAATTCTCCCCGCCGTCGTGTCAGTCTGTGCCCATGAGTGCCGCGCTGTATCACGTGCACGTGAGCAACCACCGAGCAACCGCGCGTTCTTGACCATCGGGAGGATGCGTCATTTGTCCCCATCCCGTTAAGCGCTTCAGGAGCGTTTTAGGGCCAGATCTGCGGCGGTGATCTTGTTCTTTATCCTCTGGTTGTTGTAAGGCTGTTGAGGGGTGCGGCCGCGTTTGATGGTTTTGCCGACGCCGTAGCGGGGGGGCAGGGGCCTTGCCCTGGTGAAGCCCTGCCAGGGTGGAACAGCGCCGTGGCAAGCGGCCAGTCTCATACGAAGATCTGGGCGAGGGCGACGCGCTGGCATATGTCGCCGACTTGGTGATCCTGTTGCATCGTGAGGACGCCTACGACCGGCACACGCCCCTCGTTGGAGAGGTGGATCTGGGATCAGCTTCCGACACCCCTCGCTACTACAGATCAGCAGGGCGGTTCGGAACCTGTCAATTTGATCAAGGCAGTTGAGCTGGGCTAATTCTGTGTCGGCTTCTCTGTGGTCTCCTTCTGGTCCTCGTTCTTGGGCTTGTTGATCCACACGGGACCGGGTAGATCGGGCGGTGTGGGGGTGCCGCCGGTGGCGAAGCGTTCAGGATGGGCGGATTGAGCGGCAGTCAGAACGGCGGCCCGCCGATCACGGACGGCGGCAGCGCGGCCGTAGTGCACGTCAACCGGGTGGTGATAGCCGATCCCGGAGTGGTAATGCTCGTGGTTGTACCAGGCGTAGAACTCCTGGCAGAACCGTCGGGCATCCTCAATGGAGCCGAACCTGCCGGGGAAGTCGGGGCAGTACTTGAGGGTCTTGTAGCTCGCCTCCACGTGCGGGTTGTCGTTGGAGGTCTTGGGCCGTGAGTGGGACTTGGCCACGCCCAGGTCGATGAGCAGCTCGGCGACGGTCTTGGACTTCATCGAGGAACCGCGGTCGGCATGCAGGGTGAGGGTGCCCTCGTCGATGTTCTGGTTCCTCGCGGTCTGCTGGATGAGTTTCCTGGCCAGTTCAGCGGACTCGCGGGAGGCGACCATCCAGCCGACGACGTAGCGGCTGTAGATGTCGATGATCGTGTAAAGCGAGTACCAGACGCCCTTGTCCGGGCCGCGGAGTTTGGTGATGTCC
>NZ_JBQQBR010000040.1:0-116379 GCF_052245935.1 Nonomuraea sp. 3N208 | reverse complement strand
CAGCGGGACCGCTGGTACCTGACGGCCTCGTGGACCAGGCCGACGGTGCAGACGATCCCGCTGGCCACCGCCCGCGCTGAAGGCATGGTCGGTGTCGACACCAACGCGGACCACTTCGCCGCCTACCAGCTCGACGTCCACGGCAACCCGATCGGCGACCCCAAACGGTTCCACTACGACCTCAGCGGGACGGCTGACCACCGCGATGCCCAGGTCCGGCATGCCATCAGCCAGTTGCTGCACTGGGCGAACCGATGCGGCGTCAAGGCCATCGGCATTGAGAACCTGGATTTCGGCCAGGACAAGACGCGGGAGAAGCACGGCCGCAGGAAGCGGTTCCGGCAGCTGATCTCCGCAATCCCGACGGGCAAGCTCCGCGCCCGCCTCGTGTCGATGGCCGCCGAGCAGGACCTCGCCATCGTTGCTGTCGACCCGGCGTATACGTCGATGTGGGGCGACCAGCACTGGCGCAAGCCACTGACCAGCAACAAAAGGAAGATGTCCCGTCACGATGCCGCTGGTATCGCGATCGGGCGACGCGCCCTCGGCCACCCGATCCGGCGACGGACGGCACCGCCCCACGACGACCAGAGCGATCGTCGTGGGCATCGGACCATCCAGGCCGACCGTGGTGTCCGAGGGCGTGAGGAACCCCGCCACCCCGTCACGGAACGTGCACACGATGCACATCGCCGGACGGAGGGAACGAGAACGCGGGAGACCAGCGCATCCAAAACCGTTCGGGATGCGCGCAGTTCCGGGACGTGGCATCAAGATGTCACTCCTGGATCCTGTTTAGGAACGGTTTGGTGAGTGACCACAGGGATGCCGCCATGAGGAGGGCGGTCAGTCCGCCGCAGATCATCACAGTGGAGACCGAGAAGGCGTCGACGATGGTGCCGCCGAGGAGGGCGCCGAGGGCGAAGGTCGCCTGGAACGAGGAGGTGAAGATGACCGTGGCGGCTTCTGGCGCGTGGGGGGCGGCGTTGATGAACCATGCTTGGGAACAGACGGGCACGGCGCCGTAGGCCAGGCCCCAGAGTAAGAGCAACACGACGGCGCCGATGGCGGTGGTGCCTGCTGCGGGCAGCAGCAGGGTGGTTACGGCGATCAGGCAGCCGCCGGCGGTGAAGGCACATCGCGGGTTGTTGGCGATGGCCTTGCCCGCCAGGAAATTGCCGGCGATCCCAGTGACGCCGTACGCCAGCAGGACGGCGCTCACGGCGGCGGGATGCAGCCGGGTCACGTGCTGGAGGAACGGCGTGACGTAGGTGTAGGTGCCGAAGTGCGCCAAGACGATGAGGAAGGTGGCCAGGAGGGCGATTTTGGTGCCTCGGTCACGCAAGAGATCGAGCAGGACGCGAGGACTGGTGACCTGGTGGGCGGGCAGCGGTGGCAGGAGCACGAGCAGAGCGGCCAGAACGAGGACGGCCAGGACGGCGAGGGCGAGGAAGGCGGTTCGCCAGCCGGCCAGGTGGCCAATGAAGGTTCCGGCCGGTACCCCGAGTACGGAGCCGAGCGGGACAGCGGAGAAGATCAGGGCGGTGGCGGTGCCCACGGAGGACGGTGGCACCAGGCGGCCGGCCAGCCCGGCTCCGATGGACCAGAAGCCGCCGATGGTGAGGCCGACGAGCACCCGGGAGATCAGCATGATCCAGTAGGAGGTGGCAGTGGCTGCCAGGACGTCGGCGGCGGCGAGCACGGCCATGAGGACGCAGAGCATCACGCGGCGGTCCAGGCGGGCTGTGGCCGGCGTGAGGGTGGGTGCGGCGATGGCGGCGACGATGCCGGGCAGCGTCATGGTCAGCCCTGCGGTGCCATCGGAGATGCCGAAGGCGCCGCCGATGGTGGTCAGCAGGCCGATGGGCAGGATTTCGCTGGTGACGATGGCGAAGATGCCCAGCGTGAGCGAGATGACGGCGAGCCAGCTGATCAGTGGCGGGCGAAGCGTGGTCGTTGGCATGGTTCCCGTTCGGCAAGAGTGCGCGATCTATGGGTAACCAGCCAAGCAATGAGGGCGCGGCAAGCACCGGCCGCTTTCGGACTGCACCGTCGCAGGGGCGTCGGTGGCGCCGTTGGTCAGGCCGGATCGGCCCACCGGCCCGTGTACAAACTGAGACGGCGATGCCGTCAGTAATCAGTAAGGGAGGCGGCACCCGGCATCGATGATCGCGGGAACGAAGGAGTTGGAGACGCTCGCTTCCGATCGGGCTGCTCGGACAGGGGCCTTCGGCGTGGCCCGCGACCCGATCGTGTGATGAAGGCGCTCCGTGACCGCGCGCCAAAGCACGTCCGATCCGGACCCCGCAGGTCAGCCTGCGGCGACCGCCTGATGGCTGATCGACATGCCCGCGACATACCGCGATTCGGTAGGAATACCTTCAACGACGTGTGCTCGAAAGGCTGACACAATGCGCGACACGCTGCCCCCGTTGCTGGTCACTCCACCGTGGGAGCAGAAGACGCCACTGGTTCCCGGACTCCGGCCACCCACCGAAAGGGTCGTCGACTGGGAACCGGGTGAACGCGAGGAGTGGCAGCAGCGGCTCCCCGGTCGGCCCTATTTCACAGCCGCCCTCAGGGAGATCTATCGGCTGGAGGGGTGGGAGGGTGTCGTGCGGGCGTTCCTGGACGGCCAGATCACCCACGAGCCCGCCCTGTTCTCCCTGTTCGAGCTGGGCCCCGAGGAACTCGTCCGGCCGCTGCTGGCGGACTGGCACCCGACGCTCAGCCGTACGTCCGACTTCTCGATCCTGCGAGCCGTCGCGGTGCGTTTCGGGGCCGACGCCCACCACGTGGTGTTCCCCAATGCCAAGGCCCACCGCTCGGGCTGGGCACTGATGCCCTTCCTCGATGTCGAGGTGGCCCGGTTGATGGCCGCCTGGCTTGGAATGGCCTCGGCGCGCCGGCAGGCGGGTGAGTGGTTCGCCCGGCACGGGCTGGCGGCGGTGCCGTACCTGGTGCCGGACGCTCTCGACACGCGGCGCACGCTCCGTGACAAGGCGGCGGCGGCGCTGCTCCAAATAGCGTCCCGGAACGGCGATGCGGGGGTGGTGGAGACCGCCCGCCGGTACGGCGATCACGCCGCTTGCGCCGTCGCGCAGATCCTGGACAGCGACGCACCCGCGGACAGGCCGCGGAGGGGTCGTTGTGGAGAGCATAGAGATCACCGTCGGTCCACCAGCGGGTGAAGATCGCAGGGCTTGATGACCTGCCATTCTTCGTCGCTCATGTCAGTGGTGTAGCGGGGCGCCCGGATCGGATGATCGGCTCGGCGGCCGTACCGGCAGGCCACGCATGAGCAGGCAGTTTCTTCGTTACGGGAGACATCGATGGGAGGGGTGACGTACAACGGCGGCAGACCTTCCGGTTGGTGACGGGGCTGGGATAACCACCGTTACTACCGGAAGGTCGCTCTATGTCGCAGGAGATTCGCTCTACGTCTCAATTTCGCCCGATATCGGCCTCACGCAGCAAGCACAGGGATCAGTTTGTTCACGGGCACTAAGGGCGGGCCGGGCCGGCGCGCTCAGTCGTACGGGTCGTAGTCTCGGCGCTCGTGTCCGCGCTGCTCGTACCCGCGGGGCTGCTCGTACCCGCGGGGCTGCTCATACCCGCGGGGCTGCTCATACCCGCGGGGCTGCTCATACCCGCGGGGCTGCTCGTACCCGCGGGGCTGCTCATACGGATCCGGCGCCTCCTCAAGGGCCGTGCGCCCGATCGACGCCAGGAGCGAGACGATGGCGATACCGATGACGACATTGATGACGGCCGTGGCGATCTGCTCGATGAGGTCGGCGGGGTACATGAACGGCAGGATCGTGATGAGGACGGTGAAGAGCCCGGCGATCCAGCCGAAGAACTTGGCCGGCTCCGGTGTCGACAGCATGAGGACGTAGAGCAGCAACGTGGCGACAAGCGCGGCAGCGGCGGCCGAGATCGCATATCCCGTGGTCGCCGCACTGCCGTACGCGGAAGCCCCATCGGGGGTGAGGACGCGGATGCCCAGGAGTCTCTTGCTGATCATGACTCCGACCACCACGATCAGGGCGGCCACCACGGCGGCGGCCACGCCGCCTCCCCACACGCGCGCCGGGTTGACCGTCGGCCTGCCCGATCCCGGGCGGCGATCATGGGAGGGATAGGACATGCGAATCACCTCTGTCGCGAATGCTGATCAGGCACTTCGAGAACCTTACACGCACGGTCAAGAGGGTGAAGGGGTTGTGCGCGCCCGCGAGTGACGGGGAAGCACAGGGCTCAGGCGGCCGGCGCCAGAGCCGCCAGGGACTCGACCTCGACCTCGGCGTCGGCGAAGGCCGGAAGCTCGAACCACATGGCCTTGCCCCGAGCCGTGGGAACACCGCCCCAGCGGTTGGAGAGCATGTCGAGCAGGACCAATCCGCGCCCGCTCTCTGCATCCACATCAACGGAACGGATACGCGGCAGCTGCGGGTCCTCATCCTCGACCTCGCACCGCAGCAGCCCGTCCCGGGCGGAGAAGCTGAGCCGGACCTGCCCGTACGCGTGATCAACCGCGTTGCCGACCAGCTCGCTGACGAGCAGCTCCGCGACCTCCACCTGGTCCTCAAAACCCCAGGCGGCCAGCGTCTCACGGGTCAGCCCGCGCGCCGTGCGCACTGAGCTGAGGTCACTCGACAGCCACCACGAAGCCACCCGGCCCGCCGCCGAGTCACGGCCACCGGCCTCGACCAGGGCCCTGCTCCGCGAAGTTCCCGTCATTCTGCTCTTCCCCCGTTACCTTCGCTCCTTGCTCGCTTCCAGGAGCGTGGATTGCTCACAACACGAGAATGCCTCTGTGAGCTGCTGCGAGAACACGTGAGAACTCCCCATATACGTACCTATTCGGAGAACCTACGTACCTACGCGAACGCGTCCCCTCGGGCCGCCCGCCTTACGTCTCGCCGCAGATCCCTCGAGCCGCGGCAGCCCGTCGCCGAAACAGTCGGAATGTCCAGCCGATCCAACGGTTCCACCATTCCGGCCGCGCTCAGCGGGGTCCATAGTTTTGCCTCACCGACGCATATCTGTCTAGTGAAGCCAGCCCATCACGCCCAACCGGAGACGACATGTCACGAAGGACGAGAGAGCGACGCCCGGCCGTCTTGGTCGCCGTCGCTGTGCTCGGAATGTTCGTGTCCCTTCTCACAGCGCCCCCCGCGCTCGCACTCAGCACACGCAGCGTGAGCTCCCCCAACGGACAGATCGCCTTCACCGTCACCGAGCAGACAGCAGGCGCCCTGACGTTCGCGGTGACCGCGGGAACCACACAGGTCTTCGGCGACTCCCCCCTGGGCATCGCCACCTCGACGGTCGATCTTCGGTCCGGACTGAGCTATGTCAGCGAGGCGCGTACCACGATCGACACCTCCTATTCCTTGCCGGCCGGGACCAAGCCGTCATATCGCGATCATGCCAACGAGCTGACCCTGCGGTACGCGAAGAGCGGGCAGACGCTGGAGCTGGTGATTCGGGCCTACGACGACGGCATCGCCTACCGGTACCGGTTGCCGGGAAGCGGCCCGGTGTCGATCACGGACGAGACCAGCGGATTCCGCCTGCCCACGACGACCGGCGGCTGGGCGGCCCCGTGGAACGCGAACTACGAGCAGGACTACACCTATCGGAACGCCTCCCAGCTGAACTCCGGCACCGAGCTCACGATGCCGCTGCTGGCGTCGATCGACAACAACGCCTACTTCACGGTCATCACCGAGGCGCAGGTGGTGAACGCGAACGCCTCCTACGTGCCGTCCCTGCTGAAGGGCAGCGGGGCGAACGACGGGCTGCTGAACCTGAAGAGGACGCCGGATCAGGCCTTCCCGATCTCGGCGACGTATCCGTTCCAGACGCCCTGGCGCGCGGCCATCATCGCGGGGAACCTCGACACGCTCTACAACTCCGATCTGGTGCAGCACCTCAACCCCCCGGCGACGGTGAACACCTCCTGGGTGCGCCCGGGGCGTGCGGCGTGGTCCTGGTACGCGGACGGGGACAGCGCGAGCGATCTCGACAAGCAGAAGGAGTACGTCGACTTCGCCGAGGCCATGGGCTTCGAGTACGTGACCATGGACTGCTGCTACAACCGCACGACGGACCTGCCGGCGATCGCGGCCTACGCCAAGCAGCGCGGCGTGAAGATGTTCGCCTGGGTCAACGCCGAGCCGTTCGCCGACCCGGCCGACGCCGAGGCCCTGATGGCCGAGCACAAGGGCTACGGCATCGACGGGCTCAAGGTGGACTTCTTCCTCAGCGACTCGCAGACGGCGATGGGCTGGTACCAGTCGATCGGCCAGGCGGCGGCGAACCACCAGATGATGCTCAACTTCCACGGCAGCACCAAGCCAGGCGGTGAGAACCGCACCTGGCCGTGGGTGGTGACCTCGGAGGCGGTCGCCGGCACCGAGCATTACCTGTATCCGCCGCCCACGACGGCTCGCCAGGACGTGACGTACCCCTTCATCCGCAACATGCTCGGCGGGATGGACTACACGCCGACGATGATCTCGGAGAACGCGTCCATTCTCACCCAGGGTCACACTCTGGCCCAGGCGATCGTCTTCACCTCCGCGATGGTCAATTACGCCGACTCGGCCGCGGCCTACGAGCAGTGGGCCGGCCGTCACCTGATGCGGGCGATCCCGACGGTGTGGGACGAGACGAAGGTCGTCGAAGGGTTCCCCGGCGACCACATCACGGTCGCGCGCCGGTCCGGCGACGACTGGTTCGTCGCCGGGATGACGTCGCCGGCCAGGACCGCCTCGGTTCCGCTGTCGTTCCTCGGCTCCGGTGACCACACCGCGACGATCTTCTCCGACGACGCCTCGGGCCGGCTCACCACGTCGTCCCAGACCGTCACGAGCGCGACCACGCTCTCACTGCCGATGATCGCCACCGGAGGCGTCTCGGTGCGCATCTCGAAGAAGCCGCTCGCGATGATCGGCACCGGTGACAGCCGGTACGAGGCGGAGAGCGCCTCCAACACCCTGGGCGGCGCCGCCGGCATCCAGGCGTGCAAGGGTTGTTCGGGCGGCCAGAAGGTGGGCAACATCGGGTCCGGCGGCTCGGTGCGGTTCAACGACGTGACGGCCGCGACCGCGGGCACGCACAGGCTGACCTTCACCTACACCTCGGGCGACCCGCGATCGGTCGAGGTCCAGGTCAACGGCACCACCATCGCGACGGAGAACGTCAAGGACTCCGGCGGCTGGGAGCACGTGGGCAAGTGGTCGCTCGACGTGCCGCTCAACGCGGGCGCGAACACCGTCACGTTCCTGAACGCGGGCGCCTACTCGCCGGACATCGACGCGCTGACGATCTCGCGTACGGTCGAGGCCGAGGCGGCAGGCAACACGCGGGCGGGCGGCGCCGCCCTGGACGCATGCTCTGGATGCTCGGGCGGCAACGGGGTGTCCGGCCTGGCGGCCGGCTCCCTCTCGGTGCCGTTCCAGGCCACCTCGGCCGGCAACAAGACGGTGCGGATCCACTATGCGTCGTCCGCCGTCGCGTCGATCAAGGTCGCGGTCAACGGCGGCACGCCGGTCAGGGTCCCGCTGCACGCGACGGGCGGCAACGACGCGCCCGCCACCGCGACCGTCGGGCTCCCCCTGAACGCCGGCGCGAACACCATCCTGATCAAGGGCGCGTCCGGGGCGGGGGTGACGGTCGACTCGCTCGACGTGGTGATGTGAGCTCGGGGGCCGGGGCGGGTGCGCCCCGGCCCTGCTCCTAATCTCTCCCCCGACCCAGAAGTCCCGACAACCCGACCGCATCCGATGGAGAACGTGTTGAGCGACGATGTACGCCCCCGCCGGACGACGAGCGTGGGCACGGTGGACGCCTGGATCCACAGCACGGACGCGGGCGTGCATTTGACCGTGAGCCGCGACGACGAGGTGCTCCTCGACCGAGTTCCGCTCGGCTTCTCGATCGACGGCACCGACCTGGGCACGGGCGCGGAGCTCCTGCACGTCTCGGAGCGCACGGTGCGCGACCGGTTCACTTTGCGCTCCGGCAAATCGGCCGGCGACCACGACCACGAGCACCGCGAGATCGTGCACACGTTCCGCGCGGCCGGCGGAGTCGAGTGGCAGGTCATCCTGCGCGTCGGCCGCGACGGCGTGGCGATCCGCTACGCCCTGCCCGCGCTGGACGGCACCACCCGCGTCACGGATGATCGCACCGCCGTCACGCTTCCTGCCGGGTCCCGAAACTGGGTCCTCGACTACCAGACCTGGTACGAAACACCCCGGTTCGGCGTGGACACCGCCGAGCTGGTGAGCGGCGCGTACGGGCTGCCCTTCCTCACCCGCCTCGACGCGGAGACGCATCTTCTGATCACCGAATCGGGGATCGACGGCCGCTTCGCCGGCGCGCACGTACGAGCGGGCGAGCCGGAGCCGCACGGCGGCCGCACGCTCCGCTTCACGCTCGCCGACGACGCCGTCGAGGTCGCCCGAGGCGTCGTGACACCGTGGCGGGTCTTCCTCGTCGGAACCCTCGCCGAGCTCGTGTCCTCACTGTTCGTCGAGGAACTGGCGCCGGCCGTCGCACCCGAGCTGGCCGAGGCGACCTGGGTACGCCCCGGTCGCGCGGCCTGGTCGTGGTGGTCCGACTTCTACTCGGGCGCGCAATTGGCCAAGCAGCGGCACTTCGTGGACGTCGCCGCCGAGCTCGGCTGGGAGCACCTGCTCATCGACTGCGGCTGGGAGGAGACGTGGGTACCAGAGATCGTCGCCTACGCGAGCCGCCGCGGGATCCAGGTGCACCTGTGGACCATCTGGCGCGATCTCAACAGCCCCGAGGACCTGCGCAAGCTGGCGCTGTGGCGCTCCTGGGGCGTCGCCGGGATCAAGGTCGACTTCATGGAGTCGGAGTCGAAGGACCGTTATCGCTGGTACGACACGATCCTCACCGAATCCGCGCGGCTGGGCCTCATGGTCAACTTCCACGGCTCGGTCATCCCGCGCGGCTGGATGCGCACGTTCCCCCAGGTGATCGGGTACGAGGCGATCCGCGGCGCCGAGTACTACGTGTTCTTCGAGAACCAGGCGCTCACCGCGGCCCACAACGTCATCCAGCCGTTCACCCGCAACGTCGTCGGGGCGATGGACGCCACGCCGGTCGCCTTCGGCGCCGCCGGCCGTACCACCAGTGACGGCCATGAGCTGGGGCTCTCGGTGGCGTTCGAGTGCGGGATCACGCACTTCGCCGACCACGTCGACGCCTATGCGGCGCGGCCGCTCGCGGCCCGGTTCCTCGCGGAGCTGGCGCCGGTGTGGGAAGAGACGGTGCTGCTGGCGGGGGGCCCCGACACGCACGCGGTCATCGGCCGCCGCGCCGGCGACCGGTGGTTCCTGGGCGGCATCGCCACCGGTGACGCGCGCCTGATCCACGTGCCGCTGGACCGGCTCAGAGTGGGGCCGGACGCCCAGGTGTGGATCGTCGGCGACGCCGCACCGGCCCGCGGCGGGGTGACGACTCCCAGCGCGAAGCCTGCCCCCGGGGGAGAGCCGTCGCCCGGCGAGGTGACAGCGACCGGCGGGGTGACGGCGACCGGCCTCGCGGAGACGACCACGACCGCCACCGACGCCATCGAGGTCGCCGTGGCCCGCGACGGAGGTTTCGCCGCCATCGTGGCGCCGGCGGGCGCGGACCTCTTCCGCGCCGCATCCCGGCCGCACCATCCCGCCCCCGCGGTGCACCCGCCCATCGCCGAGACCGGCGCGGACGGGACCGCGACGATCACCACGGACGCCGACGCCCGGTTGCGCCTGCCGGCGGGCTGGACCGCCGACCGTGCCGGCGAGACCGGCTGGGCCGTTCGCCCAGGACCGGGGCTGCGCCCGGGGCGGCTCGGTGTCGTGACGGTCGAACGAGACGGCGGCGACGGCGCGGTTCCCGTCGTCGCGCACGCGCGCGTCGTGCGCCCCCTGACGCCCGGCCAGTACGCGCTGTCGGACCTGCCGATGATCGCGTTCATCAACGAGGACGGCCCCGTCGAGCGCGACCAGTCGAACGGCGGGGGCAACCCCGGCGACGGCGGCCCGATGCGAGTGGCCGGGCAGGAGTTCGAGCGCGGCCTCGGCACCGCGCCGTTCTCCGAGGCCCGCTTCCACCTGGGCGGACGCGCCGAGCTGTTGACCGGGGCCGTCGGCGTCGACGACGAGTCCACCGGCTGTGCCAGGGTCAGCGTCCTCGCCGACGACCGCGAGATCTTCGCCGCCGTCGTCGCGGCGGGCGAGCCCGTCACCTCCTTCGACCTGAAGATCCAGGGGGTCCGTACGCTGTGCCTGCGCAGCGAAGCCGCCGGACCCCACGACCTCGGCGTCCACGTCGACTGGGTCGAGACCACCGTCCACGTCACATCCGTCAGCCGCTAACCCCCCGGTCGACGAGGACCGGCGCACAAGTGCAGAGGAAGATCATGAAGCGCAAATGGACGGCCGCCATGGCCATGGCCATGGCGGCGACGCTCCTCTCCGCCTGCTCCGGCGGATCCGGCAGCACGTCGAACGAGAAGGTCACCCTCACGTACGCGAACTGGAGCGAGGACCAGACTCCCGCGATGGAGCAGATCGCCGCCGAGTTCCAGAAGCAGAACCCGAACATCACCGTCAAGATCCAGACGCTGCCGTGGACCGAGTACTGGTCGACGCTCCAAGTGGGCGTCGCCGGCGGCACCGCGCCGGACGCGTTCTGGATGCTCGCCGACCACTTCCGCGAGTACGCCAAGGGCGGCGCGCTCGTCGACCTGTCCGACACGGTGAAGTCCACGGGGATCGATATGGGCGCCTATCCCAAGGCGGTGTCCGATTCCTACACGTACGAGGGCAAGATCTTCGCGCTGCCGAAGGACTTCGACACCAACGGCGTCTGGTACAACAAGGCCCTCTTCGACGCCGCGGGTGTCAAGTACCCCGATGACACGTGGGGCTGGCAGGAGGTGCAGGACGCGGCCAAGAAGCTGACCGACAAGGGCAAGGGCGTGTGGGGCATCGCCGCGCCGATCGACCCGCAGGGCGGCTACTACAACACGATCCTGCAGGCCGGCGGCACCATCATCAAGCCGGGCGGCACAGCCTCCGACTTCGCGGGACCGGCGGCGGTGGCCGGTCTGAAGTTCTGGACCGACCTCCAGTCGGCCGGTTCGTCGCCGACGCTGAAGCAGTTGTCGGACACCGAGGCGGTCGCGATGTTCGAGAACCAGAAGGTCGCGATGTACTTCTCCGGCGCGTACTGGGCGCTGCGGTTCCACAAGAACGCCGACCTGAAGGGCAAGATCGACGTCGCCCCGCTGCCGAAGGGCGTCAAGCGCGCCACCGTCACCAGCGGCATCGGCAACGCCGGGTACGCCGGCAGCAAGCACCCGGAGGAGCTCAAGAAGTTCCTCGCCTTCCTCGGCGGTACCAAGGCCGCCGAGATCCAGGCGGCCACAGGAACGGTGCTCCCCGCGTACAAGGGGACGCAGGAGCCGTGGCTCAAGTCGATGCCGGAGTTCAACCTCCAGGTCTTCATCGACGCCATCGAGTACAGCGTTCCGCTCCCGGTCGCGGGGAACACGGCCGAATGGCAGGGTCTCTCGGCGCAGTATCTCTCACCGGCCTGGGAGGGTGCCAAGCCCGTTGAGGCCGCGGCGAAGGAGTATCAGGACGCCGTCGACAAGGTGCTCGCCAAGCAATGACGAACATGGCAACCAAGCCCGTGCGGCGGCCGGCCGGCCGCCGCACGGGCGGCAGTCAACCCAGCGGGTGGTGGGCGCTCGTGTTCATCGCCCCGGCCACGATCGGCCTGGTCGCGCTCTATCTGTGGCCGTTCCTGTCCACACTGCTCAAGAGCTTCCAGGACGTCCCGGCGTTCGGACCGGCCAGCTTCGTGGGGGTCGACAACTACGTCACTCTGCTCGGCGACGGCGAGGTCTGGAAGGCGTTCGCGAACTCCGCGCTCTACACCCTGATCGTCCTGCTCGGTATCCCCCTGGCGGTCGTGCTGGCCGCGCTGATCGAGCAGGCCGGCCGGGGACGCACGATCTACCGGGTGCTCTTTTTCCTGCCGGTCGTCACCCTGCCCGTCGCCGTCGGCATGGTCTGGCGGTTCATCTACAACGGCGACTTCGGGCTGCTCAACTACGTGCTGTCGTGGTTCGGCATCGACGGCCAGTACTGGGTGGCCGACCCCCGGTTCACGATCTACGCGTTCGGCGTCGTCGGCATCTGGATGGGCCTCGGCATCAACCTGATCATCCTCGGCGCCGGCCTGCAGGCGATCCCGAAGACCGTCTACGAGGCGTCCGCCCTCGACGGCGCCGGCCGCGTCCGGCAGTTCTTCCACATCACCGTGCCCCTGCTCAGCCCGAGCATCTTCTTCGTCACGATCCTCACCGTGATCGCCGCCCTGCAGATGTTCGACCTGATCTTCATCATGCTGCGCAGCGTGAACAACACCGCCCTCGGCGACTCGAAGACGATCGTCTACCTGTTCTACGAGAAGGCGTTCGTGCAGTTCGACCAGGGCTACGGCGCCGCGATCGCGATCGTGCTGCTCATCGTGATCATGATCGCGACGGCTCTGCAGTTCCGTCTTCAGAAATCCTGGGTCTTCTATGGCTGAGTCCGCCGTCCGCCGCCCGCCACGCAGCCGGCGGCGCGAGAAACCGACCTCCACCTGGCTGATCCACGTGGTGCTGATCATCGCGTCCGTCGTCATGGTGGTGCCGTTCGTCTGGCAGATCCTCACCGTCTTCAAGACGACCACCGAGGTGAGCAAGGTCCCGCCGACGGTGCTGCCGGCCGAGTTCAGCCTGCACTCGTTCGAGACGTTCTTCTCGACCGTGCCGTTCTGGTCGATGTTCGCGGTCTCCACCGGTGCGCTGGTGCTGCGGGTCGCCGGGCAGGTCGCGGTCGCGGCGCTGGCCGGCTACGCCTTCGCACGCATACCGTTTCGCGGCAGTGGCGCGCTGTTCGGCCTGTTCGTCGCCATGCTGATGGTGCCCAGCCAGCTGTTCCTGATCGGCCAGTACGGGCTGATCCGCGACCTGGGGCTGCTGGACACCCTGCCGGCTCTGGCCATCCCCGGCCTGTTCTCGGCGTTCGGCACCTTCCTGATGCGACAGGCGTTCCTCAACATGCCGAAGGACTACGAGGAGGCGGCACGGCTCGACGGCGCCAACCCGTTCCAGGTGTTCTGGCACGTCATGCTGCCCATGGCCAGGCCGATGCTGGCCGCGCTGACCGTGCTGACCGGGCTCTACTCGTGGAACGACCTGCTCTGGCCGCTCATCGTGTCGCCCTCCGGAGAGAACCGGCCGCTTCCGGTGGGCCTTGCCGGGCTGCAAGGACAATTCGGCACGGACTACCCCACCCTGATGGCGGGCGCGCTCGTGTGCTCGATACCTCTCGTGATCGTCTTCCTGCTGCTGCAGCGCCAGTTCTTCGCGGGCATCGCGAACAGCGGGCTCAAGGGATGACGGGACACCCACAACGGGATTGCGACTGACAATGAATGACCTGCACACACCCCTCCACCTGCGCGCCGGAGGCACCAGCCTCGTCATCGCCGTCGACGACGGACGGCTGCCGCGCATCCTGCACTGGGGGCCGGATCTCGGCGAACTCGGTGCCGACGCCCTGGCGGACCTCCAGCGGGCCGCGCTGCCCGCCATCGGCGACAGCACGGTCACCTACCCCCAGCCCGTCCCGGTGCTTGCCCAGCTCACGGAGGGCTGGCTCGGCCGTCCGGGGCTGGTCGGGGACAGTGACGGCCGACGCTGGGCGCCCTACTTCCGCGAGGCGACGCACAAGGCCGGCGACACGGCCGACGGGCCCGTGCTGCGCAGCAGTGCGCGCGACCCCGAGTACGGCCTCGCGATCGACATCGAGATCCAGGTGCTCTCAAGCAGCGGACTCGTCCGCCAGCGGGCCCGGCTCAGGAACGACACGGCGGCGCCGTACCGTGTCACCTCGCTCGAACTGGCTCTGCCCGTGCCGTCGGACGCCACGGAGCTCCTCGACCTGACCGGACGCTGGTCGCTGGAACGGGTGCCCCAGCGGCGCCCGTTCCAGGCGGGCGAGTGGGTGCGGGCCTCGCGTGGCGGCAAGCCGGGACTGGAGCACACGCTGCTGCTGGTCGCCGGTGAGCAGGGGTTCGGGTTCCGGCACGGGACGGTGTGGGCCACCCACCTCGCGTGGAGCGGCAATCAGGTGCTCGCCGCCGAGCAGACTCCGGCGGGCACGCGGCACCTGGCCGCGGGAGAGCTGCTGCTGCCTGGCGAGGTGGTGCTCGAGCGGGGCGATGAGTTCCAGAGCCGCTGGCAGTACGGGTCCTGGGGAGTGGGGCTGGACGAACTCGCCGCGCGATTCCACCGCCACATGAGGTCCCGGCCGCGGCACCCTCGCTCGCCCCGGCCCGTGGTGCTGAACACGTGGGAAGCGGTCTATTTCCAGCACGACCTCGACACCCTGCTCGAGCTCGCCGAACGAGGCGCGGAGATGGGCGCCGAGCGGTTCGTGCTGGACGACGGATGGTTCGTGGGCCGCCGCGACGACACCAGTTCGCTCGGCGACTGGACGGTCGACCCCGCCGTCTGGCCGAAGGGCCTCCGACCGCTCGCCGACCGGGTACGCGAACTCGGGATGGACTTCGGGCTGTGGTTCGAACCGGAGATGGTCAACCTGGACTCCGACCTGGCCCGCCGCCACCCGGAGTGGATCTTCGACGCGGGGCACGGCCCCGGCCTGCCCTCCCGCCACCAGCATGTGCTCGACCTCGGCCATCCCGGCGCGTACGCGTACCTGTTCGACCGGATGGACGAGCTCGTCGGCTCGCTCGGCATCGCCTACATCAAGTGGGACCACAATCGGTACCTGCTCGACGCCGGCCACGTCCCCGACGGCCGGCCGGGGGTGCGTACCCAGGTCCTGCAGGCGTACCGGCTGATGGAGCACCTCAAAGCCGCCCACCCGGGACTGGAGATCGAGTCGTGCGCCAGCGGAGGCGGACGCATCGACCTCGGCGTCCTGGAGTTCACCGACCGGGTGTGGCCGAGTGACTGCAACGACCCGCACGAGCGGCTGGAGATCCAGCGCTGGACGGGGCTGCTGGTCCCGCCGGAGATGCAGGGGACGCACATCGGGGCCGAGGAGTCGCACACCACCCACCGGACCCATCCGCTCGACTATCGGGCGGAGAAGGCGCTGTGGGGGCACCTGGGAGTCGAGACCAATCTGCTCACGGCGGACGACGAGACCCGGGCGGCGCTGGCGCGGTGGGTCGCCTTCCACAAGGAGCACCGGGCCCTGCTGCACTCGGGCCAGGTCGTCCACGCCGATCTCGCCGACGCGGCGTACCGGCTGGAGGGGGTCGTGTCGGGCGACCGCGCCGAGGGGCTGTTCGCGTTCAGCGTCGTCGAGCGTCCGGCGACCTGGCCGCCAGGGCGGATCCGCTTCCCGGGGCTGGACGACACGCGCCACTACTCGGTCGAAGCGGTCTACCCGGGATCCGCGCCCGCGACCGGGGTCGTGCTCCCGCCGTGGCAGCGCGCCGGAGTCACCCTGCCCGGGCGGGCGCTGCGGCTCGTCGGCGTCGAAGCGCCGTCCCTGGACGTGGACCGATCGGTGCTGCTGCGGGTGGTGAGCACTGCGTCATAGCCCGCTCAGCCCTTCGCGCGGTTGCGGTATTCAGTGGGGCTGGCCTCGTGCATCCGCCTGAAGTGACGGGAAAAGTAGAACGGGTCGGGATAGCCGACCTCGCGGGCGATGTCGGCGATGGTCGCGTCCGTGGTGTCGAGGAGGTTGCGCGCCTGCGCCATCCGGAGGGCCGTGTGGTGCGCGAGCACCCCTCCTCCGGTGGCACGGCGGAACAGCGCGCTCAGATGGGAGGGCGAGACACCGACCAGCGCGGCCAGGTCGGCGACGCGTACGGGGCTGTCCAGGCGCTCGGCAAGGTAGGCCATCGCGCGCTGCAACGGGTCGCCCGGCGCCGGCATGGCGCGGTCGACCACGATCTGGGTGAGCAGCTTCCAGGCGGCACCCGCGGCGCCCATCATGCTGGCCGGTGAATGATCCCGTTCCAGGATGGTCACGATCTCGTCCAGCAGGGCGACGGCCCGATCGAGCCGCCGGATGGCGACCACCGGCCTGGACGGGCCCGCGCCCATGGCATCGATCAGCTCTGGCAGGTCGGTGCCGCGTAGGTGGCACCACCAGATCGTCCAGGGGCTGTCCGCGGACGCGCCGTACGCGTGCGGGATGCCACGCGGGATCATCAGGGCCGCGTTCGATCCCACGCGGTACTGGACTCCCCCGATGTTCGCCCATCCCACACCGGCCGCGCACAGGATGAGGATGGCCTCCTCGATGCCGACTGGCCGTCTCATCAGGTGATCCGCGGCAACCGGATAATAACCGGTGTCCGTGACCATGAGCCGCCGGGTCACAGGGCGAGAGTGCGCCTCGGCCACCACCCGGCGCGGCACGACGGTCAGCCGCTGGTTGCGGAACCCCTCCTGGATCGGCATCGGGCAAGTATGCCATATGCATCGGATCGTCCAGGTGATCGCTTGCATCGAACATTCCCAGTGACCCAGGTGCGCGTGTTGACTGGCGACGACGACAACGCTGCCTCTTCTCGTGAAGTGCCGTCACTCAGGCACCCCGCCGATCAGCGGCTAGTCGGAAGCGTGACTCGACGGAGCGACAAGAGTGGAGATCATGGGACGAGGATTGTTGTCGGGCAAGGTCGCCGTGGTGACCGGCGCGGCCTCCGGCATCGGCGCCGCGGTGGTGGAGCGCTTTCTGCACGAGGGCGCCCGCGTGATCGCGGTGGACCTGGCCGACCAGAGCCCCGACCGGCCGGACCTGCTGGCGTTCAGGGGTGACGTCGCCGCCGCCGACACCTGGTCGCAGGTCGCGGACACGGCGCGAGCCGAGTTCGGGCGGCTGGACGTGCTCCACAGCAACGCCAGCACGGTGGTGCGGGCTCCGGCGCACGAGCTGTCGGAGGGCGACTGGGACCGGCAGCTCTCGGTCAACCTGAAGGCCACATACCTGGCGGTCAACGCCTGCGCCGGGCTGCTGAGGGAGAGCCGGGGCTCCATCGTGCTGACCTCCTCGGTGCACGCCCTGGTGGGCATTCCCGGGCACCCCGCGTACGCCGCCGCCAAGGGCGGGCTCGTGTCGCTCGGCCGTCAGCTCGCCGTGGAGTACGGCCCCGAGGTGCGGGTCAACACCGTGGTTCCCGGGCCGATCCTGACTCCCGTCTGGGACGGCATCGGCGAGGAGGACCGTCGGCGCAGCGTGGCGGCCACCGCCGCCGGGCGGTTCGGCCGTCCCGACGAAGTGGCCGCCGCGGTGACCTTCCTGTCCTGCGCCGAGAGCTCGTACATCACCGGCGCGTCCCTCCTGGTCGACGGCGGCTGGACGGCGATGAAGGACTCGGCGTGACGGCACGGGGCATGGGCATTCGGAGGCCATGGTGAAGATCGTCGGGATCGAGACGTTCCTCGTACCGCCGCGGTGGCTGTTCTGCCGGGTGGCGACCGACGAAGGCGTGGTCGGCTGGGGGGAGCCGATCGTGGAGGGTCGCGCCGAGCCCGTGCGCGCCGCCGTCCACGTGCTGGCGGAGTACCTGATCGAGAAGGACCCCCTGCGCATCGAGGATCACTGGCAGGTCATGGCGAACGGCGGGTTCTACCGGGGCGGCCCGGTGCTCTCCAGCGCCTTGGCGGGCCTCGACCAGGCGCTGTGGGACATCGCGGGCAAGACGTACGGTGTCCCGGTGCACGCGCTGCTCGGGGGTCCCGTACGGGACCGGGTCCGGGTGTACTCCTGGGTCGGCGGTGACGAGCCTGCCGAACTCGCCGAAGGCATCGGCGCCAGGATCGAAGCCGGGTTCACCGCGGTCAAGATGAACGCCTCCGGCCGCATGCCCGTCCTCGCCACCGCCGCCGACATCGCGGGCGTGGTGGACCGGGTCGCGCTGGCCAGGGAGATCCTCGGCCCGGCCCGTGACGTGGCGGTGGATTTCCACGGCCGGGTCAGCGCGGCGGACGCCCGGCGGATCCTGCCGCTCATCGCGGAGTTCCACCCCATGTTCGCCGAGGAACCAGTGCTGCCCGACCGCCCGCACCTGCTGCCGGGCGTCGTGGCCGCCAGCAGTGTCCCGGTCGCCACCGGGGAGCGGCTGTACTCGCGCTGGGACTTCCGGCCCGTGCTGGAGGCGGGGGTGGCCGTGGTGCAGCCCGACCTGTCCCACGCGGGCGGCATCTCGGAGACCCGGCGGATCGCCGCGCTCGCCGAGGTGTGGGACGCCAAGCTCGCCCCGCACTGCCCGCTCGGCCCGCTCGCCCTCGCGGCCAGCCTCCAGGTCGCGTTCGCCACGCCGAACTTCCTGATCCAGGAGCAGTCCATCGGCCTGCACTACAACGACGGCGCCGACCTCCTCGACTACGTGGCCGACCCCGCCGTGTTCCGCTTCACCGAGGGGTACGTCGCGCGTCCGGAGGCGCCCGGACTCGGGGTGGAGATCGACGAGGCCGCGGTCAGGCGCGCCGACCAGGCGGGACACGCGTGGCGCAACCCGGTCTGGAGACACGACGACGGCGGAGTGGCCGAGTGGTGACGACGAGGATTCCCCTGTCGGCGCGCTTCGATCTCGCCAGGGGAGGCCGGTGGACGTCGTTGTCCGGAGGCGGCCGCGAATGGTTGTGGTCACGGCACGATGCCGCCAGGTCCGCGGTCGTCCCGGGGGCGGCGTTCGTCGACGCCGGCGGTCTCGAGGAGTGCGTGCCCACGGTCCGCGGGCTGCCCGACCACGGTGACGCGTGGAGCCGCCCGTGGACGGGCGCCCCGGCACGGAGCACGGTGAGCTGTGACGGATTCGAGCTGACCCGCGCGATCGGCGACGAGGCCGGGGCGGTCGTGGCGACCTACCGGCTGTCCGCCGACCCGGGGTTCAGGTTCCTGTGGGCCGCTCACGCCCTGCTCGACCTCAGCGAGAAGGCGCGGCTCGTCGCTGCCGACGAAACCCCGGTGCGGATCTTCCCGGAGGCGGCACCGTTGCTGGATTCCGCCTGGCCGGACGGCGCCGCCCACCTGGACGGGCACTGGCCCGCCCCGCTCGGGCTGGAACTCGACCGGTTCGGCCCCGATGACGGCACGGCCGTGGGCGCCGTGCTGCGGTGCGCCGCCGTACGGGTGGAGGACCAGGCCGACGTCCTCGACCTGCGGCTGGAGGCACCACCAGGAGTTCCCGTCGGTACCGCCCTGTGGCGCAATCTCGGCGGGTTTCCCGAAATAGGGCCGTATCGCAGCGTCGGGGTGGAACCCATGCTCGGCGCCGTGTTCGACCTGGCCGAAGCCGGCCCCGGCGAGGCGGCGGTCGTCCCGCCGTCTGGTGAGCTGACCTGGCGGCTCGTGGTGGCCGCGGAACGGATGCATTGACGACCGGACAGAACTCGTTTCGTAGCCGTGGACCGCTGCTGTTCTCCAGCCGTAACGAGCACGATGGCACAGTTCGCTGGTACACCCCCGGCGGCGGACTCCCCCCTTCGAGAAGCGGAGCATCACCGGCCACCGCTGGTGGACGGCCCAAGAGCTGGCCGAAACCACCGATCTCCTGCGCCCCGCCGGGCTGCCGCGATTGCTCGCCTCCCTTCTCACCGACGGTACGCCCCGCCACCCGGTCCTCGTCGACGGCTGACCGAACAGCCACGGACTGGGGTGTTCCAGCGTGCACGCTACGCGTCGTCCCCACCCACAGGTATCGGCTCACCCGTGCCGCTGCCGCGGTCGTCGAGCACGAGCGCCGCGCGGCCGTTGACGGTGTAACGCAGGTGCGTGACGTTCGGGGTGTCCACAACCCGGGTCGCCGTCAGTTCAATGGCCTCCTTGTCGGCGAGGTGGAGATCGGTGTCGAGCAGCCGCATACCCGTGCCCAGCACGACCGGGACGATGTGGAGTTCCAGCTCGTCCAGCAGTCCGGCTTTGAGCACCTGGCGCACCAGGCTGCCGCCCCCGGCGACGGCGACATTCTTACCGTTCGCCGCCGCGCGGGCCTGCTCGATGGCGCTGGCTATGCCGTCGGTGACGTACGTGAAGCTAGTGCCGCCGCGGCGCATCAGGACCTGGCGAGGGCGGTGCGTCACGACGAAGACCGGCGCGCGGAAGGGCGGTTCCTCCCCCCAGGGGACCTCGCCGCCGTCGGCCATGCGCCGGCCCATGACGTACGCGCCGGCCGCCTCGAACGTCTCGGCGACGATGTCGGAGTTCGTGTCCTGCTCACCGCCGGCAAAGCCCTGCCGCTCGCGCCACGCCCTGGCGTCGATCACCCAGCGGGTGATCCGGAAGAACCCCGCAGCCTCTGCCGAGTCCATCCAGTTGCCGTCGCCGCTGTGCCGCGCACCGGCATAGTAGCCGTCCAATGACACCGACATCTGTGCCGTCACCTTGGTCATCTTGCTTCGCCTCCTCCTCTGGCGGCGCCCCGGAACGGGCCCGCTCACCAGGGGGTCGAAGCTGCCGGCCATTTCTCTACAGCCGCGCGGGCGTCACCTCGGAAGTTCAGATGGGTCACAGCGCTAACGGACATGATCGGCTCCTTGCCTCTCGATTCTGGGCGGTTTCACGCGTCGACGACCACAGGGCCGGTTCGCTGCGACAGCGGGAGCTTGGGATCCCCGCCGCCGATGACGATCACGAGGACCGCCATGCTTGGCCCTGCTCGGTGACCACAGTCGCAGCGGAAGCGGCCAGGAAGTGGCCGCTTCTCAGGGCAACATGGGAATCATGCCGAAGACTTCAGCGCGACTCCTGGCGTTGCTCTCGCTGCTCCAAGCACGCCGTGACTGGCCGGGGATGCTGCTGGCCGAGCGGCTGGACGTCAGCCCGCGCACCGTGCGCCGTGATGTCGACCGCCTGCGCGAGCTCGGCTATCCCATCGTGGCATTCAAGGGGCCCGACGGCGGGTACCGGCTCGAGGCCGGCACGGAGCTGCCCCCGTTGCTGTTCGACGACGAGCAGGCCGTCGCTCTGGCCGTCGCACTCCAGAGCGCCACCACCACTGGTGCCGGCATCGAGGAAGCCGCGGCCCGGGCGCTGACCACCGTCCGGCAGGTCATGCCCGCACGGCTGCGCCACCGCATCGACACCCTCCACGTCACCGCCGTCGAGCAGCCCGCGACCCGGCCCGGTCCACAGGTCGACAGCAGCGTGCTCATGGCACTCAGCGCCGCCGTCCACGCCCGCGAAGTGCTGCGCTTCGACTACACCCCCGCGTCCCCACCAGAGGCGGACGACAACGGCGTGCAGACCCCGCCCCGCCGGGTGCAGCCTCACCACCTCGTCACCTGGGGCGGGCGCTGGTACCTCATCGCCTGGGACCTCGACCGCGAGGACTGGCGCACCTTCCGCGCCGACCGGATCACCCCGCGCACCCCCAACGGGCCTCGCTTCACCCCCCGCGAGCTACCCGGAGGCGACGTGGCCGCCTTCGTGACGAGCAAGTTCCAGGGCTCGGACGGCTCCGGCGACTGGCCCTGCCGCGGCGAGGTGATCCTCGACCTCCCTGCCGCCGCCGTGTCCCGCTACACCCGCGACGGAGTGGTCGAGGAACTCGGCCCGGACCGCTGCCGGCTCGTCCTGGGCTCATGGTCATGGCCTGGCCTGGCCGCCACCATCGGCAGGTTCGACGCCGACATCGAGGTCGTCGGCCCGGCCGAGCTCAAGGACGCCTTCGCGCACCTGGCCCGCCGCTACGCCAAAGCCGCGACAGACGCACCCGCCACGCCGCCCCCGATCCGATGAGCCAAGCGCACCACGATTCGAGGCGTACTCTCCCACCTCCTCCGACAAGCCTGTGGGCTCGCAGTCCGTTTTGCTCAACTCTGTCCAATGCAGGCCGGCAGACCGCACGCCGTTACTCTGGAGCTGGGGTCGCGCTCGAGCGTAGGGGGTTGTTTCTTGCTTCGAGCGTCGCGACGGAGCTACGGAGTGGACGCGTTCGCCGGCGAAGGCCTCTGACCCGTCGGTCACTGAACGCAGCGGACACCCGATCCAGGTAGATCGCGAGGATCACGACGGAGAGCCCGCCTTCGAAACCGCGCCCGATGTCGAGTTGGGTGACCGCCTCGACGACCACCGCGCCAAGACCGCCGCCGCCGACCATGCCGGCGATCACGACCATGGACAGCGCCATCATGATGACCTGGTTGACCCCGGCCATGATCGTGGGCATCGCAAGCGGCAGCTGGACGTCACGGAGGATCTGCCGGGACCGCGATCCGAAGGCGTGCGCGGCCTCGATGACCTCGGCATCCACCTGGCGGATGCCGAGCTCGGTGAGTCGTACCGCGGGCGGGATCGCGAAGACGGTGGTCGCGACGACGCCCGGCACGACGCCGATCCCGAAGAAGAAGACGGCTGGGAGCAGGTAGACGAAGACCGGTAGCGTCTGCATGAAATCGAGGACTGGGCGCACACCGGCGCTCACCCGTGTGCTGCTCGCCGCGGCGACGCCGAGCGGGATGCCGACGGCGACCGCCACCACGGCGGCGACGATGACGACCGCGAGGGTCTGCATGGTCGCGGTCCACATCGCCATCGACTGGATGAGCAGGAAGGCGAGGCACGCGACGAGCGGGGGTTGCCACCGGCGCGTCGCCAGCCACGCGAGCGCGATGAAGAAGCCCAGCAGCACGAGTGGATGCGGGCGGATCAGCAGGAAGTACGTAGCGTCGACGAGCTGCAGGATCAGTGTCGAGGTCACGTCGAATACGCCGGAGAAATTGTCCAGCAGGAATTGGACTCCGCGCTCCACCCACGCGTCCACGGGCAGGTCAGGCATCGGCCGTCACCTTCTTCGGGCTTGCCAGGGACGAGAGGATCGCGGCGCGCGGCACCACGCCGACCAGCCGGCCGTGTACGTCGACCGCGGCGATCGGGACCGTGTGCCGGCCGGCGAGATGACAGAACTCGACCAGCGGCCGGTCCACCGGCACGGCGTCGTACTCCTGCGTCAGGCAGTTCCGCAGATCTCCCTCGCCGTTCCGCAAGGCGTTCGCCAGCAGGTCGTCCCGGGCGACGCCGAGGATGCAGCGCAGCTCGTCGAGGACGAAGACGCCGTTCATCTCGGCTGCTTCCAGGCGCCGCAGTACCTCGCCGGGGCGGTCCGGGAGCCGTGCGGTCAACAACGGCGGACGCAGCACCGCGGCGGCGGTGAGCACGCGTGAGCGGTCGACGTCGGCGACGAAATCGCTGACGTAGTCGTCGGCGGGCGAGGACAGGAGATCCGGCCCGGTGCCGCACTGCACGACGCGGCCGTCCTTCATCACCATGATGCGGTGCCCGATCCGCATCGCCTCGTTGAGGTCGTGCGTGACGAAGACGATCGTCCGCTGATCTTCGGCCTGCAGCGCCAGCAGTAACTCCTGCATCTCCCGCTTGATCAGCGGATCGAGGGCGCTGAACGGTTCGTCCATGAGCAGGATGCCGGCGTCTGTCGCGAGCGCGCGGGCGAGACCGACGCGTTGTTTCATCCCGCCGGACAACGCGTCCGGACGGGTGTCGCCGCGGTCCCCGAGGCCCACGCGCCGCAGCGCCCAGTCGGCTCGCTCAAGCCGCTCCCTGACGGGGACGCCGCGTACCTTCAGACCGTAAGCGGCGTTCTCACGGATCGTGCGGTGCGGGAATAGCGCGAAGTGCTGGAATACCATGCTGATCCGGCTATTGCGGAGTTCGCGCAGGTCATCCTCCGCCATGGCCAGCACGTCCCGCCCGTCGATGACCAGACGTCCGTCCGTCGGTTCGACCAGCCGGTTGACCATGCGGAGCACGGTCGACTTTCCCGAGCCGGACAGGCCCATGATGACGAACAGCTCCCCCCGCTGGACCGTGAAACTCACGTCGTCGGCGCCCAGGAACCCGCCGGCCTGTCGTACGGCCTCGTGTCGCCGATCATCCGTCAACAGCGGCAGCGCGCGGTGTGGCGGCAGCCCGTACACCTTGCTGAGGTGACTGGCCTCGATCATCTGGGTCACCCCTTTCCGAGGACCACGTCGGCCGCGGGCTTGCCGTCGACGCTGGTGACCCCGTTGAGCCACGTCCGCACCACGCCGGGGTTGTCGCGGATCCAGTCCGCAGCCACGGATTCGGCCGGCTTCTTCTGCTTGTCCAGACTCGAGATCCACTGCGATGCGGTGTCGGGGTCGACACGGATCTGCGACAGGAACCGGTGCAGGTTCGGATCTTCGGCGGCGAGGCCGTGGCGGGTGAGCACCCGGATCTCACCGGCCCCCGGCCACACGTGCTTGGGGTCGTCGAGGAAATGGAGCTTGAACTCCGGTGTCATCCAATGCGGGCTCCACCCGAGGAACACGACCGGTTGCTGCTTCGCCGCGTGACGCGTCACCTCGGCGAGCATGGCCTCCGTGCTGCTCTGCACCAGCTTCCAGTCGCCGAGCCCGTAGGCGTCCTTGGCGATCGCATCGCTGATGATCTTGTTGCCGGGTGTGCCCGGTTCGATCCCGAGAATCTGCCTACCGAACTCGTCCGCGTGCTTGTCCAGATCGGCGAGCGAACGCACCCCTAGTTTCTCGGTGACGTATCCGGGCACCGCGGGCGCGTACTCCGTGCCGGTGAGCAGAGTCCCGGCGACGGCTACCTTCTTGTCGTCCAGCAGCTTGCCGAACACCGACTGCTGACTCGGCCACCAATTGCCGAGGTAGGCGTCCGCTTGCCCGGTCGACAAGGCCTGCCCCGCCAGCGGCACCGACACCTCCTGGGCACTGGTCTGATAGCCGAGCCGATCGAGCACCTGGGTCGCGATCCGCGTCTCCACGACGAGGTCGGCCCACGGTTGTTGCACGAACCGCGCGACATGCTTGCCGCCGGAGGCGTTGGCGAACCCTTCGGTATCCGCACCACTGCACCCGGCGAGCAACACGGTGAGCACCGCGAGCATGATCGGGCCGAACGATTTCCTCGACGATTTTCTCGACATCACTAAGACCTCTCTTCCACAGGAGTGCCGACCCAGATCGGCGAGGACCATGCCATCTCGCCGTCGGTCTGGTAGACACGCACGTAGTACCAAGCTGGCGCGCCTGGCACGTGCTGATTTGTGCCCGAGCCCGGCACGTGCCGATTTGTGCCCGAGCCCGGCACGTCGGTCCATCGCAGCCGCCACTCGCGACCGCCGAGGCCGGTCAGCCCGCCCACGCCCGGCTGTAGCCGCAGCCGCCCCGGCCCTTTGACCGGTACATCGACCACGCCGCCCTCGAGCGTGCCCAGGGTGGTGGTGACCTCTCCCCGTAACGTCTTCACGATCACCGTGGCCGCGGCCGGTCCGATCAACGTGAACTCGACCCCGCCGCGCTGTGCGCCGTACGGTTCGCCGAAGCTCTTGGTCGTGTTCGCCCAGCAGACGCGCCGGAGGTCCACCTCGGTGATCTCCGGGCTCCAGTACGGCGTCTGCAGCAGCTCGCCACCGAGGATGCTGACGCAGCCGCTCCAATCCGTGGTCACCGGGCTCATGCCCCACTCGACCCGCACCGGGACGGCGATCCAGTGCGGTGGCAGGCCGAGGTCCGGGAGCACGGTGTGGACGACCGCGCCGTTGCGCACGATCTCGATGCGGGCCAGCTCGCCGTACCCGCGGGCATACGCGTCCAGTTCCACCGGGCCGTCGAGCCCGGCCTCGCCGCCCATGAAGACCTGGCCGATTCGCGTGTCGACGACGATGCCACGCTGCGTGGCCGCGAACACACGCCGGTTGTAGAGCGCGTCGAACACCGACGCACGGTCGAGCCGTTCGGCGTAGGCGCCGACGTAGCTGGCGCCGTGCCCGTGGTCGGAGGACGCGATGAGCCCGAACCGCTGCCCGCGACGGAGGCCGTCGAGGACGAACGTACCGGGCAGCGTGCCGTCGGCGTACTGCCGGAAACAGCCGTCGTCCTCGTAGTTGCCGCGGCAGGCCTGGAAGACCTCCACGACACGCAGGAACTGCGGGTCGTGGTAGTCCCAGTCGAACGGCACCATCGCGGAGCCGGGATGGTGCGGAATGGTGATCGCTGGGAACTCCGGGTGCCGGCGAAGAGCGTCCCACAACTCCGCGGGCGTTTCCGATCCCTTCGCGTAGGCCGAGAAGATCGGCGCGCCACGCGGCACGTCCCCGTAGATGACGTTCTGGTGACCCATGAGCCCCGTCCACTCGAAGCCGTACAAGGGGACGAAACGCCCGTCGACCCGGAACAGGTCGGCCATCTTCTGGATCGACCACCACTGATAGTCGGTGCTGTTCTCGGAGTGGTCGGTGACCGCCCAGAAGTCGTACTCGCACACGTCCCACGAGTAGCGGTAGAAGTCCTCCAGGGAGGGCTCATCGCCGGAGGTGCAGCGGCTGATGAGGGAGTGACGGTGCAGGTCACCCCAGTACAGCGCATACTCCGTGCCGTCCACGGTCGTCCGGTATCGGGTCTGGTCGGCATCGGCCCAACCGCGTGCCTCGCGTCGCTCGTCGCTGTGTACGACGTCGAGCCTGCGCGTGGCGATCGCCCGCCCCGTCGCGGTCAGCATCGCCGCCCTGATGGCACCGGTCCCATGCATCCCGTGCCAGATGACCTCGCCATGGTGCTCCAGCAGGAACGGGCACTCCCGGCCGCCGAACCCCTCGGTCCAGGCGAGTGCGCGTTCCAGCCGGTTGTCGGTCTGCCACGCCACGAGGGCGCCGCCCGGCAGCGGAGCGACCGCCGGTTCCTCGAGCGTGCCGTCGCTGGCGGCGAGCGTCGTCGGCGCTGACCAGCCGTCCGGGCCGAGCGTCTGAGTGGCGACCTCCCAGTAGTAGGTCATCAGGGGCAGCCGCCGGTGGATCCGGTAGGCGACGGTCAAGCCGCCTCCGGGGTCGGCGACGAGGCGCGGCAGCCCACTCGGCACGACGTCGAGACCGGGCGCGAGCCGGCCTTCTGGTTCGTACAGTCCGTCGTTGCCGAGGCGTACGACGCGAATCGAGGCGGAGATCTCCGGTAGCAACTCCGGCGGGATGAATTCCCCGCTCTCCCGCATCCCCACGATGCGCGGCGCGCCCGGGAGCTGGTCGGCCGACCGGAGCCGGGTAGGACCGGAGCCGCCGTGGCCGGCAACGGTGATGACGTCGAAGCCGCACCAGACGGCGCCGTCCGCGGTGACCGCAAGGCTGGGGTGCAGCGCGTAGTCGCTCCCACTGGTCACCGGACGCGGGTCCGCGAGTGTGCCGGCGGGGTCGACGTGGCGGACCACGATGCGGTAGGAGCCATGGCGGTACTCGCACCAGGCATAGACGGTGCCGCCCCCCGGTGCCGCAACCACCGCGGGATCCCAGACGTTCGCGTCGACCTCGTCTGGGGCGACCCCGTCCGCATCGACCCCGGCGCTCACGAGTCGCGGCTCTGACCACGCGCCGTCACGCCAGCGGCGGGCATAGATGCCGAACTGTCTGCCCCGCGGACCCTGCCAGCAGACCTCGACGCCACCGTCGACGTGCGCGATCGCTTCCTGGTTGAACGACGGGTGATCGGTCGTACTGACCAGTTCTTCACTGGTCCAGCCGTCCTGTTCGTGGCGGCGGCAGAAGACCGACATGACGCCTTCTTGCGCGCGAGCGTAGAAGACCCACGGGCGGCCATCGGCGTCGAACAGCGCGGTGGGGCGAAAGCAGTCGGCGGGCTCGCCGGAGAGCACGATCGGGTCACCTTCCACCTCTGCGTCGCCAAGGAGCCCGCCGAGGAGCAGCGCCATCACGCGATCGCCGGTGTCCTTTTCCCACTCGATCCATGTGTGGAGGACACGACCGTCCGGTGTGGTCGCGACGCTGGGACGGGTCGCGGTTCCCGACGCCCGGACGCTTCCGCCGGCCGACCGGCGATGCCCATCGAGACGTGGCGCCGAGGAGAGCACCGCTTCGGCCCGCTCAAGGAACTCGGTCAACCGGCCGCCGCCCTCGTCGACCCACATGTAGCGCAAGGGGTCCGGATCGAGCAGCGCCTCCACGCCGGACACGTCGCGGCAGTCCTCGATCGCCGTCGCCATCCGCCGGTTGAACGCGAGCACACGCTCCAGATCCGAGCGCTGCTCCTCGGTGTACTCCCCGGTGTGGTGGTCGACCCCGCAGCATCCGTGGCTGCGATGTCCGCCGTGCTGTCCGCCCACGCCACGCCCTTTCCGAAAACTCGGGTCGCCCACCGTCGTGCACCCGGGCATGCGTAATTGAAATGCCCGAGAAATGCCAACGAAACAAACGACCGCCAACCCGAGCGGGATTTCGTAACCCGCCGATTGATAAATCGTTCTTCGCGCCGGTCGCGGCAGTCAACAAAATTGGGCGGGCAAGCCAGACCGCCTTTTAACGGCTGCCATAGAGAATCTCTATGGCTGTACGGCGGACCCGCCGACGCGGCCTGACGTGCTCTCTCGCGTCACCATCTCGACGAATGCCCGTCCCGCGTGCGACAGCGGATCGGGACGCCACAGCAACCGAACACGGCGTACGACGGGCGGATCGACCGCCCCGATGCGGGCGCCTTGACGTGCCGCGTCCTCCGCCATCGGACGCGGAAGCAGTGCCACACCCGCGCCGGCGAGGACCAACGGGACGATCGCCGCGCGATGCGGCGTCTCCACTGCGATGCGCAGGGGGACGCCCGCCCCCGCGAGTGACTGCTCGAGCAGTGTCCGCGTCGTCGTGCCCGGCTGAGTCGTGATCAGGTCCATAGCGGCGACCTCGGCCATCTTCAGCGCCCGGCCTGTTGATATTTCGGCATCCGGCGGGAGGACCGCAAGAATCTCTTGCTCCCGGAGCTCCAAAGCACGCAACCCCACCGACGGCACGGAGAAATCCGCGAGACCTAGCTCGCATTCGCCGACCCGTACCATTTCCGCGACTGCCGCCGCATGCTCTGGGTCCTCGATTCGGATATCGACTCCCGGATAGGCGCGGCGGAACGTGCCGACGAGACCGGCCAGCGGGTCCACCGCCAACGTGGTCTCTGCGACTATGTCGAGCCGCCCCGCCTGCAGCCACGTAACCTGCTGAACCGACGACAGCGCGGACGTGAAAGCGCGCAGCACCTGCTGCGCGGAACCCACGAGCGCCTGCCCCTCGGGCGTGAGCCTGACCCCGCGACCAAGCCGGTGGAACAGCGGGGTGCCGAGTTCGCGCTCCAGCGCCCGAATGGTGTACGACAGCGACGGCTGCGCGACCCGCAGGGCGGACGCGGCGCTCGTGAAGCTGCCATGAGACGCCACCGCGAGAAAGTACTCGAGCTGCCGGCGATCCACCCGAGCCTCCGATCCATCATCGCCGCCCACCTCGCCGTAGGGTCTGCGAACGGGATTCCGCTCGGTTTAGGAGGGATGCGATCAGCCCAGTTCGTAGCTGAGCTGGTAGGAGTCGAGATTATAGGAATGGACGCCACCGACCACCAGGCCTGTCCCTCGCCGCGTATGTCGTGTAGTTCGCCCGTCTCAAGTCCTGCGGCCTGCTCGATGCAGGCATACACCGTCGAACAAGTCGCGGAGATGATGAGCATCGGACGTGACACGGTCGACCAGTGACGCCACCTCAAGGGCTACCGCACACGTCCTCGTAACGCGTGTCGGGGAGGGAGGGGCGCCGGGTCTGTGTGGGTGAGCCGGCGCGGGCCCGCGCGCACACGGCCGTGATCAGGCGGTCCGGGTCGAGCGGGAGCGCGCGCAGGAAGTCGTCGCCCAGTAGGAGCAGTCGCCCGTTGATCGGCATCCCGCGACTCGTGGACGACATGGGAACGCGGCCGATGGGGCGGCCGGTCGCGGTGTCCCACAGGCTGAAGACGGAGCCGTCGGAGATGACGGCGGTGGAGCCGTCGAGTTCAACGGTGTGAACGTCCTGTGGGGTGTCGTCCAGGACGAGCGTCCGCGGGCCGGCGGCGCCGGGCGGCCACACCCAGAGGCGGTTGGCGTCCTCCTGGCGGGCGTAGAAGGCGCCCGAGGCGCTGAAGCCCAGGTGACTGGCACCAGGACCGAACAGATGGCCGACGTCCACGGTCGTGCCGGTGGCCGCGTCGACCAGGACGATGCCCGCGGGGCCGCTGACAGCGATCGTCCGGCCGTCGGGGGTGAAGCGCAGGTTGTCGACTTCCGCGCTCTGCGACCACGTCCGGAGCCGGCGGGCCGTGCGGAGTTCCCACAGGCCGAGCTTGACCCGTGATTCGCCGTCCGCCGCCGAGTACTGCGCGGCCACGACCAGCCGTGTGCCATCGGGGCTGAAGGCCATGTCGCGGGACGTGGTGGCCTCGTCCTCGTTCAGCGTGGTCGTGCGCCGCCCGGTGCGGGTGTCGTGGACGGTGATGCGCCCGTTGTCGTCGCGGACGGCGAGCAGGCCGCCGTCGTCGCTGAGGATGGTCAGCTCGACGTCATCGGTCCCCAGGTCGATGGACGGTCCGGCCGGCTTGCCCGTGGCGGTGTTCCAGAGCCGCACCCGCGTCTCCTCTTCGGTGGCAAGGATGCTGCCGTCGGGGCTGAGCCAACTGTCCGCGGTGACGGGCACGATCGAGGCGGGCGGGCTGGCGGCCTGGCCGGCGTCGTAGGAGACCACGGTGTCGTCGTCCAGGACACGCAGCGTGCGGCCGTCGGGGTCGAAGGCGGGCGTCCCACCGCCGCCGAGGTCGATCACCGGCTCCAAAGGGTCTTCGCCACCGAGGCGCCACACCTTGCGGCCGTCGGTGAGCAGCCGCCCGTCGTGGCTGAGGACGGGTGGGCCGTCCGCCCAGTCACTGGGCGTCGCCCCTTCGCGCTCCCGGCCGGTGACGGCGTCGATCATGACGGGGTCCGGGTCGTCGGTGATGATCAGGGTGCGGTCGTCCGGGGTGAGCGCCATCGCGCACGGCAGTAGGCAGTCGTCTCTGAGCCGCTTGGTCTTTCCCCCGAGGAACGGCTTGCGGTAGATCCTGTTGGTGAACGCGTAGAACACGGTCGTGCCGTCCTTGGAGGTGGTCACGTCGCCGCCGAGGGTCGGGACCTGGACCCGCCGCCCGGTCCGCACGTCCCAGGCGGTCGCGCCCTGCCCCTGGGAGACGATCACGATGTCCTCGGCCCCTCCGTAATCCAAGGCCAGGTCGAAGTCCTCGGCGTCCGGAGCCAGCGGGTAGCGGGTCCCGTACGGCCGCCCGGTGCGGACGTCCCAGACCTGGATGCCGCGCTCAGTGCCGACGGCCAGCCCCTTTGCGCCGGGGCTGAGGGCCGCCAGGACGATCCGGTCATTGCCGATGGGAAAGCGGCCGGTACGGGCACCGGTGCGGACGTCCCACACCCTCGCCTCACCATCGCCCACGCTGACCAGCGTGCGGCCGTCGCGGCTCAGCAGCCGCCGGGCATCGGGCGCGGGGTCGCGGAAGGCGGCGACTTCCAGTCCGGTGAGCGAACCCATCAGGGCCGCCCGTGCTTCGGGCACCGGCGCCAGCCGCCAGGCGGCCACGCTCAACAGCATGGCCCGGTTCGGGTCGATCGCGCGCAGATCCTCGGCCACTCCGGCGAGGCGGCGGGCCTCGGCCTCGTCCCGCTGGACGGCGATCTGGCTGCCCTGCCAGACCGCCAGGCCACCGCCGATGAGCGCGGCCACCAGCAGCGCCGCCATCGACACCGTCACCAGCCTGCCGCGCCGCACCCTGCGCCTGGCCAGCGCCGCACCCGCCGCCAGGAAGTCCCGTTCCACCGGGGTGAGGGTGATGTCGCGGCGGTCGGTGGCCGCCCACCGCAGCACGCCGTCCAGGTCGTTGCCCTGCAGCAGGTCGCCGTCTTTCCGGCCTCGGCCGTTCCAGCGCCGCGCCGCGGTGGCGATGTGCCGATGTACCGCCAGGCCGTCCCGGTTGGCGGCGATCCAGCCGCGGAGCCGGGGCCAGGCCTGCGGGAGCGCGGGCCGCGCCAGCGCGATCTCCTCCCCCGTGGTCAGCAGGTAGGCGAACGCCTCCAGTACCTGCCCGGCGTCCTCCTCCAACTCCTCCCGGGGCACGCGGCGGGGCAACAACTCGCCGTTCTCTCCCACGGTGACCAGCCGTAAGAACACCTGCCGCGCCGCCTCGCGCCCACCCGGGCTCAACGCCGAGTAGCAGTCTTCGGCCAGTGTCCCCAGCGCCGGGTCGTCTCTCATTCCGGAGGCGATCGCGCCTGCCCGGCGAGTGCCCGCGGCCAGCAGCCGGGCCAGGTCGAGGCGCTGGCCGTCCCCGCTGATCAGAGCGGGCAGCAGCTCACCTGCCGTGGGCCGGGCCGCCGGATCCTTGGCCAGCGCCGCCTCCACCAGGCCCCGCAGTGAATCGGGCAGCACGCTCAGGTCGGGCTCGGCGGACAGCACCCGGTGCATCACCGCGCCCAGCCCGTCGGCCTGGAACGGATCCGCGCCTGTGGCCGCGAACAGCACCACCGCGCCCCAGGCGAAGATGTCGGCGGGCATGCCCGCCCGCTCGCCGGTGAACACCTCCGGCGCCATGTAGGTGGGCGTGCCCGCGGCGATCCCGCTGGCGGTCAGCGTCATGTCCTCGGTCCGGGCCACCCCGAAGTCGATCACCCGCGGCCCGTCAGGGCCGAGCAGCACGTTGCCCGGCTTGAGGTCCCGGTGCACGACCCCGGCGTCGTGGATCGCCGCCACCGCCGTGGCGATGGCGGTCGCCAGCCGGTGCAGTTCGTCCCCGGCGAACTCGCGGCCGGCCGCGACCGCCTCGCGCAGGCTCGGCCCCGGCACGTACTCGGTCACGATGTACGGCCGGTCGGCCTCCAGGTCGGCGGCCAGCACCCGCGCCGTGCAGAACGAGGCCACCCGCTGCGCCGCGGACACCTCCCGCCGCACCTGCCCGGCCGCGTCCCCGTGCAGCAGCTTGACCGCCACCCGCGTCCCGTCGCCGTCGTACGCCTCGTACACCACCCCCTGACCGCCCGCGCCCAGCCGGCTCGCCAGCCAGTAGCCGCCCACGCGCTGCGGATCCCCATCGACAAGCGTTCGCCTCATGTGCTGATCCCCGTTCGGTACGTCCCCTTGAGGCATTGGACGCCACCGACCCGGGCGGGGTTCTCACACCACCGGGCCGCCGTAGTACTGGCCGAAACCGGGCGGATAGGGCTCGGCGGCTACAAGGGCCCACGACTATTCCCTGGCGGCTGGTCGGCGGGCGAGCCCGGGGCGATCAACCCGGTCTCGTAGGCGAGGACGACCGCCTGAACCCGGTCCCTGAGGCCGAGCTTGGACAGGATGCGCGCGACATGAGTCTTCACCGTCGTCGGGCTGAGGCTCAGCCGGTCCGCGAGCTCGGCATTGCTCAGTCCGGTGGCGAGCAGGCGCAGCACCTCCAGTTCCCGGGGCGTCAGCTCCGACAGATCCCGGTGGACGGCTGCTTTGGCCTCATCACGGCGGGCGAACCGCTCCACCAGGCGACGAGTGATCGTCGGTGCGAGCAGGGCGTCACCGGCGCGCACCAGACGCACCGCGGCCACCAGGTGTTCGGGCGTGACGTCCTTGAGCAGGAACCCACTCGCCCCCGCGGTGAGTGCGGCGTAGACGTAGTGGTCGAGGTCGTACGTGGTCAAAATGAGGACGCGGGTCTCGTCCGCGGCTGTTGCCATGATCTGCCGAGTGGCTTCGAGCCCGTCCATCTGCGGCATCCGGATGTCCATGAGCACGACGTCGGGTCTAGTACGCCGGACGGCGGCGACGGCGTCGACTCCGTTGGCCGCCTCAGCCGCCACGTCGATGCCATCGGCGGCGAGGATCATCCCGAACCCGCTGCGTACCAGCGCTTGGTCGTCGGCGATGACCACGCGCAGAGGCCCGTTCACGTCGTGGTCCACGGAATCCGCGCCTTGATCTGGTAGCCGCCGCCGCTCTGCGGCCCGGCCTGCAAGGTGCCGCCGTAGAGCGCGAGCCGCTCCCGCAGCCCGATCAGCCCGCGGCCCTGGCCGTCTCCGGCGCGTGCCGTCTGCCCACCGCCGGAGTCGCTGACCTCGATCTCCAGCCAGTCGTCGCAATGGCCGATCGTGACGGACGCCGCCGCGCCGGCCGCATGCTTGATCGTGTTGGTCAGCGCCTCCTGAACGACGCGGTAAGCGGCCAGGTCCACCCCTGGTGGCAGCGGGCCGTGCGGCGGAGAGATCTCGATGCTGACCGGCAGTCCGGCTGCGCGGACCCGTTCGATCAAGGAGTCGAGTTGGTCGAGCCCCGGTTGCGGTTCGAGCCCGTCGGCGCTGCTGTCCGCACGTTCGCTCTCCGGACCGGCGAGCAGGCCCATGACGTGGCGTAGTTCGGCCATGGCGGCCCGGCCGCTGGCTTCGACCGCCAGCATGGCCTGCTTCGACCGGGAAGGGGCCGTGTCCATCACTTTGCGCGCCGCTCCGGCCTGGATCACCATCACGTTCACATTGTGGGTGACGACATCGTGGAGTTCGCCGGCGATGCGGGAGCGCTCTTCCTGGACGGCCTTGCGCATGGCCTCCTCCTGTTCGCGCTGCAGTTCAGCGAATCGACGGCGGCCGGAGTCGAGCTGTTGCCGCCACGAGCGGACGAAACTGGCGGCGACTCCGGCACTCAGCAGTACCACGAACGGCCCCAGCCAGCTCGGCAACGCTGGGACGGAATCCCGGAAAGCGATGCCTGCCAGCACGGTGGCGAGGACGAGTCCGGCGATAGCCGGCACCCGGTGACGACTATGGGCCACGGCGCCATAGGCGGCGATGGCGAACGTCAGCACGGTGATCCACGTCGCGTGGTCGTGGGTGGCCAACGCCGCGGCCAGCACGACTGAGAAGGTGATCAGTGGGTACAGCCGCCGCACCGCCAACGGCAGCGCCGTCAGAACCACCAGCAGCGGAAGCGGGCCCGAACCCCTCTGGTCGTCAGCTGGGAGGATCGGCCGTACCAGGCCGTCGGGCGGGGCGTCGCTGCTTGGTGGCTGGGGAAGCGGCCGCAGTTGCAAGGGCTCCAGCACAGAGGGCGGCTGCCCGTCGACGCGGTGGGGATCGTCTGTGGTGCCTGCCGTCGCGGCCACTGCGACAACGGTCAAGACGATCGCGAGCAGCAGGTCGGCAAGGAGTGCCCGGCGCGAGGGCCGGGCGGGTTTCCACCCGGGGCGCAGCGCATCCAGACCGAACCGCCACCATCCACGTCCTCTGCTCACTGTCGTCACGGGTGCATTGTCCCGACTGCACGGTACGTCCCGCGTCAGCACCGGTGACGGGACCCGACCTCCGCCAGGAGTACATCGCAGGGATGACACGCCGGAGGGCTCCTCCCCGAGAGGGGGTCGATATCGGCGTCACAGCCGACGCGGACGGATCTCGCCGGCCCCTAACGTCGTTTCCGCCACCGGCCGCCCGCGAAAGCTCGTCGAGGCGGCCGCCCCCATCAGGAAGGACAGTTCATGGGTCATGCGATTGAGCGGGAAACAATGCCCAGCCCGGCCTCAGGACGCGGCGCCGGCGCAGGCAGACCGATACCGCTCCGCCGGATCCGCCGAGGCGCCACCGCCGTCGCGGCCCTGCTCGCCTTCGTGGCCGCCACCTCGTGCGCCTCCGCGTCCACAGCCAATTCGGCCGTCTCCGACACCCCCTCGCGCAATCCCTCGCCCGGCTCCAGCTCATCTGTCCTGCCCGATCCGTCGCCCACCCCGATAGGCACGCCGTACCTCCCCAAACCGACCGGATCCCAGCCGGCCGGCACCACGACTTCCTTGTACCTCAAGGACACCTCACGCGCCGACCCCTGGGTTCCCAGCGTGAAGGCGAGGGAACTCATGGTGTCCCTGTGGTACCCGGCGAAATCCCGCACCGGAAAGCGGGCCCCGTACATGACACCCAAGGAATCAGAGCTCACCCTGAAAGACGGGGAAATAACAAACCTGCCGTTCGACCTGCTCAGCAAGACACGGACCAACGCCATCAGCGACGCCAAACCCGCCGGTCGCCGGCACGGCCTGCCGCTGGTGGTGCTCTCCCCTGGCTTCACCAAGCCCCGGAGCTCACTCACTGCCCTGGCCGAGGACCTGGCGAGCCGAGGCTACGTTGTGGCCGTCATCGGCCACACGTACGAGAACATCGCCACCAGCTTCCCCGACGGACGGGTCACCACCTGTGTGGCCTGCGAGGTCCAGCAGAAGGACCAGGCATTCTGGGACAAGGTGGGAGCAACCAGAGCGGCCGACGTCTCCTTCGTGCTCGACGAACTAACGCGCGCACACCCCGAATGGAAGGGCGCCAAGCTGATCAACCCCTCCAGGATCGCGATGGCCGGTCACTCAGCAGGCGGCGCGAGCGCCGTGCAGGCCATGCTCAAGGACCGCAGGGTACGCGCCGGGATCAACATCGACGGCACCGCGTTCGTCCCCGTGCCGGAGAGCGGGCTGTCGCGGCCGTTCCTCTTCCTGGGCACGCAGGCGACACACAGCCCAGGTGGCAAGGACGCCTCGTGGGAGCAAGCCTGGCAGAACCTGACGGGGTGGAAGCGCTGGCTCGTGGTGGCGGGGGCCGAGCACGCCTCGTTCACCGACATATCGGTGCTGGCCGAACAGATCGGCATCTACCGCAACACCGACCTGCCCCCCGTCCGTTCCGTGGAGATCACCCGCGCATACGTGGCGGCCTTCTTCGACCTGCATCTTCGCGGCAAGCCGCAGCCCCTTCTCCAGGAGCGGTCGACACGTTACCCCGAGGTCAAACTGTGTGACGTCGAGCAGAAGACCTGCGCTTAGATCACCTGGATCGCTGGTCACGGAGTCGGCCGGAAGCCGGACGCTCGTCGAGGCGTTCTCATGACGCTGAACACGGGATCCCGCCCGATCCAGACGATCGGACGGGATCCCGTCGACTTCCCTCAGGCTGTTTCAAGAACTGCCCTTATGGCGTGACCTGGCAGGAGCGGAACCACATGCACGTGAATGTGGAAGACATCTTGGCCGGCAGCCTCGCCTGTGTTGTGCTTCACGTTCACCCCCTCGGGAGCAAGGGCCGTCTTCAGCAGAGCGGTGACTCGATGCACCATGTCGGCGACCTTGCCGTGAGAGACCTCGGAGATCTCCCACACGTCGCGCACATGCAACGCGGAACCACCAACGTGTGGCCGGAGAGGCAGGTCTGATGTTCAAGAACGCCAGGGTGTGCTCGTCCTCGAGGACACGATAGGACGACAACCGACCGGTCACGATCTTGCAGAAGGTGCAGTTGCTCACCCACTCAATGATCGCATCCGGCCGACCTCTGCGACTATGAACGTGCTCGCAGGCGTGTGACGGTGGTCTTGCCGGCCGGGAAGTTGCCGGCGGCCGGGGACGAGGAGGGTCAGGGCGGCCAGGACGAGGAAGGCGGTTCGCCGGTCCCTTCACCCGGGCAAGCCACAACCCTCCTACTCGATTCAGGAGTTCGGTTGGCGCTGGCTCGTCAACGCGCGAAGGTCAGCTTGGCGACCGGGCCGCTCCAGCCGTAGGTCTCGCGGTCCAGGTCACCGCAGGCCATGATCCCCTTGTGCTTGCTGATCGGCCTCTTCTCGGGCGCACGCACCATCGGGCTGCCGCAGCATGGGCCGGGGATGGTGGCCTTGGTCTCGAGGTTCTTCTCGCTGCCCGCGTCATAGGCCATGGTCCGGATCGAGCCCGGCCGGAGTTGCAACGCGTCCACGCCGGTGAAGCCGTCGTTGGTGTTGACGAGCATGCTCACGATGCTGACTCGCTCACCTGGCCGTACCTTGATCTGGAATGTCGCGGTCTTGCCCGGCGCGATCGGAGCGTTCGCCGCGGCGAACGCCTCACGCACGCCGGGCCGCTTGGAGACCTCCTTGATCAGTCTCGGGGCGTCGCCGTCCTCGGCCACTGCGGCGACGCCACGGCTGGCGAACCGGCCGACCTGCCAGACATGGACGCTGGATGAGTGGACGACGACAACAGGTGGTGACAGCGGCTGGGATCCCGACGGCGTCAGATTTTGGATCTTCACCATCCACGTTGTCATGGGCTTCGCCTGTGCGGCGGAAGGCAGCGCGACCATGGCGGCGCAAAAGGCGGTCAGTCCTGCGAACAGCTGGACAGGGCACATTGCGTGTGTGCTCCTTCGGGTGGGACGTGACCCACTGGACGTTATGGCCAGATCCGCCCTAAAGATCTTACGCATGGCTTACCTGATGGTTACGGGCCATTACGGCCGCATGCCGCTTCATCCGCCCATCGTTCACACGCGGTATGGAAGGGTCGGTCTCGCTCGAAGAGATGGCCGATTTGCTCCGCGCCCACCCGAGCTGACTTCCATGGGATACGTCACGCGCTTCACGACGCATATTCACTGGGACATGCTCAAGATCCCGCGTCCGGATGCGCTACGCATACTGTTCCGCCTTACCGAGCTGCAAAGGGCGATGGACGCAGGGGAAACTGCGGCGTTCGACATCAAGGCCCTTCAAGGGCACAGCGCACGTTGGCGGCTCAGGAGCGGCGACTATCGCGTCGTCTACACCGTAGAGGACGGTCAGTTGATCGTGTGGGTCCTGGCCGTCGGCAATCACCGCGACGTCTACCGCCACGTCTGAATCCCCAGAGTCGAGTGCGCGGAGTCCGCCACGTTCGCTCGCCAGCTCGAAGACCCGGGTCACATGGCCGGGATAGATGATCTTCCTTCGGGGTACGGCAGCTCCGACGCTGCGGGGCGACGGCTGCCCATGACCGAGGTGGACCCGTCGGCCCTGCTCGTCGGAGGCAAGGGGCACGTCCCCCTGATCGACGTCTTCGAGGGCCGCACCCAGCTGTTCGTGTCGTATCACATGTGGCACGACGGCCGCCCCGCCGCCGACCAGTGCGAGGGCTGCACCTTCTTCACCGGCCAGGTCCGCGAACTGTCCTATCTGCACCAGCGTGACGTCACCTTCGCCGTCTTCTGCCAGGGCCCCTACGAGGAATCCGACCGCTACCGCCGCTTCATGGGCTGGGACATGCCCTGGTACTCCGTACCCGCCGAGTCACACGAACGGCTCGTCGCCGGCCGCCATTTCGGGATGAAGGCGAGCTACCTCCGCGATGGGGACCGCGTCTACGAGACGTACTGGACCACCGGCCGCGGCGTGGAGCCCATGGCGCCGTCCTACGGCATCCTCGACATGACCGTCTACGGACGGCAGGAAACCTGGGAGGACTCCCCGTCCGGCTGGCCGCAGCCGTACGAGACGCTCGGCCAGCAGTTCCGCAAGGACGGACGGCCGACCGCGCAATGGGCACGGATCGCCGCCGGCCACGACGACGACCTCCACAGCGGACAGCCCAGCACCGGCACGGGCAGCTCAGGCTGCTGCTCGTGAACCCAAGCCCGACGGCCGTCGCGGGCACGCCGCAAGCTCCACCGGCTCAGACAGGGCAGTGGGCGCCGCCATCCTCGTCTCCGTGCTGCGCGCGTTGGGCTGCGGGGACCGGTTCTCATGGAGTTCTTAAGCAGGCTTTATAGCACTTTTAGCTGAGCTTTATAAATTGGAGACATGGAGCGCGTACCGCAGGAGGCTGGTGCGGCCGAGGCTCAGGGAGCTGTGGCCGGGAGGGCTCGGCGGTTTGTCGTCGGGGGCGGCGCGCTTGTCGTCGTGGCGCTGCTGGCGTACTGGCTGGGAAGCAGCGGCGGGAACGGCGAAGAGGCCGCGCCCGGGCCGAGCGCGACGCCGACGCCCAGTGCGGTGCTCACGGTGGCCGAGGTCTTCAAGAGGGTCGGGCCGTCGGTGGTGGTCATCCGGGCCGGGCGGTCGCTCGGAACCGGGGTGATCGCGGCCGAGGACGGGACGATTCTGACGGCGCACCACGTCGTCAAAGGCACCGAGGACGTCACCTTGACGTTCGCTGACGGCACCAAGACCAAGGCCGTGGTCGCGTCGTCGAATCCCAAGCGCGACGTCGCGACCCTCAAGCCCGCGGAGCTGCCGGAGATCGTCGTCCCGGCGACGCTCGGCGGCGCCGTGGCCGTGGGCGCACCCGTCGTGGCGATCGGAAATCCGCTGGGCCTGACCTACAGTGTCTCCACCGGCGTCGTGTCGGGCCTGAACAGGAGCGCCGAAGACGGCGACCTGAGCGGGCTCATCCAGTTCGACGCCTCTGTCAACCCGGGCAGCTCCGGCGGTCCCCTCCTGGACGCTCGCGGCCTGGTCATCGGGATCGTCGTCTCGATCGCCGACCCGGGAGGCGACGAGGCGTTCGCCGGCATCGCGTTCGCGGTGCCGATCGGCGCGGCCCTGGGTGGTAGCGAAGGCGACGGCCCGCCGGGTGACGGGCCTCTGATCTGACCGAAGCGTCACGAGAATGGAACACCATGACCTCGACCAAGTCCCCCGAGTCGGCCCATCCGCTCGAACATGTGCTGTTCGAGGTCAAACGCACGATCGTCGGGCAGGACGTCCTGCTGGAGCGCATGGCCGTCGCGCTGATCGCCGACGGCCACCTGCTCGTCGAGGGCGTGCCGGGCCTGGCCAAGACGCTCGCGGTGAGGTCGCTGGCCGCCGCGATCGCCGGGAGTTTCCAGCGCGTCCAGTTCACCCCCGACCTGGTGCCCGCCGACCTCGTGGGTACGCGGGTCTACCACCAGCACTCCGGGGAGTTCAAAACCGAGCTCGGCCCGGTGTTCGCGAACCTGCTGCTGGCCGACGAGATCAACCGCGCCCCCGCCAAGGTGCAGAGCGCCCTGCTGGAAGTGATGCAGGAGCATCAGGTGACGATCGGCCGTGAGACGTTCCAGGTGCCCGAGCCGTTCCTGGTCATGGCGACGGAGAACCCGATCGAGTCGGAGGGCACCTACCCGCTGCCCGAAGCGCAGGTCGATCGTTTCATGATGAAGGTGGTCGTCGACTATCCGACGCAGGCCGAAGAGCAGGCGATCGTCGGCCGGGCGCTGCGTCCGCCGGAGGCGCCGCAGCCGATGGTGACGGCCGGGGACCTGATCGAGATGCGGGCCCGCGCTCAGAAGGTGTACGTCGATCCGGCGATCGTCGACTACGCGGTACGGCTGGTCGCCGTGACGCGTTCCCCCGCGACGGCCGGGCTCGGCGAGCTGGAACGGTACGTCACCTATGGGGCGAGCCCGCGGGCGTCCATCGCGCTCGTCACGGGCGCCAGGGCGCTGGCGTTCCTGCGCGGCCGCGACTACGTCCTGCCGCACGACCTGTCCGAGCTCGCGCTCGACGTGCTGCGCCACCGCCTCGTACTGTCCTACGAGGCCCTCGCGGACGATGTCGACGCCGACACGATCATCACCAGGGTGCTCGGGGCTGTCCGGGCGCCCGACGTCGTCCTGCAGAACCGCTGAGCCATGGCCACCGCCCCCGAGAGGCTCCTGCTCCGCCTGGAGTGGAAGGTCGTCCGCAGGCTGGACGGCCGGCTCCAGGGCATGCACCGCACCGCGCACCGCGGCTCCGGGATCGACTTCACCGGGCTGCGCCCCTACAGCGACGGCGACGATGCCCGGCACATCGACTGGAACGTGACCGCACGGCTGGACGAGCCGCACCTGCGAGTGTTCACCGAGGACCGAGAGCTGACGGTGTGGCTCGTGCTCGACCGGTCGGCCTCGATGGCGGCCGGCCGGCCGAGGCGCGGCAAGCACGATGTGCTCGCCGAGCTCGCGCTCGTCCTCGCTCGGCTGTTCGGCCGGGGCGGCAACCGCGTCGGCGCCCTGCTGTTCGACGCCGGGATGGTGCGCGTCGTGCCGCCCGGCACCTCCAGGCGGCACGCGCTGCGGATCGGCGCCGAGCTGGAACGCACCTCCGAGGCGAGCGGTGGCGCCACCACCGACCTGGCGGAGATGCTCGATGCGGCCGGACGGCTCGCGCGCCGCCGCGCACTCATCGTCGTGCTGTCGGACTTCATCGGCGAGGGCGACTGGGAGCGCTCGCTCCAGCGCCTGGTCCGGCGGCATGAGGTGGTCGCCCTGCGGATCGTGGACACGGCCGACGATGTGCTGCCCGAAGCCGGGCTGATCGTGGTCGAGGACGCCGAGACCGGCGAGCAGCTCGTCGTCGACTCCGCCGACCCGCTGTTGCGGGTCCGCTTCCGCGCCGCCGTCGACGCCCGCGACGCCCGGCTCGCGGCGGGCATGCGCCGGGCCGGGGTGCCTGTCCACCGCATCGACACCGACCGCGATCTGGCCGAGGCGCTCGTCGAGGTCGTCGCCCGAACCCGGGACCGGTCGTCATGACTGAGCTTGTCGAGGTCATCAATAGACACAGCGCCTTGGTCATGAGGCCGACGAAGGAGGCCTCATGACCCTGTCTTCCCCGCTGCTGCTGGCCGTCGGAGTGCTTGTCACGGCGGCGCTCGCCTGGGCGAGCGTCGTCTCGGCGCGCCGACGGACGGCCGCGCTCGCGGCGGCCGGCGTCGCTGTGCCGGGCGGCCGCCGGGCGTACCTCGGAGTCGGCCTGACGATCGCCGGCGTCGGGGTACTCGCGATCGCCACCGCCGGACCGGCGGCCATGGTGCCGGTCCCGCGGACCGCGGGCACCGTCATCCTTGCCATCGACGTCTCCAACAGCATGGGTGCCGACGACGTCGCGCCCACCCGGCTGGCGGCCGCGCAGCGGGCGGCTCGCGCGTTCGTGGCGGCGCAGCCCGACAGCGTCGACATCGGAGTCGTCGCGTTCGAACGGGGCGCGCTCACCACCGCACGGCCCGACGCCGACCACTCCATCGCGCTCAAGGCCATCGACCGGCTGAAGATCACCGGCGGCACCTCACTGGGGACGGCCATCACGGCCTCGCTGACGGCGATCACCGGCAAGCAGGTGGCCATCGGCCGCGACGGCGCCGCGCCCGACATCGGCTACTGGCCGTCGGCGACGATCGTGATTTTCTCCGACGGCCAGAACCAGGGCGCGGACGTCGAACGAGCCGCCACCGTGGCCCAGCAGGCGGGCGTACACATCCACACCGTCGGCGTCGGCACCACGGCCGGGGCGACGGTGAAGGTCGACGGCTACCACCTGCAGACCTCGCTCGAGGAGGACACCCTCACCTTGATCGCGCAGACCACCGGCGGCGGCTACCACCCCGCCTCCGACACGGCGCGGCTCGACGGGATCGCCGACACGATCGATCTGCGGCTCACCGTCTCCGACGAGCCGCTGCCCCTCGCCGGCGGGCTGATCGGGCTCGCCCTCGCGCTGCTCACCGCTGGAGCGGCGCTCACCGTGCTCCGGTCTGGACGGGTGATTTGAATGGTGTTCTCATGGCCGTGGGCGCTGCTGTCAGTCCTGATCATCCCGCTGATCTTCGCCATCCGCGAGTGGGTGCGGCGCCGCCGCCGGCGGGCCGCCGTGCGCGTCACCTCGATCGCGCTCGTACGCAGCGCCCTGCCCGGCCGTACGCGCTGGACACGGAAGATCCCCCCGGCACTGTTCATAACCGGACTCGCGCTGCTCGCGGTCGGCGCCGCGCGGCCGCAGGCGTCGGTGCCGGTGCCGACGACGTCGGCGACGATCCTGCTCGCGCTCGACACCTCCGGCTCCATGTGCTCCACGGACGTCGACCCCAACCGCATCACCGCCGCGAAGAAGGCCGCCGCGGAGTTCATCGAGTCGCAGCGAGGCGGGCCGCGCATCGGCCTGGTCACCTTCGCGGGCACCGCGGGTCTGCTCGTCCCTCCCACCGACGACACCGAGTCGCTGATCGAGGCGCTGGACAACCTCACCGTGGCCCGCGGCACCGCGATCGGGCAGGCCATGCTCACCTCGATCGACGCGATCGCGGAGGTCGACCCGTCGGTTGCCCCCACCGGAGCCAACCCCGGCGGCGGGGAAGGCTACGCCAGTGCCGCGATCATCGTGCTCACCGACGGCGCCAACACCCAGGGCGTCAACCCGCAGACCGCCGCCCAGGAAGCAGCCCTGCGCCGCGTCCGTGTCTTCACCATCGGCTTCGGCACCACGAACCCGGCCCCGATGGTCTGCGACAACTCACAGTTCGACGGCGGCTTCGGCGGCTGGGGCGGCGGCTCCGGCGGCCGCGGCAGATTCGACAGCGGCCGCAACATCCGCGTGATCGACGAGCCCGCGCTCAAACAGATAGCCCAGACCACCGGCGGTTCCTACCACCGCGCTGAGAACGCCGACCAGCTCCAAAGTGCCCTCGACGCTCTCCCTGGCAGCTTCACCGTCATCCACCAACGGGTCGACACAGCCGCCGCCTTCGCGGCCGGCGGCGCCCTCCTCATCACCGCGGCCCTGTCCCTCTCCCTCTGGTGGAACCGCCCCCGGACCCCGACCCGCTGACGGCAGCCTGTAGCCGAAACGCCTCAGCGGTCACCGCCGGTTCGCGGCCGTCCATGTCCGCTGGTGGTGCCTGGACCACACGACCGTTCTGGCGACCGCCACAGCCAAGCGTCCAGCGCCGATGCTGGAGCTCGTACAACGAGCCGATCATCGCTCCAGGCATCGTTGAGGGCGACGAACTGAACGACGTCAGGTACCTCACCTCGACTGCCGACCCGTCCAGCGATGCCGCATCGCACACGGTGAGTAGGTCCCGGAGGCGAGGGTCAGTGCCGAGAACTGCTGCAAATTTGTGAGGACGCGGGATTTCGCGTCGGTGACTGCCGCCGAACCGGCGTGTACGACAGCAGGTCGACTTCCGTCGTAGGCTGCATCTCGCACGTGATGGACAGGAGGCTGAGGTGGCCGAGACGCCGTTGACCGGGACGATGGTGGCCGAGGTGATGGCCGAGCTGGCCGAGCTCGAGGACCCGAAGATGCGCGAGGTGAATGAGAAGCACGGTGACGATCACGGTGTGAACCTCAGCAAGCTGCGCGCGCTCGCGAAGCGGCTGAAGACGCAGCAGGAACTCGCGCGTCGGCTCTGGGAGACGGATGACACCGCGGCGAGACTGCTGGCGCTCCTGATCTGCCGCCCGAAGGTGTTCGAGCGTGACGAGTTGGACGTCATGTTGCGCGAGGCGCGCACACCTAAGGTGCACGACTGGCTCGTGAACTACGTGGTGAAGAAGAACCCGCACTCCGAAGAGCTGCGCCTGGCCTGGTCCGCCGATCCGGATCCAGTGGTCGCGAGTGCCGGCTGGGCGTTGACCACCGAACGTGTGGCGAAGAAGCCCGAAGGCCTCGACCTCGCAGGACTGCTCGATGTCATCGAGGCCGAGATGAAAGACGCCCCGGCTCGCCTGCAGTGGGCGATGAACCACTGCCTGGCTCAGATCGGGATCGAGCACGCCGAGCACCGCGCCCGTGCAATCGACATCGGTGAGCGCCTGGAGGTGCTCAAGGACTACCCGACTCCCCCGGGCTGCACGTCTCCGTTTGCGCCCATCTGGATCACCGAGATGGTGCGCCGACAGCACGATAAGTAGGAAGGTTCGCGCTCACGCTCGTGCCGCTACTCCCTCAGAAGGGGACGAGACTCGCCCGCTGCAACGCGAGATGACGATTATCCGGCGGCTACCGCGGCTCCACCACCGTGAGACGACGATGGAGATCCTCCGCCACATGCCGTGGGGCGGGCCGGAAGCAGGCGCAAGAATCCCCGCGCGCCATGCATGACTAATAGCCGGTCCCGGGTCCCGGTGCGGGTCCGCGCTATCGCCGCGCTAACCGCGCGCCAATGCCCACCCCGATAATCGCCGCAATCGTCAGTAGGTAGGGGATATGAGGAGGCAGGACGTGAGAGTGCTCATCGACAGGGCTCTGGCGCTGGTGGTCCCGGAAGTGAGGGCGTCGGCGGTGTGCGGATACCAGTACAGGTGCTTCTCGGGCGGCTGGTACAGGAGGCTGTGCTGCTCGTCTTCCGGCGACAACTGCGGGCCCTGGCAGCGGGTCAGCCTCGGCTGCCCGTAGGGAGAAGGCCCGCCCACGGGCCGTACCGTCAGAGGTGGGAAAGCCATCGCCGCGCTGCCGATCCCGGACGCGCCGGTGGTCCGATCTGTCGGTTCTTGATCGCTGACGGGCCGGGCTCCGGGGAGCAGGTGCCCGGCCCGTCAGCTGCCACGGGGTTTGGCAGGCAGGTCCGTTGTCACCGCGTTGAGTGATGCAGTCGTGTGAGGACTGCTGCAGGCGAGGCGATGGTGACGTCGCTGTTGGCAAGGCTGGCGCGAGCCGAGGAAGCCGCACGCCAGCGTTGGGCTGAGCTGTCCGGGCAACTGGAGAAGCTGCAGCAGCAGGTGGCCGCCGCGCAGCAGCCAGGGGGCACTAGGCGTTCCTTCTGGCGGAGGTGGGGATGCTTGCGGTGACCGTGAAGCCTCCTTCGTCGCCTCTCGCGCTGAAGGTGCCGCCGAGCAGGGTCACCCTGCGCTTGAGTCCGGTCAGGCCCATTCCGGAGCCGGCGCTGGTCAGCATGGGGTCGGCGGCGCGCCGGGGCGGTGCGTTGCGTACCTCGACGTCGGCCCGGTCGCCGGGGTAGGCGATGGTGACGGTGACCGGCGCGCCGGGGGCGTGCTTGCGGGCGTTGGTCAGGGACTCCTGTACCACCCGGTAGACGGCACGGGCCACGACCGCGGGCACAGTACCGGGATCGCCCTGGACGTTCAGGGTCGCATCGTCGGCCGCCGCCAGCGCGGCCAGGTCGCCGCCGGTGTCGTCGTCGGGACGCTCGGCGGGCGCCGGCCTGACCCCCGTCGTGACCACGCGCATGAGGTCGCGCAGTTCGGTCAGGGTACGCGTACCGGCCTGCCGGATCTGCTCCGCCGCAACGCGGGTGTCGTCATCGCGCGTGGTGACGCGCAGCGCGTCAGCATGCAGGACGATCTCGGTGACGTGGTGGGTGACGATGTCGTGCATCTCGGCCGCCAGGCGCTGCCGTTCAGCGGTCTCCGCCCGCTCGGCGAGCAGGCGGCGCTCGGAGTCGGCCAGCTCGGCCCGCCTGCGCAACGCCCGGACCAACTCGATCCTGGCCTTCAGATAGAGGGCGACCAGCGCGGGCAGTGCAGTGGCCGACAGCGCGACGTACAGCCTCTCCCAGGTGGGAGACCAGATCGGGATCGCCGGCAGTGCCAGGACCGCGGCGAAGGCGAACGCCTGCCGCCAGGGCAGCAGGTAGACCAGGAACGACACCACGATCGCGGCCGCCAGCGGCGTCACGGTCGGGTCGACCCGCGGCGTCACAACGCCCGGCGCGAGGCTGACACCGAGGGCGGAGATCGTCGTGACGACGACGGCCAGCCCTCCCACCGTCCGCGGGAAGCGGACCACCAGCGGCAAGGACGCGTCGAGCAGGAGGTTCAGGGCCAGCTCGGAGAGGGAGCCGGCATCGCGAGTGTGCTCGTTGCCGAGGTACAGGACGATCTGGGCGACGGCGCACAGCGCGGCCGCGCCGGTGGCGGCCATGAAGAGCGTCCTTCGATCGCGGATGCTCAGCTCCGGCCTGGACAGACGTGCTGGTGTACGCACAGCGGGCACCTCAAAAAGGCCGCCGCGAGGTCGGGAAGACGCAGGTGGCGGCCGGTTGTCGTGGGTCGTGCTAACTGGACTCGTCAAGGAGTCCAGCCTGGTGGGCAAGCAGGGCGGCCTGCGTGCGGTGGGTGAGGTCGAGCTTGACCAGGAGCCGGGAGACGTAGCTTCTGACGGTCGTCTCCGACAGGAACAGCCGCCCCGCGATCTCGGGGTTGGTGAGCCCCTCACCGAGACAGACCAGCACCTCGCGTTCGCGCTCGGCCAGCTTCGCCACCTGTGCCCGCGCGAGGTCGCGCCGCTCGTCGCCTCTGGCCGACTGGGCGACCAGTCTTCGCGTCGCGCTCGGCGACATCACCACATGGCCATCGGCCGCCACTTTGACCAGATTGAGCAGGTCCTCGGCCGGGGTGGTCTTCACCAGGAAGCCCCCTGCTCCGGCCTCCAGCGCGCGGAGCACGTGCTCGTCGGAGTCGAAGGTCGTGAGCGCGATGACCGTGGGCGGCGCGGCCAACGCCGCGATCTCCCTCGTCGCAGTGATCCCGTCCACGCCCGGCATCCGCAGATCCATCAGCACCACGTCGGGCCGGTTTCGCAGGACCTCTTCGACCGCTTCTGCCCCGTCTCGCGCCTCGCCGACGACCTCGACGTCCGTACTGGAACCGAGGATCGTCCTCAGATGCCGGCGGACCATCGGGTCGTCGTCGGCGAGCAGAACCCTGATCACGCCTTCATAGTCTGTCACAGCGCCCGTCCACCATAGTTCGGCAGTGACGCCTGGCCCGCGCCGGGGCCAGGCGTCATAGCGTGATCAGCATGGGGTAATCAGTATGGCGTGATCAGTCGGCGAGTCCGCTCCAGAAGCCGCAGCGATGCTCGCCGCGGTAGTCGGCCGGGCCGATGCCGCCTTGCCCCGCGGGCTTCAGGCTGAGGACGGTCTGGCCGGACGGGGTGAACGCGGGCCAGGCGGGTGCGCCCGCGGCCCGAGGCCGTCCGGTGTGGGCAAAGGAGGTCCAATAGCCGATCATCTGGTCCGCCAGCCGCCACTGGTCGGGCGTGAGGCCGTGCCACGGCCTGCCGCCCAGGTCGAACAGGTACGGCAGCTCGCTGGCGTGCTGGGCACCCAGTGGGAAGTCGGAGGAGATGTTACTGATGTTGGGCGCCTTGTCGTCGGCGAACTCGTAGGCGTACACCGTGGTGCGGGCGGCCATCGCCGTCTCTCCCTCCAGGGTCGGGCAGGCCCAGGCGCGGTCGTTGGCCACCGTCGCCCAGGCCAGGCCCGGGGAGGCGAAGTCCGTCAGCGGATATTCCCGCGTCACCGTGTCGGCGTGCTCGCCGAACGCGCCCTGCATCAGCTGCGGGTAGTTCTCGGCAGTCACCGGGTAGCCGGCCTGCGCGGCGCCAGCGATGAAGCCGTTGCCCTCGTCCTTGGTGCCGCCGGACATCACCGGCACCCGAGCGAACCTGCCCTTGCGCAGAGCCTGCGGCGGGTCGAGCGGCAGCAGTGGCGTGCCGTACGCGAGATTGCTGGCGAAGCTGTCGTTGACCTTCATCAGCTCGGAGACCGGCTTGGCCCGCAGGCACTCCAGCTCCTTGCCCGCCGCGCAGCCGAGCTTCTTCGCGGCGGCCAGGCCAGTGCCCTGGCTCGCCTTCAGCGAGCTGTACGGCGTGAACGACGGCATGCCCGGGATCGGGACATAGGTGCCGCTCACCCAATCGAGCATGCACGACCCCGACTGGATGACAGCCTTGTCGATCAGGCCGCGCGTGGCCGGAGAGGTCAGCAGCGCGCAGCTACTCATCCCACCGGCGGACTGGCCGAACAGCGTCACGTTGCCCGGGTCGCCGCCGAAGGCCGCGGCATTGCGCTGGACCCATTTCAGGGCTTCGAGCTGGTCAGCCAGCCCGAACGTGCCCGAGCCGACCAGTCCCGGCAGCGCGAGGTAGCCGAACGCCCCGAGCCGGTAGTTGGGCGTCACCACCACCACCACCTCGCCCTGGTCGACCAGCCGCCGGGAGTCGTAGGCGGAACCGGCGCCAGTGGTGTAACCGCCGCCGTACAGCCACACCATCACCGGCAGCGGCTTGCGCGACGGCTTGGCCGGAGCGGTGACGTCGAGGTACAGGCAGTCCTCCCCGCCGATCTGCTTGCCCGCCTCCATCTGCGTGCACTGCCGGCCGGGCTTGGTGGCCTCGGCCACGCCCTTCCACGGTGTGACCCGCACCGGGTCCTTCCACCGCAGCGCGCCCACGGGCGGCTGCGCGAAGGGGATCCCGGAGTAGGTCCTGACCGTGCCGTCATCAAGACCGCGGATCCGGCCCGAGTCCAGCTTCACGATCGACGGCTGCGGTTTCGGCGCCACCTGCACCTGCGCCTGGGGCTGGGGCTGGGCGGCGGACTGCGTGGCGCACGCGGCAATGGTGAGACAGCCTGCGGCGATCAGGGCGAGCAGCCGCCGAAACGACACCCCCATCATGACTCCTTCCCCCTCGCCAGAGCTTGACATGGCAAAAAGCGATCTCTTACCGAGCATGCGACCAGCTTCGTGTCGGCTCCGCGCTCGCCGCGACGTGTGAACGTTGCAACCTTGCGACCTGTTGTTGCAAACCCGGCGCGCCCAGCTGCAGCAGCCCTTCGCGTGGTGCACCCCGAGGGTCGGTTCTGTGGGAGCCCCGGGCTGAGACGCCCGGGGCGACCCGACCGGCCGCCCTACTCTGCGCCCGTATCCGCCACCTGATATACCCGCGACATACCGGTGGGCGCTACCGTCTCGCATCATGCGCGCGATGATCGCCATGCTCCTGTGGCTCAACCCGCTGCACGCACCGGCGGCGCAACCGAGGTTCCCCGTACCGATCGACCTGTGCGCGCTGGTGGACGCAAGCCTGGTCAAGCAGCTCGTACCAGGCGCCAAGGCGAATCACGACAGATACGAGTGCGCCTGGACGGGCCAGGGCGTGGGCCTAACGGCCGAGTCGATCACGGAAGACCCCGAGCGGGAGCCGTGGGGCTCGACCAACGCGCAGGCCCACGAGCTCTACCGGAAGCGCCTGGCCAACGACCTCGCTCCCTCCTTGCTGACCATCTGGGAGTGGCCCGCCATCGGCGTACCCACCGAGAAGCGGCGCAGTGTCACCACGACGGTGGCGCGGACGGTGGCAGGCGTGGGCGACGAGGCCCACACCGTCGATCACCGCAGGCCGCGCACGAAAGAGCTGGAGCGCGTCTACGTCACCTTCCGCGCCGGCAACCTCCTGTTCAAGGTCGCCTACACCGCGATCGACGGCCGGGTGAGCGCCAAGCGCCTGCGCCAAGGCGCGCTGTCGGTGAGCAGCAGCATGGCCGCCACGCTCGACAGGATGAGCCCGCCGGAGCCCGCGCCCACGTCGGCGCCCGGCATCTACGCGGAGACGCCGATCGCGTGCGCCATGTTCACCCCGGCACAGCTCAAGGATCTGGGCGTGGAGGTCGGCGGCAGGGCGGGGCTCAGTGCCGAGAGCTGCACGTGGTCCTGGCGGACTTTCCAGAAACGCTTGTTCCTGGATTTCCACGCGCCTCAGCGGGGTCCGGCGGGCGACGCCGTCGCCCAGGCGAAGGAGATGTTCGCCGGATGGAAGTCCCCGGAGTCGACTTCCGTGGACATCGGGGACGAGGCGCTCGTCATCGGCTCCGGGGTGGTCTTCAGGAAATCCAACCTGATCGGCAGCCTCACGGCGCGAACCCCGGCCCAAGCGCAGCAGGCCGCCCGGTGGCTGGTGGAGGATCTGTCGTGACCAGGATCCTCGCGGTACTTCTGGTGCTGCTGGCCACGGCGTGCTCGGCGGATCTCGCGCCGGCAAGACCCTCCCCGACGGCCAGTACGCCGCAGGCGGGACCCACCCGGTACACCCGTCTCCCTGATCCGTGCTCCCTGCTCACCATCGAGCAGGCGCAGCACCTGGTCCCGCTCGGCCGGTCGCACTACTCCGAAACGGGGTGCTTGTGGTCGCTCCCGGGCCCTATCCGCCTGCCGGCGTCCTCGGTCTACACGCTCCTGGTCGACGTTCACGTGGCCGCGGACGTCACGGCGGCACGCACGTATTTCAAGCAGCCGGTCACATCCCCGGCCAGGGCTCCGTGGGAGCAGCTCCGGGTTATGGCCGAACGCCCCTCCAGCCCGGCTCCGGGGGTGGGTGACGAGTCGGCCGTCCATCAGGTGACCGCGACCACGTACATGATCTACCGGCTCAGCAATGCGGTGATCGCTCTCCGGTACACCACGGCCGAGGAGGCCGCCGACCCGCGGCAGCGCGACAACCTGCGGAAGGCCGCCCTGTGGGTGGCGGAAGTCATGGACAGGCCCGCGCCCGCCGCCAACGCGAACGCGGCGGACGGGCGCTTCGCCGCGGCTCCGTACGCGTGCTCACTGCTGGCGGACGGCTCTCCCGGCCCGGCGACCGCCTGCCGTCGCGAAGGTGCGTCCCTGACGGTACGGCACGCGCCACCGTGGAACGGCAAGAGCGGGCTCGAGGTGGCCAAGGAGATGTTCGCCTACTACAGGAAGCGGCCGGCCAAGACCGTGAAGGGCCTGGGGGACGAGGCCTTTCGGCTGAAGGGCACGCTGTGGGTCCGGGTGAGCAACCTCGTGCTGGAGGTCCGAAGCAACGACGCCACCGCGGTCGTCCGCCAGATCCTGGACCGCCTGCCACATGGATAAGAGAAGACTGGCGCGTCGCCCAGACCATCCTGGTCGCGTTGCTCGTCACCGTCGCCAACGACCACTTCCTCGACCAGTGGCGCCACACCCACCAGCCCCAGACGAGTTCGACACCATCCGCCGACATCCTCGAGATCCCAGCAGAGCGCCTCGACCGCTCGCCGCTCGCGGGCCGGAGCAGGCCACCACCCGCTCCATAATTGGCAATTCAGATCACCTTGTCGCGCACGCAGCCCGGAGCCGGCATTGCCATGCCCAGCGACGCGAACTCGGGCCTCCACCAGCGCCTTGACATCACCGGGCCTTCCCGGACACCTGCTCCGCAGCTCCCAAACCATGACGAACCCGATTCGGAAACCTCCTGAAACGACAAGATCCCGTCTGATCTCGATGATCAGACGGGATCCCGTCAACTTCAGTCCAGCCGTTTCAAGAACGGCCCTGGGTGGGGTGTTCACGAGTGGGTTTGGCTTGGAGCGGAGAGACGGCGTAAAAGATCGCTTCCTGCACGACGAGTGATCGTTTCCCGACACTGGCTTCGTGGGGCCCTTCATGCTGGAGACGGTTGTGTTGTTTGCATTCGGCTTCACCGGGGGCGCTTTCCGAGTCACTGAGGCGAGTGTTGTTGTGCTCGTTGTTCGGCCGTGTCGAGTGCCGGTGCGAGTGGTGCGAGTGCGGTGCGGAGCAGGTCGGGTAGCGAGCCGGATGGCACGACGAGCCCGCTGGTCGTGGGAGACGCGGTCCTCGGCTGGACCCAATGGTGGAGTGCGACCCGAATCGCGGCGGCCACGCTCGCCGCGAGCACACGGGGGGTGTGCGGGTCGGTGTCGCCGAGGCGTTGGGCGATCACGCCGGCGAGGGGGTGTTCGACCGCGCCGGCGGTGTCGACGAACGCGTCGCGCAGTGCGGGGCGGGCGATGATCAGCAGCAGCGCATCGCGATGGTTCTCTCCCGGGTCGGTGTACTGCTCCACGATCGCCTCAACCACGGCGTCGGCGAGGCCGACGGCGGGCCGGGCAGCGACCGCCGCCGCGACTCGTGCCTCTCGTTCGGCGGTGACGGCGGCGACAATTGCCTGTTCGCGGCTGGAGAAGTAGTTGTTGTAGGTCCTCGGCGAGACTCCGGCTGCCTCGGCGATGTCGTCGACACGCACGTTCTCCAGTCCACGCTCCAGGGCCAGCCGCAGGGCCGCCTCGCGCAAAGCCTCCCTGGTGGCCTGCTTCTTCTGCTCGCGCAGCCCCGTCCGTCGTGTCGTCACCGTCCAAGCATGCCAGTCAAAGTGCGTACACGCAAACTTGCGCGCACGCACTTTACGTTCTAGTGTCGGGCCGTCGGATCCCGGCAGGAAGGACCAAACCCATGCGTGCCAAGGGCATCGCGTACGACACCGGCTTTGTTCGTAACGGCGTGATCTCTCGTGAGCGCTTCGATCTCGACGTGGTCAGGCGGGAGCTGGCCATCATCCGTGATGACCTGCACTGCAATGCCGTTCACGTCGTCGGTGGCGATCCGGAGCGGCTGGAACTGACTGCCCGCTGCGCCGCCGAGCTCGGGCTGGAGGTCTGGTTCTCGCCCTATCCGCTGGAACTGACGACCACGGAGATCCTGTCGCTGTTCGCCGACTGCGCGCAGCGGGCGGAGCGGGTCCGTAAGGCGGGAGCCGACGTCGTGTTCGTTACCGGTGTCGAGTTGAGCATCATGAACCGGGGGTTCTTTCCCGCTGACAACATAGAAGAGCGGCTCGGTCTGCTGTTGAGCCAGCCCGATGGCCGGGCCGAGCGGCTCGCCGAGGCGAGTGCCCGCCTCAACGACTTTCTCGGCGAGGCCGTCACGACGGTACGCGAGTGTTTTCGGGGGAAGATCACCTATGCCTGCATACCGTTCGAGCGCATCGACTGGACCCTCTTCGACATCATGTCGGTCGAACTCATCCGGTCTGCCGAGGTGGCCAACCGATTCCGGGAAGGCGTGCGCAACCTTGTCGCGCAGGGAAAGCCGGTCGCGATCACCGGTTTCGGCACGGCTACCTGGCGGGGCGCCGGCGACGTCGCACCGCGCAGTATGGAGATCGTCGAGTATGACAAGACCGGTCGCCCGGTTGGGCTGAATGGGGACTACGTCCGCGACGAGGCCGGCCAGGCCACCTACCTGCGCGAGTTGCTGGAGATCTTTGAGGCCGAAGGCGTTGACAGCACCTTTGTGTATCTCTTCGCGCTCGACAACTTCCCGCACCGCCCCGACGACCCTCGCCACGACCTCGACCTGGCCAGTCTCGGCATCGTCAAGGTTCTCGAAGACCGCAACGGCGCCACGTATCCGGACATGCCGTGGGAACCCAAGGCCGCCTTCACCGCGCTGGCCGACTACTACCGCGGCTGACCAGACCGGGTCAGCACGACACGAAGGAGCATGAACGTGAACATGATCGCGGCCAATACCTTCCTGCTGGGTGGCGACCTGCGGGTCAACCGGCTGGGCTTCGGCGCGATGCGGCTCGCCCTCGGCGGCTCCATTCGCGATCCCGAGGCGGCCGTTGCGGTGCTGCGCCGTGCCGTGGAGCTCGGGGTGAACCACATCGACACCGCGGGCACCTACGGGTTCGGTGACCTCCATGCGCACGAGCTGATCCGGCAAGCGTTGTCGCCGTATCCGAAAGACCTGGTGATCGCCACCAAAGTTAGCTCCCCTGGCGAGGCCGCCGCCGCTCAACTGCGCGGTCTGGTCGAACAGGACCTGCGCCGCCTCGGCCTGGACCACCTCGACCTGGTCTACCTGCGCGTGGGCGGCATGGACACCGCCGGCGGCGAATCACTCGGCGAACGCTTCACGGTCCTCGCGGACCTGCGCCACGAGGGACTGATCCGGCACCTCGGCGTCAGCCACATCGACGAGACCCAGCTCGCCGAGGCACGGTCCATCGCCCCGGTCGCCGCGGTGCAAAACCAGTTCCACATTTACAACCGAAGCGACGCCGAGGTTCTCGCACGGTGCGAACAGGACGGCATCGCCTACGTGCCGTACTCTCCACTCGGCGGCGGCAGAGCCCGGCTCGACACGGCCCGCATCACAAGCGTCGCCGCCCGCCACCAGGCCACGCCCGCACAGGTCGCCCTGGCCTGGCTACTCGCGACGTCACCGGTGACACTGGCCATCCCCGGCACCAGCTCGCTCGACCACCTGACTGGCAACATCGCCGCAGACGGACTTCGCCTCACCATTGACGATCTGGCCGAACTTTCCGAACAACACGTCGCATGACCCCTCGAACCCAATCGTGTTTCTTATGGAGGCAGAGCCGACGCCTTCGGTATCAGGGCGTTCACGAGTACGGCTGAGCTGCACAGATCCGACGGTTCGCTGATCGCTTCCCGGACACACAATGATCGCTTCCCGAAGGGAACATGATCGTTTCCCGCACACGCCGCGCTAGTCTTGCCCCGAAGGAGATCTAGTTGCACCCCGCCCTCCAGCCACAACGCGGTCATGCGAAGGATGGGGCGGAAGGCCTGATCCCTTGGATCAGTCAGTCTTCTTCATCCTGAAGTGGCGGCTCATAGCGGATGGACTGGTGAAGGGGGATGGCGGACGAGCAAGGCCCGTGTCCGTTCCGGGTGGACTTGTCGGTAACGACGCCCGCCGAGCTGCGGTCCGACAAGTACGTGTGCACGCTGGCGGTCCCGGTCGTTCACCTCGACGTGGCAGATTCCAGGTCCTGTGGGGAAGTCTGGTCGCGAAGGCCGTGGCACTCCAGATGCCGGGCGGCCCAGGGGCATTGTCGTCGCCGAGCCGGGCCGCCCGTGAACGAGCTCCTCCAGTCAGCGGTAGTCGTTCTCCTTTAGCTCGATGACCCAGGCACGACGCTCAGCGATCTTGCCGTCGCGCATGACGAACACCTCCGCCATGGACATGCGCATCTCGCCGCCCGCGACTCGCTTCACCGTCCCGGTGAGTTCCGCCATGACGACATCGCCCTGCTCGACCATGCGCACGACCTCCAGGTGGGGAGGGTCGATGAGTTCGGGCGGGCCGTCGATGGCCCTGTCGTAGGCGTCTTTGCCGGTCAGGTGGAAGGCGCCGAAGACGGTCCACTCGATGTCGTCAGTCAGGCAGGACAGGATCTGCTCGTGATCGTTCTTACGGAAACCGTCCAGGTAGGTGTTGACGGTCTCAATGTTCCGTGACATGTCTGCTCCTTCGAATCGGGTGTCGTCCATGAGGCGCCGCTGTGCGAACCGGCGGTTCCCTCGGTAGGAAGGTCGGAGCGGCCAGAGCGTTCTTGACATCACTTCGACAACTGACCCTAAATTCCGGCACCCGTGACCACCGTGATCATCTCCCACGAGCTGATTTGGGAGATCACCGAACAGCTCATCGCACGCGGAACACTCGCGCGCCCCAAGGCGAAGATCTGACCGGTCTGCTGTTCCTCCTGGCGAACCGGAGCTCGTGATCGAGTAGCACGGCGAGACCGGGCCGGCCCCGCACGCCCACTGGCCAGTCCTCACGCGCTCGCAGCGGCCCACCCCCGCCACCACGTGCCAGTGCAGCGGCAACACTTCGATCAATGTCCGGGCCAGGCGTGTCCCCATGCGTCAGACCTCGGCGTGCTCGGGTGGCGATTCGTGCGTGTGGAAGGTGCGCCGATAGGCCATCGGCGAGACGCCGATCGCCGCGTGCAGGTGGTGACGGAGCGAGGACGTCGTGCCGAAGCCGGTCTGGCGGGCGATGAGGTCGACGGGCAGGTCGCTCGCTTCCAGCAGATGACGAGCCCTGTCCACGCGCTGCCGGATCAGCCACTGCCCCGGCGGCATGCCGACCTCCTCGCGGAAGCGGCGGATGAACGTGCGTACGCTCATCCGCGCATGCGCGGCCAACTCCGGCAGCGGCAGCGACTCGTGCAGGCGTTCCAGGGCCCAGGCGCGGGTGTGCGCGGTACTGGCCGTCGACGGCGCCGGCACGGGCCGTTCGATGTACTGGGCCTGGCCGCCCTCGCGCCATGGCGGGACGACACAGCCACGAGCCACCTGGTTCGTCACCTCGCTGCCGTGGTCGCGGCGGACGAGGTGCAGGCACAGGTCCACCCCGGCCGCCGCGCCCGCCGAAGTCAGCACATCGCCATCGTCGACGAACAGCACATCCGGATCCACCCGTACACCGGGGAAGAGCCGCTGGAAGTGTTCAGCATGGCCCCAGTGTGTGGTCGCCGGCCGACCGTCGAGCAAACCCATCGCCGCCAGCACGTACGACCCGACGCAGATCGACACCATGCGAGTGCTCGGCCGCACGGTCGCGAGCGCGGCGTGGAGCGGGTCCGGCAGCCGTCCCAGCTCGTGGATCATCTCGGAACCGTAGGCGGCGGGGATGATCAGGGTGTCCGCGGTGGCGAGGGCCTCCGCTCCATGCTCGACGGCGATGGTGAAGTCCGCCGTGGTCCGCACGGGGCGGCCGTCGACGGTGCAGGTGATGACTTCGTACAGCGGTTCGCCGTTCGGGCCCACGGCGGTGCCGAAGACGCGGGACGGGATGCTCAGCTCGAACGGGATCACGCCGTCGAGGGCGAGTACGACGACGCGATGCATGGCGTTATCCTTGCGCACAATGGCAATCATGCCACTTCTTCCGGGCCCGTCCATCGCGGAGGCTGGTCACCGGCGCCGCAGTCGCGGCGCACTCATCCCGGCTTTGAAGGAGCGTTCTTCCCATGAGCGAAGACACGACGGCGGCGGCACGGATGCGCGCGATCATCCAGGAGTCTGCGGGCGGCCCCGAAGTGCTGACCCTGGCCGAGGTGGACCGTCCTGAGCCGATGCCGACGGAGGTCCTGGTCCGGGTGCACGCGGCCGGCGTCAACCCGACGGACTGGAAGTCACGGACGCATGGCAGGCTGCTGAGCGATCCGCCCGCCATCCTCGGCTGGGACGTGTCCGGGGTGGTCGAGGCGGTAGGTCTCGGGGTCACCCGCTTCCGGCCGGGTGACGAGGTCTTCGGCATGCCGCGCTTCCCGCACAAGGCGGGCGGCTACGCGGAGTACGTGACCGCCCCGTCACGACACTTCACTCGTAAGCCGGCCGGCCTCGACCACGTGCACGCCGCGGCGCTGCCATTGGCGGCGCTCACCGCGTGGCAGGTCCTATACGACACCGCGAACGTGCAGCCGGGCCAGCGCGTGTTGATCCATGCCGCGGCCGGCGGGGTCGGCCATCTGGCCGTGCGGCTCGCCAAGTATCTCGGCGCGTACGTGATCGGTACCGCTCGTACGCCCAAGCACGCCTTCGTACGTGAGCTGGGCGCCGACGACGTGATCGACTACACCGAGAGGGACTTCGCCGAGACGGTCCGCGACGTCGACCTGGTCATCGACAGCATCGGTGGTGACTATGGGGTGCGTTCCCTGCGGACGCTGCGCAACGGTGGCACCCTTGTCCGACTCGCATCGGAGCCTGACGAGGACCTCCTTCGGCAGGCCGGGGAGCGCGACATCTGGGCGGGCTCCGTCCTCGTCGAGCCGGATAACGCCGCGATGGCAACGATCGCCGAGCTCGTCGAGACAGGGCGGCTGCGCGTCGAGGTCGACACCGTCCTGCCGTTCGAGCAGGCGGCCAAGGCTCACGAGCTCGGCGAGACCGGCCGTACCGCCGGAAAGATCGTGCTCACTGTCGCCGGATGACCTGCGGCGCCGGGCCAGGAACGCCTGGTGCGCTTGGATCGATTCCTCGGGATAGATCGCCTTATAGCCCATCGTGACGTTGATGTCGCGGTGCCCGGCGATGACTTGGGCGATATGCGGTGGCAGGCCATTGAGGATGGCGTCGGTGATGAACAGCCTGCGGAAGTCGTGGGGCCGTGTAGTTGAGCAGCCCGCCATTGACCGGGTCGGTCAGACCGGTGTCAGTGAGGGCTGCCTGGATCATCTTGCGGATCGTGCCGTGGGTGACGGCCGGACGCCGTGGGTCATCCGAGAGGCAGGACCGGCTGGAAGGAGCTTGCGGTCCGGAAGGCGGCGGTCCCTTGCCGGGCAGCGAGCCATAGCTGACGGTCGCGGTGGAGGATGACCCGGCCCGGGTAGTTCAGCGACTCCAGCGTCACCGATCCGGTGATCGAGCCCGGACGGGTGTAAAAGGTCGCGTCCTTCTTGAACAGGGAACTGCCGTCACTGCGGTCGAAACGCAGCCGGAAGTGCTTGTGCCGCAGGTAACGGCCGTCGAGGCCGATGAAGGAGTATCCCTTGGGATCGGCAAGGCCTGGCACGATGCGCAAGCCGGCGCCCTGCCGGGATGCGGCCGGGTCGGTGTCGCGGCTGGTGACAAGCCGGGCTTGGCCGCGCAGGTCCTGGATGAACGCGTCAGGAGTGCCGACCGACCGGAAGGACCGTGTCACGCCCGTAGGCAGTCCGGCGGCCTCCGACGGCGGGAATGTCGGTGATGGCGACGCCGTGGTTGTTCGACTGGGCGTGGTGGTGGGGGATGGCACAGGGGTGGCGGAGGGCGCCGCATCCGCGATCCGCTTGACCAACTTGATCGTGGGATTTCCCGCGGGCACGAAGCTCGCCCAGGCTGACGTGTCGCCGGTGTAGTAGATGATCAGCTTGGCCGGGTCGGCTCCCGCGAACGCGGCCGAGTCCTGGACCGGTGGCTTCTGGCCGAGGTACAGCGCCCGCAGCTGGGGATCACGCGCGAAGACGCGCGGACCGAGCCTGCTCAGGCTCGGCGCGTAGACCGAGGTGAGGCTCGCGTTGTCGGAGATCGAGTCATGCCAGGCGGTGGTCAGCGCGGGCGCGTACAGCTCCTTGAGCGAGGCGAGGCGGACGATGGCGTTCTTGTCCAGCGTCTGCACGCTCGGCAGCCGCAGCACCTTGATCCCTGTCCCGGCGGCGGCGTCACCGTTGAGATCGAAGCAGTTGATGCCCATGTAGCGGAGCTTGGGAAGGTTGACCGCTTTCAGCACGTGGCTATCGTTCAACCCGTTCCTGCCGATCGACTCCAGCTCAGGCGCGTTGAAGTAGCGCAGGCGGGAAGCGTCGTCGAACGCGAAGTCGTCAATGGTCCGCACCCGCGGGAGGTTGACCTTCGTCAGGTACTGGTTGCGGCGGAACGCGTTCGCGCCGATCTCCGTGACGCTCGGCAGGTAGAGCACGCTGAGCTTGGCGTACGGCCCGTGCCCGAACGCCATCGCGCCGACGGTGCGGGCGGCCTTGAAGCTGACCGAGGCGAAGTTGTGGTTGCTGAAGGAGCCGGGTTTGATGTCCTGCAGATCGTCCAGCACCAGGTGCCTGACCCACGACCCCCACCAGCCGTTGTGCCACAGGTACGGCGAGCGTCCGCCGCGTGCGATCTGCCCGGCGCAGGCCAGCCCGGAGTCGGGGGTGCATTCGGTCCCGCCCTGGAGGGATCGCAGGTTGTAGATGTGCAGCCGGTTCAGCTTGGTCAGCCCGAGCCCGCCCGCGCTCTCGGCGTTGCCCACGGTCTGCACCGCCGTCAGGTCGGCGTCGTTCAGCGCGGTCCCGCCGGTGAGGTAGAGCGCGATGCCGGTGCTGCGCGCGAGCTCCGCCCGCGCTTTGACGAGCTGCGCCTTCAGGGGACGCTGTGCGGCTTGGGAGACGTCGTAGCGCAGTGTGAACGTGTCCGGTGGCAAGGCGTGGTCGCCCGGCTCGGAGGGCCGGTAGGTGTAGGTCTCCTTCCTGTTCAGTTCTCCGTCAGAGGAGAAGACGGGATCGACCCCCGGATCCTTGGCCGGATCGGCCAGGCCGGTGCCGCCGTGCAGCGCCACCGAGGTGCCGGTGCGCACGGCTGCGGCGGCCGCCGGCCCTTGCGCGCCGTAGACGGCGGCCGCCGTCGCGAGCGCGGCGAGGGCCAGGTGGCGGGCTGGGGGTTTTCCGAAACCCTTGTCGCTCATTGCTGCCTTACTGTCGCCGCCCCCCGTGTGGAGGCTCTCGTGAGAGGTGACGCTACAGGTGGGCGCGGATAACAGAAATGTTCGTGTGCCGCGCCACGCTGTCTCGGGCACGGTCCTGGCTCGCCAGGTGGGTCTCCTCGCCGATGACGGCGACGAGCTCGACCTCCGGGTCCGCCTTACGTGCGGCGGCGAGGTGTCGGGAGGCAGGCTCGATTTCCTGGACGTGGACGTTTAGAAGTCGCCCGGGGTGCGGCCGAGGGCGTCCGTCGGGTCCGCTGGGTTGGCGCCTTCGACGGGGCCGACGTACAGCTCGAGCTGGCTGCGGAAGCGTTCCACGGCGGCGCGATCGAGGCCGCGCCTATCGAGACTCTGCGCGGTACGCGCGTGCAGCGTCCCCGCCTTGGATGCCCCCGACGGCACCGCCAGCCGTTCGAGCACGAGCGGCCGGACGCCCTGCAGCCCAAGCTCAGCGGCCAGCAGCGTGCCCACAGGTCCGCCGCCCACGATCGTGACGTCGCACATCACAGCTCCTCCCAGACACAACCAACGGGTTTCAGGCCAGCGTCGGCTGGGCGATTCGCTTCCCGGCGAAGGTGAGCGCGACCGCGGTGCCGAGCAGCATGCCTGCCGCGGCGATGAACACCGCCGTACGCAGGCCGGTTGCGAGCGCCGCGCCGGTCGCCTCGCCCAATCCGCTGGCGGCCACCAGCACGGCCAGGCCCAGCGCCGAGCCGACCTGCAGCGCCGTGGAGGCCAACCCGGAGCCCACGCCTTGCTCGCGGCCGGCGATGCCGGTCGCGGAGGCGATCCACATGCCGGTCCAAGTGAGGCCTTGGCTGATCCCCATGATCACGATCCCGGGCAGGACGTTCACGTATGAGCCATCGGCGCTGACGCCGAAGGCCACCAGCGCGGTGCCCGCGGCCCCTCCGATGGTGCCGATGAGCAGGGTCAAGCGCATCCCGATCCGGCCTGCCAGCCGCCCGCCCAGTTGGGTGCCGAGCGCGATCAGCAGCGCGGGAACCAGGAAGGCCAGCCCGGTCGCCACCGCACCGTAGCCGAGGACGGTTTGGAAGTAGACGGTCAGGAAGTACGGCAGCGCGTTGAGCGTGACGCCGAAGACCAGGATGACGGCGATGGCCGAGCTCAGGCTGCGGTTGCCGAGCAGACGCAGCGGCATGAGCGCATCGCCGCTGCCCTTTTCGACCGAGACGAACGCGGCCAACAGCACGGCGGCCAGCACGACGCTGCTGAGGATTGACGGCGAGGTCCACCCGGATTCAAGGCCCGATGAGCGCGAAGGCCAGCAGACTCACCCGGCCGTGGCCAGCACAGCGCCCGGCACGTCGAAGCGGCGGACGCGTCGAACGTGCGACGGGCATCCCGAAAGATCACCAAGCAAGCGGGACTCGGAACCGCCTGGAGTCCCCGCGAACTGCGTCACTCGTTCGTCTCCATCATGAGTGACCAGGGCGTACCCATCGAGACCATCGCCGATCTCGTCGGGCACGCGGGCACCAGCGTCACGGAAGCGGTCTACCGGCACCAGCTCAGGCCAGTGGATCACCAAAGGTGCCCAGACCATGAACACCATCTTCGGCGACAGCCGACACGGGTAGAGAGTCCGAGTGAGATGGCTCCCCGATTGGCTCCCATCGACTCCCAGACAAGGGAAAAGGGGCTCCGGATGAACTCCGAAACCCCTTGTTACCTGCAACTTCCTGGTGGAGATGAGGGGATTCGAACCCCTGAACCCTTCGATGCGAACTATGCGCAGTTCCTCGGCCTTTGCTGTGTTCATCTAGGTCAGGCGTGTGCTAGTGGCTGTGAGTGTGTGCCGGTGTGTGGATGCGTTGCTGTATTTCTCTGCTGTACAGCACGACGGCTGTCGGGCCTGGCCGTGGGGCATCCTTCGGCAGGGCCGCGGCTGGCCGTGGATCGCCTGGCTTGACATGCACGGCATCTGCGTGCGCCCGCCGCGCGGACTTCACTTACCGGCACATCGCGTCGATGAACTCCGAGAAGCCCGGGAACTCCTCTCGCGCCCCCGCCACGATCTCCGCCGCGGAACGGCGCCTCCCCGGCGCGTACCGCTCTGCGATCGCCTGGAATGCCTCGTTCGGCTGCGTCTCACGACCTGGGTCGGCGAATGCCTCTGCCGGGCCCAAACCCTCCGCAAACAACCAGAGCAGATCACCGAGATCGCGAGCTACCACGCCGCATTCACCCTCGGAACCGAGGTAGACGACAGGCTGCTCGATGATTGACATACCAGGTCGAACCAGCCAGAAACCGATATAGTCGCCTGCCCCGGTAGTGCCGAAAAAGCGGAATTCGCTGCCATCGACCTCGTCGTTACCGGTCCACAGGCGAAACCACCACGCGGTCCTCTCCGGCGCCTCGAACCGCTCGTACAGCCCGAAATCACAACCGCGGGCCTCGTCGGCTTCTTCGTCCCGCTCCCACTCAAAACCAACCTCGGCCACCTCGGCCAGGGCTACGGGTAGGGCCAGATGCTCAGTTGTCTCCGTCATCCCGAGTGACTAAGCCACTCCACATCCGGTAGCCGATCTGAGTGCGTTGCTGCAGTGGAGGATCATCATGGGTCATGGGAGGGCGCGAGCGAGGCGCGGTTCAGCGCCACCGTCCCGATCTCCGAGGTCGCCAAGACCGCCACGTACACCCGCGCGTACGCCGAAGCCAACGGCTTCCTCACGCTGCTCAGCGACGGCCGCGTGCTCACCGGCGCCTACGCCCTCGGCCCCGAGGCGGGCGAATGGCTGCAGCAGGCGACCGTGGCGATTCGCGCCCGGATCCCGCTCGACGTGCTGCGCGACACCATCCAGCCGTTCCCCACCTTCTCGGAGATCTACATCGCCGCGCTCAAGGGTATGTACGACCAGATCGCGGCGACCGGGCGACCGGTCCGGCAGGCAGCGTCTTGAAACATGCGGGGGAAAACAATGGTGCGTTACCGCACGCTGACGGTCGACGGCCTCGACATCTTCTACCGCGAGGCCGGGCCGGCCGACGCGCCCGTCCTGCTCCTGCTGCACGGCTTTCCATCCTCGTCGCGCATGTACGAGCCGCTGTTGCGGCGCCTGGGCGGCCGGTGGCGGCTGATCGCGCCCGACTATCCGGGGTTCGGGCACAGCAGCGCTCCCGCGCCGGCCGACTTCGCCTACACCTTCGACCACCTGGCCGAGGTGATGAACCGCTTCGTGGATGCGCTCGGCATCGACCGCTATGTGCTTTACATGCAGGATTACGGCGGCCCTGTCGGGTTCCGCATGGCCATGGCGCGGCCCGAATGCCTGGACGCGCTCGTCGTCCAGAACGCCGTGGCCCACGACAGCGGGCTGGGGCCGCTGTGGCAGGCCCGGCGCGCGTTCTGGGCCCACCGCGCCGCGAACGAACCGGCACTGCGCGAGAACTTCCTCTCCCTTGCCGCCACCCGGGCGCGGCACCTCGGCTCCGATCCTGCGATCGACCGCTATGACCCGGATCTATGGACTGACGAGTACGCCTTCCTGACCCGGCCAGGACAGGCCGAGATCCAGCTGGAGCTGTTCTACGACTACCGCACCAACGTGGCCGCCTACCCCGTCTGGCAGCGGTGGCTGCGCGAGCACCGCCCCCGCACGCTGGTGCTCTGGGGACGTTACGACGAGTCGTTCCAGGTGCAGGAGGCCGACAACTACCGAGCCGACCTCCCGGAGGCGCAGGTGCACCTGCTCGACGGCGGCCACTTCGTCCTCGACACCTGTGCCGACGAGGCGGCCGAGCGCATCAGAGCTTTCCTGGACAAGCAGTGACGGTCGTCTCAGCTTCGGCCCCGGCCGCAGGGGCCTTGGCTCGGCACGTCGAGTCCGAACAGGTCGACGGCGTTCGTCTGGTAGAAGCGGCGCAGCTCGTCGGGGCTGATCGGCAGCGCGTCCTGAGCGACGACTTCCTCGGGTGCGTATTGGTAGGGGTAGTCCATCGCGTACATCACTCGGTCCGCGCCGACGACCTCCCGGCAGAACATGATCGCCGGAGCCCACGCCATCCCACTGGTGGTGAGCCAGATGTTGCGCCTGAAGTACTCGCTCGGCTTCAGCTCCAAGGGTCTGGAGCCGGCGTACCGCTTGGCCCGGACCTGGACACCGTGCATGTAGTCCAGGCGGTAGAGCCAGTACGGCAGCGCCTCGCCGAGATGGCCGACCACGACTTTGAGCCCGGGAAAGCGGTCGAACACGCCGCGTACGATCAGCCGGAGCAGGTGCATGCCGGTCTCGACGCCGAAGCCGAAGATCGCCCCGTCGAGACCCGCGTCGAGCAGTGGCTTGATCATGGCCGGGGGCGGCGTCTGCGGATGCAGGTAGATCGGCGCCCCGAGTGCCTCCGCCGCTTCCAGGATGGGGAAGAACCGCTCCTCGTCCAGGTAGTGGCCCTTGATGTGGGAGTTGCAGATCAGCCCCTTGAGCCCGAGCTCCTTGACGCCGCGTTCCAGCTCGGCGACGGCCGACGGCGCGTCCTCGAACCCGACCGCGGCCAGCCCGGAGAACCGGTCGGGGCGCCGGCGGCAGGCCTCGGCGATCCGCTCGTTGGCGATGACGGCGATCTCCCTGGCCCTGGCCGGGTCCAGGATCTGGGTACCCGGCGTGGTCAGCGACAGGACGGCGTGCCCCACCCCGGCCGCGTCCATGTCGGCCAGCCGTTCCTCCCCCAGGTCCTGGAGGCGACGGCGGACGGTCCGCGGCTTCTCGGCCTCGCTGCGCAGGTAGAAGCCCATGAGGCTCTCGAAACCGGGATCCACGCCCGGCTGGTCGAGGAGCTCGAGGTACATCGCCACCATCTCGGGCGGCGCGTACGCCTCCTCGGTCGCGACGCGCACGTAACTCATTCAGCCGTTCCTTCCGTGGTGAGGTTCATCCAGCGGCCGATCCCGGGCAGCTCGTCACCGACGAGGTGGACGATCGCATGCTCTTCCGTGCACGCGGCCAGCGAGTGCTCACCGTGATTGCGGCCGAGACCGGACTGCTTCATCCCGCCGAACGGGACGGAGGCCACCGAGGCGCCGACCCGGTGCGTGTTGATGAAGGTGTTGCCTGCCTCGATCCGCCGGGCGACCGTCTCGGCGTGCGCGGGATCGTCGCTCCAGACCGACGAGCCGAGCCCGTATTCCGTGCGGTTCGCCTCGGCGACCGCCTCTTCGTCGGTGTCGAAGGGCAGCACCGGCAGGATCGGCGCGAACTGCTCCTCGACCACCAACTCGGCGTCCCGCGGCAGCCCGGTGACGAGGTGTGGGTCGACGTAGTAGCCCGCGTCCCATTTGGCGGACGCCGCCCTGGTGCCGGTCCTGTGCACCTGTGCGCCCGACCGCTCGCTGTCCGCCAGGAGCCGCAGGGCGCGCTCGTATCCGGCGCCCGTGGTCACCGGGCCCATGTGCGCGCCGGAGTCGAACGGGTCGCCCACGACCAGCCCGGCCGTCATCGCGCGCAGGCCCTCCACCAGCTCGGCGTACTTACTGCGGTGGGCGTAGATGCGTTTGATGTTGTAGCAGATCTGCCCGCTGGAGCTGAACGATCCGGCGATCAGCTCGCGGAGCAGGGCGTCGGTGACGGTCGCGGACTCCAGGACCAGGGCGGGGTCGTTCCCGCCGAGTTCGAGCGAGACCTTCTTGACCGTGCCAGCTGCGGCTTGGAGGACCTTGCGGCCGCTGGCGACGCCGCCGGTGAACAGCACGCACCGGATCAGCGGGTGCCGGGTGAGCGCCTCCCCCGCTTCCGCGCCGGTCCCGGGGACGACGTTGACGACGCCGGGCGGCAGCAGCTCGGCCAGCCTGTGCAGCATCGCGGTGACGGCGAGCGGAGCGGCCTCCGGCGGTTTGACGACCACGCTGCAGCCGGAGACCAGCGCCGGGGCGATCATGTTGAAGGTGAGGTAGACAGGGGTGTTCCACGGTGAGATCACCGCGACGGGGCCGACGGGGACACGCCGTACCTTCGCCGCCCGCGCGGGCCTGGAGGTGGGCAGGTCGCTCAGATCCAGCTCGCGCTCGGCCAGGTCGGCCAGCCCGGCGAAGGCACGCAGCAGCCCGGCCGCGCCAGAAGCGTCGAACGCCGACTCGGCCAGGACCTTTCCCACCTCCAGCGAGATGGTCGGCGCCAGCTCAGGAGCCAGCCGTTCGAGCTCGCCGGCGGCGGCCAGCATCAGCTCCGCCCTGGCGGTGGCGCCGACCTCCGCCCAGCCGCGGAAGGTGTCGTGCGCCGCCAGCACCGCGGCGTCCACCTCCGCCGCGTCCGAGCGGGCGTAACGGCCGACGACCTGGGCGGTGTCCGCCGGGTTGATCACCTCGTCCCACCGGGCGCCGTCGGTCGCCTTGCCGCCGGCGAACCCTGTCGCGTCCATCACAAGGCCTTCCCTGCGGCCGGGTCCCACTCCTGGCCGGTGACCGGATGCGGGTAATGGAAGGGGACGGTGTCGGCGGCGGGGAACAGATCGAAGTCCCCGACGATCTGGTCCGGCCCCAGCGGGTCCTCGGGAAAGGTGCGAGTGGGGATGATCCAGGTCATCGGCTGGGTCCTGGCCCAGCCCTTGTCGAAATCCCCATGCCAGATCGGGCGGTATTCCAGGCGCAGGAACTTCCAGACCTCGTCCTCGCGCACGTAGGTGTTCTCATAGATCCCGCCCTCCCACCACTGCTCGTAGGAGACCTTGCCGGGGAAGGTGCCGCGCGCCGACTCGTGCAGCCCGGCCTGCATGAAGCAGCGGAACCGCCCTCGGGCCGTCCGCAGGTCGGGCGCCACGCTCACCACGTCCTGGAACTGCGGGTGATCGAGCAGGAAACCATGCACGGGCCCGTTGTGCGCCACCGTGCCGTACTTGCCGCCGAACCGTTCGATGAACAGCCGGTCGATGCCCGCGCGCCCTTTGTAGAGCCCGCCGCAGAAGTAGGCTTCTCCGTCGTCGCTGAAGAGCGCGGCCACCTCCCGGTAGTGGCACTTGTCCAGGTAGTAGCCGTACTTGTGCTGAAGGTCGCGGATCTCCTGCCGCGCCTCCAGGACGGCGATGCGCCGTTCGAGCGCCGGAAGGTCGGACATGACGGATTCCTTTCGTTAGTCGGTACGGCCGGCGAGTTCGTCGGCACCGACCCAGTTGCCGTGCAGGCCCATCCGGATCCGCATCGGCAACGACAGGGTGCACACCGGCTCGGCGTCGAGCCTCTGGGCGTCGAGGATGACCAGGTCGCTGCGCATCTCCGCGCGACGGCCGACGATCACGAACACGTAGCCGTGGCCGGGTGGCGCGTCGGAGGCGCCAGGGACGAACACCGGCTCGCCGACCGTCGAGTCCTCGCCCGGCCAGTAGATCTGCTGCCGCCCACTGTCCAGGTCGATCCCGCTGAGCCAGCGGAAACCGCCGCCGGGCCGGCTATGTCCGCCCGGCCCGTCGAGCAGCGCCATCACCCCCCAGGAGTACGGCAGCGTCTCCTGCCGGTCGTCCATTCGCGGGAACTCCCCGGCGAAGCGGCACAAGCGGAACTCGGTGAACCCGCGGGTCGCGTCCTGCGTGTCGACGGTCCACCGCGACAGATACCCCTTGGCCCGCTCCGGGTCGTACGGCGCGCCCGTCACGTCGGGGAACCAGGGGAAGTAGTTGGCCGCCCCCACCGGGGTATCGATGTGGATGAACCGCCCGTCGTCGTAGGCGCCCATGATGTGGCTGGCGAAGCGGTTGGACCCGGTGAACCAGCGCAGGTCCGCCGCCGTTCCCTTGCGCGGCAACACGCCGAGGTGAACCGGCTCGTGCGGGTCCCACTTGAAGTGGGACTCACCCTTCTCGATCCACTCCAGCTCGCTCCGCAACGGGATGATCGGGAAGACGACGAAGTTCTGGGTGACCGCGAAGTCGTGGACCATGCTGGAGTAGGGCGCCTGGAACCACGTCTCGTGGATCAGCCGGCCGTCGCGGTCGGCCTCGTAGTAGACGATGTCCCGGGTGGTCTCGCCCTTGGCCGCGTAGCCGAAGAACACCATCTCGCCGGTGACCGGGTCGAATTTCGGGTGCGCGGTCGAGGTCGCCGAGGTGAGTGTGCCCTCGAAGTCGTACTCGCCGAGCGTCTCCAGGGTGACCGGATCCATGATGACCGGTGGCGAGTCCTCTTTGGCCACGTACAGCTTGCCGCCGTGGAAGAACACGTTGGTGTTGGCGACCCCCCGGCTGACCCCTGCGACGGACGGATCGTCGGTGAACGGGTTGCGGTACGCGCCGAAGAGCGCCCTGCCCGCCGCCTCCTCGGCGACGAACCGAGGCGTGCGCACGTAGCGGCTCTTGAAGTCGACCCGTCCCCCGTCGAACCGGAAGGCGATGATCATGCCGTCGCCGTTGAACAATTCGAGGTCGTTCTCGATGAACGACGGCCACTGCCGGTCGATCACGCACTTGTAGTACGTCCCCGCGAGATGTTCCGGCACCTCACCCTGCGTCACCTGGACTCCACGCAGATCCGCCTCGACGCGCATGGGGGCGTCGAACGGATCTTTGGGCGTGGGAAAGCCGACCATAGGACTCCTTGAGGACACGGGCGTTGAGAACGCTTTACCTGCGACACAGAGCAGTGAAGAACGCCGCGACGGCCCGGCGACGGAACGGCATCCTTCTTTCTGCTCCACGGAAAGCCGCGACAGAGAACCGGACGTAGACCAGGAAAACGGCCCATAACATCAGACAACTGAGAAGTAGGGAGCACGCATGACCATCACGAGCGAGGAACTGATGGCACGCCTGCAGCATGCGGAAGCGCGGCTGCAAAGGCTCGACGACATCGAGGCGATCAAGAGTCTGCACCGCCGCTACATCCGCAAACTGGCCGACCGTGACTGGGACGGCATGGCGGACTTCTTCACCGACGACGCGGTCACGGACATCCGCTGGCATGGACGCACCGAGGGCAAGCAGCAGCTCATCGAACAGGTCTTCGACGAGCTGCACAAACTCGTCAAGAGCGCCGACGGCTACATCCTGTCCTCTCCCGTCATCGAGATCGACGCGGGCGCCGACGTCGCCTATGGCGAGTGGACGTGGCATCGGCACATCTGCGAGTTCCGTACGACTGGTGGATACATGCGCGTCTGGGGCCCCTGGCTGGAGGGCCGCTACCGCTGCCAGTACGAGCGCGTAGGCGGCGAGTGGAAGTTCAAGGACATGTGGTTCCGGGTGGTGCTTCCCGATGCCGATCCGGAGCAGCATGAGATGCGCGAGCGCATCGTCGGCGCCGAGCCCCACGTCACGGGCGAGGGGATCACACAGCGCTGACCAGCACTTTCTTGCACAATGTAAGGAACATCCCCTTTGCCCTTGTCTGGGTGGATGTTAGCCTGCGAATCAGGCTTGTCAGCGGTGGCGGCAGCCTGCGCCCGAGGAGATTGCATGACTCTCAACACCGTTGATACCGAGCCCGTGTACCACATCGCGTCGGTCGGGCGAGCGTTGACGTTGCTGTCCGCATTCTCACAGCGGCACCAGCTGACGGTGTCGGAGGCCGCCGAGCTGCTGGGCGTCGCGCCGTCGACCGCGCATCGGCTGCTTCAGATGCTGATCCATCACGGGTACGTCGTCCAGGGTGACCGCCGGGTCTATGTCCGTGGCCCCGCGATGCAGTCGCTGGCGTCGGGCTCCTCCCGTGGCGAAGACCTCCAGGCCATCACGATGCCCCTGCTGACGTTGCTGCGCGACGCGCTCCGGGGGACGGCGAGCCTGCTCACGCTCGAGGGGAACGGCGCACGCTTCCTCGTCTGCGCCGAGTGGCGCGACAAGACCGAGATCGCCGTTTCCCGGGTCGGCTGGCTGCTTCCCGCCCACACCCTCGCTGCGGGCAAGGCGATGCTCGCCAGTCTCTCGACCGCCAAGATCGACGCGCTGTACCCCGATGGCGTGCCGATCACCCGGTTCAGTCGCGTCTATTCGATGGCCCAACTGCACCGTGAGCTTCGCGATATCCGCAGCCGCGGCTACGCGCGCAGCAGGGAGGCGCACGAGGACGTCCACGCCATCGGCGTCGTGCTGCCCATGGGCGCCGGCTCGCCGGCCATGGCCGTCTCCCTCGCGTGGGACGCCTCCCGCTTCCCGGTCGCCCAGGAGCAGGAGGCGACGCAGTTGATGCGATCGACGGCACAGGAACTCGCCGACGCCGTGAAGAGCGCGGGCTAGAGAATCGGTCACGGGGCGCGCCGCTCTGGCTTCCACCCATCTCGGGGAACGGAGTCCCGCAGCAGGCGGGTGTACGGGTGCTGCGGCGCGTCGAGCACGGCTGCCGTAAGTCCTCGCTCCACGATCTCGCCTGCCTGCATCACCACCACCTCGTCGGCGATCTGCCTGACGACGGCCAGGTCGTGCGTGACGAACAGGTAACTGACTCCGGTCTCGTCGCGCACGTCGGCGAGCACGTTCAGCACCTGGGCCTGAACCGACATGTCGAGCGCGGCGACCGCCTCGTCGAGGATCACGACCCTCGGCTCGGTGGCCAGGGCTCGGGCGATGCAGACCCGCTGCCGCTGGCCGCTGGACAGCTGGGCGGGCAGCGCGCGGAGCACTCCCCCGTCCAGCCGCACGAGCTCGAGCAACTCCGCTGTCCGGGCCGCCCGCCTCCCGGCGTCCCACGGAAAGTGCAGCCGCAGCAACTCGTCGAACGCCTTGCCGATCGGCTGCCGTGGATCGAGAGAGCGGTAGGGATTCTGGAAGACCATCTGCATCTGGCGGGCGTAGGCACGCCGCTGCCGGGTGCTCGGCCGCGCGGGCCTGGACTCGCCGAAGTACGTGATGCGCCCGGACGTGGGCACCTCCAGGCCCATGATCATCCTGGCGACGGTGGTCTTGCCCGATCCGGATTCGCCGACGACGGCGAGGGTCGTCCCCGTTTCGAGCCGGAAGGAGACGTCCTTCACCGCGACGACCGGCGGTGTTCCGCGCCTGATGACGCCGTGGTGGCCGAACGTCTTGGTCAGCCCGCTCACCTCGATCGGGGCGACCGTGGTGAACTCGTCCGCTTTCACGGTCATGCGTACCTCTTTTCGAACGCCGCGGACGGGACAACCGGCAGCCGGTGCTTGCGTTCGGTGATGCTCGGGCGGCAGGCGAGCAGTGCGGCGGTGTACGGCTCGGCGATGTCACCGGCGTACAACTGCGCGGGGGTGAGGCTCTCGATCAGCCGGCCCCGGTACATCACCAGGACCCGATCACACGTCGCGGCCACGAGCTCGATGTCATGGCTGATGAAGATCATGGCGGCGCCCCGCGCGCGACGGACTTCGTCGAGCAGGGCGACGACCTCCGACTGCGTGGTCACGTCCAGGGCCGTGGTGGGTTCGTCGGCGAGTATCAGCTTCGGATCCCGCATCAGCACCGAAGCGATCATCACCCGCTGCAGCATTCCGCCGGACAGCTGGTGCGGGTACAGGTCCAGCGCCCTGCCCGGATTCCGGATGTCGACCTGCGACAGGAGCTCCTCCGCCCGCTCGCGGGCGGCCCGCCTCGCCGACCGCGACTCACCCCGGTACGACTCGGTGAGGAGGTCCCCGATGCGCCGCACCGGATTGATCGCCGCGTGCGGATCCTGGAAGACCACACCCACGTCATCGCGGCGGTACGCGCGCAGTTCGCGGTCCGAGAACGACGGCACCGAGTCTCCCGCGAAGCGGATGTCGCCCCGGACCTGTGCGCGGGCAGGCAGCAGCCGCGTGATCGCGCGGATGGTCATCGTCTTGCCCGAGCCCGACTCGCCGACGACGCCCACGGACTCACCCGCCGCGATCTCCAGGGAGACACCCCGCAGGACCTCGAGCGGCTCGCCTCCGCGTGTGACACTGACGCGCAGGTCTTCGATCGAAAGCTGAGCCGTCATCCCGCACGCTCCTCGCTCCGTGAGGAAAGGGCGTCACCCAGGACGATGACGCTCACGACCGCGACCACGAGCGCCCCGCCGGCGTACAGCGACTCCTGCGGGAAGCCGCGCACGATGCTGCCCTGGCCCGACTCGATCATCGTGCCCCAGTCGGCCGTCGGCTCCTGCACGCCCAGTCCGAGGTAGGAGATGCCGGCGAGCTCGACCATCGCGTAGCCGAACGACGTGGTGGCCTGGGCGACGATCACCGGCCACAGGTTGGGGAGCACATGGAACGCGCAGATGCGGACCGATCCCATGCCCTGGATGCGCAAGGCGTCCACGTAGGGCTCGTTCACCTCGCGCAGCGCGGTCGATCGGACCAGCCTGCCGATGACGGGGACGAACGCGATCGACACGGCGAGCGCCGCCGAGCCGAGCCCGGGAGAGAGCACGGCCACGAACATGAGCGCGAGCAGCATCGACGGGAACGAGAAGACCACGTCGAACACCCGTCCCACCAGCGCGTCCACCCAACCCCGCCGCCATGCCGCGACCAGCCCCAAGGCCGTGCCGGCCACAGTGGCCGTGAGCGAGACGATGAGCGGCCCGAGCAGCGCCGTACGGGAGCCGAAGATCAGCCTGGAGAAGAGGTCGCGGCCCGAGCCGTCGGTGCCGAGAAGATGCTCGGCGGAGGGCGGCTGGAGCACCTTCAGCACGCTGCCCGCGTCCGGATCGTGGGGCGCGATCAGCGGCGCGAACACGGCGACGCCGACCAGTACCGCCGACACCGCGAGCGCGCAATGGCGCAGCATCCGCGACCGGCCGGCCGCCTCACTCGTGCGGCCTTGTGCAACGAGCGCCGTCACCTGGCCTCCATGGTCCTGGTCCGTGGGTCGATGGCGGTGTAGAGAACGTCGACCAACGTGTTCACGATGAGAAAGGCGGCGATGATCAGGACGCCCACGCTCTGCACGACCGGGTAGTCCTTCCTGGTGATCGCCAGCACCAGCAGGGAGCCGACCCCGTCCAGCCCGTACGCCTTTTCGACGATCACGGTGCCGGCGACCAGCGCGGCCACGACGATCCCGCCGATGGTGGTGATCGGCAGGAGCGCGTTGCGGATCACGTGCCGCCGCAGCACCTCTCCCGGCCTGAATCCCCGCGCGACGGCCGTCACGACATGGTCTCGCCGGCTCTCCTCGATGATCGACGCGCGCGTGACACGGGCCATGGCCGCGCTGCTCGACAGCGCGAGAGTGATCGCCGGCAGGGTCAGATGGTGGAGGCTTCCCCAGAATCCCTCCCCGCTGCCGAACACGGGGAACCAGTCCAGATAGAGCGAGAACACCGTGATCAGCCCGATGGCGATCACATAGGACGGCGTGGCCAGGGCGATCGAGAGGATGATCGAGATGCCGGTGTCCACGTGCTGCTTCGAGCGGGCGGCGAGCAGGCCGGAGAGGAAGCCGAAGGCGATGACGAGGACGCTGCCATATACCACGAGCATGAACGTGGTCGGCAACCGCGCCGCGACCATGGAGCTGACGTCCTGGCCGAACACGTAGGACGTCCCGAGATCTCCGGTGAACACACCTGACAGCCAGAGCCAGTACTGCACCACCACCGGCTGGTCGAGGTGGAACCGCGCCTGGAGCCGGGCCACCGCCTGTGGGTCGGCCGCGCGCTCGCCGAGCAGCATCGTCACCGGATCGCCGGGCGCCATTTGCAGGAACACGAAGGACAGGAAGCTCGCCACGAGGAGCGTTGCCGCCATCTGCGCGATCCGCGACGTCACCGTCCACGCGATCGCCCACGTCGCCCGCCGGGGCGCGAGGTCGAGGGGGGTGAGTGCGTCAACGCTCAATCGAGCCTCCTGCTGGGACGACCAGGGATGTCTGGGCCGTACCATAGGCAGCCGGCATCCCCATATGAACTGCGCGAGCGGCAGATTCTGCCCTACGGAAAGCCGCAGTCGGCCTCGGGCATCGGCTTCGTCCTCGCCCTAGATTCCGGGAATTCCCGGCCCTTTCAGTGAGGAAGGCAGCTATGAACGTCCGGCTATCCACTCTTCCCGTCGTCAGGCGGAGGCGGCCGATCCTCGCGCTGATCGCCGCCGGCATGGTGACCGTCTCGGGATGCGCGGGCGCGACGCCGAGCCCGGCGAGCGCACCCGCCGACGCGGCGCAATGGATCACGTCCACGCCGCCCGCGAAGGGCGCCCTCGACAGCGTCTCCTGGAACCTGCTGCTGGAACCGGCCAAGCTCGATCCGGCCGAGTCGGCCAACTACGGCGAAAGCGTCGTACTGTCCAACCTCTGCGAGAGCCTGCAGACGCTCAATCCGGACTTCTCGATCAGCGACGGCCTGGCCCGCCTGACCGCCAACCAGGAGCGCACCGAGCTCGTTTACACGATCGATCCGAAGGCCCGTTTCTGGGACGGAAAACCGGTCACCGGCGAGGACGCGGCGTACAGCCTCACACGGGTGTGGAAGCCCACGGGGGTGCCGTACTGGAGCACCTATTTCTCGGCTGTGACCAGCATCGAGGCGACCGGCGAGCGTGAGGTGACGCTGACCTTGCGGCACGCCGACCTGCTCCTGGAGAAGCTGCTGGCCACCTCCGCCGGCGCCGTCGTGGAGAAGGCGTACTCCAAGGCGCACCCCGCCTTCGGCACGCCCAAGGATCCCCCCATGTGCTCGGGCCCCTACCGGTTCGTCTCGTGGAAGGCCGGGTCCAGCGTGACGATCGAGCGCAACGACGCCTACTGGCGCGGGGTCACCGCGAAGACCAAGAAGATCGTGTTCTCGTTCCTTCAGGGCGACGCGACGCAGACCACCGCGCTGACCGGCGATGCCGTGCAGGGCATGTTCCAGCCGCCGTTCACCGGGCTCGGCAGGTTGGAGGAGCATGGCAACGTCTATTACGGCAAGACCCTGCTCACGTTCTACCTCGTCCCGTCGAAGAAGCCCGGGCCCTTGCAGGACGTCCGCATCCGCAAGGCCCTCTTCCTGGCCCTCGACCGGAAGGCCGTGGCGGGCACCGCCTTCTCCGGTGCGGCTCTGCCGGCCCGCAGCCTCGTGCCGGATACCGCCTACGGCGACGTGACCCCGGCGCGCAGCGAGGGCACGGGCGGCAGCCCGGCGGAGCTCGAGCAGGCCAAGGAGCTCGTGCGGCAGGCCGGCTCGCCAAAACAGCCCATCGTGCTGGTGGCCGCCACAGGCATCACCGAGTCCATGAACCAGACCTTGCAGGCGCTGGTCGAGGCCGGCAAGGCGATCGGGCTGAACATGGTCTTCAAGCCCATCACCCTGGGCCAGTACTACGGAATGTTCGGCGACCCCAAGGGCTGGAAGGCCGTCGACGGCGACGGCTTCGGATCCCAATGGAACCTGCCCGTCGCCGACCCGCTCGCGCAGTTCCACATCTGGGGCGCACCGGACGACCCGTCGAACTACGGCGGGTTCACCGACCAGCAGGCGAGCGAGCTGATCGAGCGTGCGCGGGCGGCCTCGGACACCGGCACTCGTGACCAGGTGCTGTCCCAGGCGGACCGGCGGCTGTTCGACCAGCTGCCCTGGTTGCCGATCGTGGAGGTCGCCAGCACGGTTTACCTGAACCGCGAGGTGACCGGAGCGCCCGCGTCCTTCGTCAACTGGTACTACCCGTGGGCGGCGCACCTGGGTGCGGCCAAGTAAGACCGAGGGCGATGCCCCGGCATCGCCCTCTCCCTCACCCCCAGTGTGACGGGACACTCCGGCAGAATTCGTCGACCGCCGCCGCGGCGTCCTCAGGCAGGTACCACCGGTCGGCGACCAGCCTCGCCACCGTGCGCCGGGCCCGCTCACGCAGTTCCTCCGGCGAGCCGTACCGGCGGCGCAGTTCGGCCGGGTCGAACGGCGTGTGGGTCCAGGCGCCCATCGCGATCGGACCGTCCGGATCACCGGCCATGCGGCGAACCGGCACCTCGACGTCGAGATACCTTACGCCGCCCATCGCATGCCCGGCCTCGTTGGTGACGCAGGAAACGCCCGTGTAGTCCACGCCCTGCGGATCACGCTCCAAGCCCGGCGCGACCCGCATACTGATCGGATCGGCTCGGGGCGGCGGAGTTCCGTCCGTCCAGGCGATCAGGTTGTCGATCGCGGCTGCCAGCAGATACGCCGTCGCGGCGTGCCTCGGGCACCCCTCGGCGGGGGCCGACCCCGCTGCGCGGTGGTCGTCGATCCGGCCGGCATCGTCGAGCAGGCCGCTCTCGTGCCCTCGCGCGGGAATCTGATAGCACCGGTACAGGTCGCCGGCGACGTCACTGTCGGCGCGCTGGTGCCACAGGTGCGAGACGGCTTCCTCCTGGCTCATGAACTCGATGACGGGCACCCGGGACCCGCGGACGACCCGGCGGGGATCGTCCATGGCCACCTGGGCGAGGGGGGTGACCGGCCGGAGCCTGGCGTCGAACTCGATCTCGCCGTCGCGGTCCACGTTGACGTAGCCGTACGGGCCGAAACCGCCGCTGGACACCCCGATGAGGTAGGCGTCGCAGATCCCCTGCGCCAGCTCCTCGCTGTGCAGGTCGTGCAACCCCTCGGAGAGATAGGTGCGCAGGAAGCTGCCCGACTGCGACCAGCCGGTGAGCAGCGTCCGGTCGGGCCGGCGGAGCCCAGGCAGCAGTCCCGCGGCCTCCGGACGCCGACAGGCCGCCGCGACCGCTCCGATGAGATCCCAGACCGCACCGTCGTGCGGGAACGACAGCGCCGAGTAGCGTCCGCCCGGCATGTCGCGCAGCGCGTGAGCCGTGACCGCCTTGCAGGTCACACCGACATAGGCGACGCCGCGCCGGACGATGTGGCGGGCCGTGTCCGGCCAGTACATCGGGAAATCGTTCCCGGTCGAAGGGTTGAGCAGTTCGATGTGGACCTCGCCGCTGAAGTCCTCGTCACGGACAGGCCGGATCGTGAGCACCCGGGTCGTGTACGGGACCGTCCGGCCATGCCGAGGCGGTCTCGAGGCGCCGTCGGTGTAGAGGCGCGCCTCGCCCGAGACGGTGAACTCCTCGATCTTGTACGCCGCATTCTCCAGCTGTGACCCCTGCCAGCGCGCGGGAGACAAGAACGCCTCCGAGGCCGCGTCGCCCAAGGCACGCACGTCGTGCAACGGGAACTTCATGGTCGCAACTCCTTGGTAGCCGGAGCTCCGTAGCGTAGGCGCGTCCGGCCCCTCGGCTCCCGCTTCCCCGTCCAGGTTCCACCAGGCAGAAACGGCCTTGATCACAGTCAGTGCTGCCAGGATGACCTGCGATGATGCCGCCATGGCTGATCGGATGGACACCTTCGCGACGGCGGTCGAGCTGCTCGCGGCAATGGACACGGGCGAGCTCACCAGCACGGAGCTCCTCGAGGCCTTCCTCGCCCAGATCGAGGATCACTCGTGGGTGAACGCCGTGGTCACCGTCGACGTGGACCGGGCCCGGGCCGAGGCCCGGCTGGCGGACGCCGTACGGGCGTCGGGACGGCGCTTCGGGCCGCTCCACGGCCTGCCGATCACCGTCAAGCACGACGTCAAGGTCGCGGGGATGCCGTCGACGTACGGCTCGGCCACGCTGCGCGACTACGTGCCGGACGAGGACGCCGAAGCGGTCGCACGGCTGCGACGTGCCGGCGCCATCGTCTTCGGCCGGACGAACCTGCCCGAGTTCGCGAAGGACGGCCAGTCCTACAACACGTTGCACGGAACGACGGCCAATCCATGGAACGGCGACCTCACCCCAGGCGGCTCGTCCGGCGGATCGGCGGCGGCTCTCGCTGCCGGGATGACCGGCCTGGAACTGGGCTCGGACATGGGTGGCTCCATCCGTATCCCCGCGAGCTGGTGCGGCGTGACCGGCCTGAAACCGACATGGGGCATCGTGCCGGTGTCGGGCGGCGTGCCCAGCCCGGACGATCCTCCCGGCGCGGAACTCGTCGTTCCCGACATCGCCGCCGCGGGCCCCATGGCGAGAGGTGCCGCCGATCTGGATCTCGCGCTCACTGTGCTGTCCGGACGCGGCGGACCAGCGCTGGCGCCTCCTCGCTTCTCGGCTCACAGGCAACTGCGCGCCGTCGTGTGGCTCGACGACGACGTCCTGCCCACCGCTTCCACGACCTTGACGGTGCTCGAGGACGCCTGCCGAGCTCTCGAAGCCGACGGCGCGTGCATCGACTACAAGAAGCGGCCGAACGTGACCTTGAGCGAGTCAGAGGAACTCTTCGAGATCCTGTTCATGGCGGATGTCACCGGCGGCATCGGCGCCGGCGACTTCGAGGCTTTGCGCCGGCAGCTGGCGGCGCAGCGTTCAGCCGACCCGATGCTCGCCTGGCACCACCGTGCCCTTGAGCTCACCCATCGCGAGTGGCTGGAGCTGCAGCGACGCAGGCTCCGGATCATGGCGGCGTGGGAGGAGTTCTTCACCGACGTCGACGTTCTCCTGACTCCCACGGTCTTCACGACCGCTCTCGCGCACGACCACAGCGAGCCCGTCTGGGAACGGACCTACCTGGTCGACGGCAAAGCGCGGTCCTGGCGGCCGAACCTCACCCGCTGGTGCGCGATGCCCGGGGTCTCCCTCCTCCCGGCGACCACGGTGCCCGTGGGGCGCACCTCCCAGGGACTGCCCGTCGGAATGCAGGTCATCGCGGGGCGGTACGCGGATCGCAGCACGATCCGCGCCGCCATGCTGATCGAGCAGACACTGGGCGGATTCGCCCGGCCACCGATGAACCCGTCCACTCAGCGGCCCGCGGGGTGACCGACGCGCCCTGAGCAACCGCCGCTCAGCAGCCGGCGCGATGGACGACCTCGCCTCGCACGACGGTCGCCCGCACGGAGACCTCGGCGATGTCCGATGCCGGAACGGCGTGCAGGTCGCGGTCGAGGAGGACGAGGTCGGCGACCTTGCCGACCTCGATCGTGCCCACGTCGTTCTCGGCGAAGTTCGCGAAGGCCGAGCCATAGCAGTAGTGCCACAGCATCTCGTCGAGTCCCAGATGCTGCGCCTGGTCGAGTGGCGGAGCCATCTCACCGGGTTCGGCACGGTTGACGCCGACATGCACGATCTCGAAGGGGTCGAACGTCGTCACGGGCCAGTCGCTGCCCACGGCCATCGGCGCTCCGGCCTCCTGCAGGCTCCGGAACAGGTACTGCCAGCGCGCCCGTTCCTCCCCGACAAGTACGACCAGCGGATCATCGCCGGTCGGCGCGCGGTGCGCCCACCTCGGCTGGGCGTTCACGATGACGCCGAGCCTGCCGAAGCGTGCAATGTCCGCTGATCGCAGCAGCGTCACGTGGGCGATCTGGTGCCGAGCGTCCCTCGACCCGTTCACCTCTCGGGCGGCTTCAATCGCGTCGAGTGCTTCGGTGATCGCGCGATCACCGATGGCGTGCACGTGCACCTGGAAACCGTTCGCGTCCAGCCGGGTAACCGCCTCGGCCAGAGCGTCGGGGGCGAGCATGGAGATGCCGTGATCTGGTTCGGCGCCGGGGCGACGCGCCAGGTAAGGACTGGACAGCGCCGCCGTACGGGATTCGCACACCCCGTCCTGGAAAATCTTGACCGTTCCCACTCGGACGAGTGGATGCACTCGAGCGGTGTCGCGGGCCTTGACCAGATCGTTGATCTGCTCCAGGCCCCGGTTCCGGTCCCAGCGCAGCGCCAGGGAGACCGTGGCGCGGAGAGCGCCTTCGAACGCGGCGTCGAGGTAGGCGTCGAGCATGGGCAGGTCGTGGGGGTCATATCCGACGACCGCATCGTGCCAGCGGGTGATCCCAGCCGCGAAGAGCCGCGGCTGCACGACGAGGAGAGCGTTCTTCAACTCGTTCTTCGTCGGCGGGGGAACCAGGCTACGCACGAGTTCCATCGCGGTCTCATCGAGCCTGCCGGTCGGTTCGCCGTCAGCGTCACGTACGATGCGCCCTCTCGGGGGGTCCGGCGTGCTCCGTGTGATCCCGGCTCTGACGAGGGCCGCCGAGTTGACCCAGGCGAAGTGCTGGGAGTATTCGACCAGGAAGGCGGGACGATCGCCGGTCACCTTATCGAGGAGGCCGCACAGTCTGGTGGCGTCGGGGAATCTGTCGAGGGCCCAGCCACCACCGAGGATCCAGCCCTGCGGAACGCGCTCAGCGTAGTCCGCAACCAAGCGCTGATAATCCTCGACGCTTTCGCCAGACGTGAGGTCGCAGCGCAGTGCGTTGAGGGCGCCGATGAGGGGATGGATATGCGCGTCGTGAAAACCGGGCAGGACCGTCGCCCCTTCGGCGTCGATGACCGACGTTCCCTTACCGATCCAGTCCTTCACCTCGTGATCGTCGCCGATGGCCACGATCCGGTCGCCGCGGATCGCGACGGCCTGCGCGCGCGGCACGCCGGCGTTCAGCGTGCGGACCTCCGCGCCACGGATGACGAGACTAGGGTGCGTCAATGTAGGCGATCCTTCCGTACTCGAAGAGGTATTCGACCCGCCCCGAGACCGTGTACGGCGGCCCCGCCTGCATCGGCCCGATCGGGCATTCCGGCCAATCGCGGAAGACCCGAATCTCCGTCGTGATGGTGGCGCTCAGTCTGTTGCCGTCGAACTCGATGTCGCTCGCTGAGATCTCCTCGTCGAAGTAGGTCCACGCCTCGCGATAGAAGGCGAACATGGCAGCCCGCCCCCGCATCGCCGGCATGACAGAACCCCAGTCGAAGACGAGCTCGGGCGATAGGTAGGTCTCGAGTTCGTCGAAGTCGTGCGCGTTGAATGCCGCCACATAGCGGCGGTACAGGGCCTTCAGATCACGCGGTTCGCTCACCCGTGAGCCTTCCTCTCATCGGCCACTTGCGGTATTACGCCACATCGCCAGTAACCGGCCGGCACCCACGCGGGCGCTTTCTGTCTGGTGGAATCACCTCATGGCCGGTCGGCCTCTCCGCGCCCGCATGCCCCACCGGAGCTTCGATGACGCCGCACGGCTGGCAGTCCGGAGCATGGGACGCACGTCCCAGCCCCCACACGCCGGCCGGCCACGCGCGAGGCTCGGCGTGTGGCCGGCAGCTGTCCCTTGCGACAACTGTCACCGACGTGGACCTATGCGCTCGCGAATATGGCCTGGACATCAAGTGGGAGGAAGAGCTAGCCGTGACTTCGCGGAGGAACTCGTCCCCCGCCGGCGGCGGACCGCACGTGCGAAAGGCGCTCGCCGGGTGATCGCGTCCGCGGCCTGGTAGCGGTTGGCGCCTCTGCCCGGGAAGGATGGCACTGCCGGTGACAGCGTGACCGGCCCTGGACGCGGCTGAGAGGAAGACAACTCGTGATCACACCGTTGCGTATGGGACTGGTGGGCTACGGCTTCGGTGGCCGGTACTTCCACGCGCCGCTGCTCGCCTCCGCCCCGGAGTGCGAGTTCCTGGGCGTGGTCACCAGGAACTCACCCGAGCGCCGCGAACAGGTCGGCAAGGAGCTCGGCCTGCCGACGTACGCCTCGCTCGAGGAACTGGCCGTGGCCGGCGCCGAGGCGGTGGCGATCTCGACGCCGGCGGACACCCACATGCCGCTGGTGCGCCAAGCCCTCGGCCTCGGACTCGCGGTGGTGTGCGACAAGCCGTTCGCGCTCGACGCCGACGCCGCACGGGAAGCCGTGGAGCTGGCCGAGCGGCTCGGCGTGACGCTGACGGTCTACCAGAACCGGCGTTGGGACTCCGACTTCCTGACGCTGCGGAAGCTGATCGACTCCGGGGCGCTCGGCACGCTCACGCGCTTCGAGTCCCGGTTCGAGAGGTTCGCCCCCGAACCCGGCCCGCCGGCCGCCGGCGGCGGCACCCTGCGCGACTTCGGCAGCCACCTGGTCGACCAGGCGCTGGTGCTGTCAGGACCGGTCGAACAGGTCTACGCGGAGGTGCACCGCCGCGACGGCGAGGATGGGCTCGACGACGACGTCTTCGTCGCACTGACGCACCGGAACGGCGCCCGGTCCCACATCTGGGGGAGCTGGCGGCAGGGCGCGCCGGGCCCCCGCTTCCGCGCGGCGGGGACCTCCGGCACGTACGTTGTCGACGGACCCATGGACGGGCAGGAGGGCCTGCTGATCAGCGGGGCGACGCCCGCGTCACTGGGCGACCGCTGGGGAGCCGAGCCGGAGGAACGATGGGGCAGGGTGCAGCGCGGCGACCGCGTCGAGCGCGTGCCCTCCACGCGTGGTGCGTGGGACACGTTCTACCCGGCGTTCGCCGGCGCGGTCCGCGGCACCCGGCCGGTTCCCGTTGACCCGTGGGACGCGGTGGCGACCGCCACCGTCCTGGACGCCGCCCGCGCCGGCGCGGCGAGCGGTCAGGTCGTGCGCCTGCCGTAGCGGGAGTCCCGGCCGCCTGCGTCTCTGGTTCCCCGAATGGTGGCCCACCCTTCTGATCAGCACGATCGGGATGGCCGCCGCGCTGGCCATCGGTGGCCGATGGGTCAACCTTCCCCGCCCAATCGAGCGCGGGTATGCCGCCTTCACCACAGCGTTCGCCGGAGCATGGCTCACGCTGGCCGCCTGCCTGGGGCCGTTCACCACGCCCCTACCCGCCGTCCTGGGCATCGGCTCGCTCGTACTGGCCGTGCCCTGGTGGGCACACCGCCGGCGGCGTGCCCGCGTACGGGTAGAGCGCACGCTAGCCGCCTGGCCGGACATCCTCCCGCGGCTGTGTTCACCAGCTTCTAAGCGAGGATCTCGCATGCGGAAAGCCTTGGGGAGTCAGTCCCGCAGAACAGAAGAGAGCTGGCCTACCGTTAGTGAACGCAACGCCAGCTCGGCGTACTGGTGGGCGATCTCGTCGGCGGTGAGGCTGCCGCCTGGGTCGTACCACTGGTACACGGTGTCGGCCATGGTGACCAGCGCGTAGGTGGCGACTGTCACGTCGGTCACCTGGAAGTCCCCACTATCTCGGCCGGCTGCGATGATCCCCCGCGGGATGTCCACGATCCTGTTCTGCAGTTCAGCCAGTTCGGCGCGCTGGGCCGGGCTGAGGTTGTCGCGGTAGCCGGTGGTGCGCAGCGCGTCGTAGCTGGCGGCGCGCGTTCGGTCGGTGAGTTGCGCCCGTACATGCGCGGTGATGTAGGACGTGAGCCGCTCCGCGGGTGTGTTGCCGTGTACCTGGACTTGCATGGTCTGGAGGAAGTCCTCGAGGCAGTTGCGCAGGAATTCGACCAGGATCGCCTGCTTGTTCTCGTAGAACCAGTAGATCGACGGGGCTGCGATCCCCACGCGTTCGGCGATGGCTTTGACGCTGGTCCTGGCGTAGCCGCGCTCTACGAACAGGGCGGCGGCATGCTTCAGGATCTCGGCGCGGGTGCCCGGGTCTCCGATTTTCCGGTCGAGACCGGACGCGGGAGCCATAGGGCGGATGTTACCAAGCGGCCCAAGCCGTCCCTTGCACGGACACGACCTTGACAGGTGTGGGGTGGGACCACATAGATTCTCCCTAATGACGTTAGGGATAAGTTGAGGCCTCGGGACTGGGTGGGTCAGCGCGTGCGTGGTGCTCGCCCCCGTCGTCGACGCGGTGTCGCCGCCGTACGAGTGCCGCGTTTGCCCGAATGTTCGGCTCGGTCGTCGCCGGCCGCGAATGAAGGGGAACGATGGGGCGGGTAGTGGTCTTGGAGGCTCTGGCCGGATCGGCCAGGAGATCGTCGCGGGCCTGGCCCGTTGCGGCGCTAGTGTGACCGTGGCCGACCTGCGTCCTCCCGCGGAGGCGGGCGCGTTCGTGCGGTGCGAAGTGACCGACGAGGCAGCCGTGCGGCAGACGCTGGAGGACAGCGACCTGGTGGTGCACGCGGTGGGTCCGTACTACCGGTACGGCGACCGCGTCGCCGCCGCGCTGGCGGCGGGTGTGCCATACCTCGATGTGTGCGACGACGCAGACGTCACCGAGGCCATCCTCGCCCTCCATGACGCTGCCCGGGACGCTGGGACGCCGGTGGTGACAGGTGCCGGCTTCAGTCCCGGGATCGTCAACGCCGTAGCGCTCTGCCTGGCCGGACGGTACGACGAGGTGGAGGCCACCGGCGACCTCAGCCGAGACGAACTCAGAGCCTGGTGCGCCGCCCACCTGACCGACGCGAAAACGGTCGACGAGGTGTACCTCGTCGAATACATCCCGCTGACCCCGATCGGCAAACCCGACCGGCACCGGCTGGCCGGTCTCCTCGGCACGGAACAGGACACATGGACGTAACCGCCACCTATATCGGCACCGCCACGGTCTTGCTGCGGATCGGCGACCTGACCGTCCTGACCGACCCGGCGCTCGACCCAGCCGGCACGGTCTACGACTATCCCGTCCCGGTGCGCCGCACGAAGGATCCCGCCGTCGGCGCCGCCGACCTTCCCCCTGTCGACGTGGTGCTGCTCAGCCACGACCAGCACCCGGACAACCTCGACCATGCCGGGCGGGCGCTGCTCGCCTCGACGGGCACCGTGATCACCACGGGCTCGGGCGCGACCCGGATCCCCGGAGCCGTCGGCCTTGACCCCTGGCAGAGTTGCGAGCTCTCCGGTGGCCGCCAAACCGCCCGGGTCACCGCGACCCCGGCGCGGCACGGCCCCGAAGGGATTGAACCGTTCGCCGGTGACGTGATCGGATTCGTGCTGGAGATTCCGGGGGCATCGGCCGCCCTGTACGTCTCCGGTGACACCGTCTACTACGACGAGCTCGACCGGATCGGCGAGCGCTTCACCATCGGCACCGCCTTCCTACACCTCGGTGATGCCCGCGTCCCTGCCCTCGGCGACTTCTCCTTCACCTTGGACAGCTCCGAAGGCGCCCGACTCGCGCGATCACTGGACGCCGCGACGGTCGTCCCAGTGCACTTCGACTCATGGGAGCACTTCAACGAGGACCCCGGGCGAATCTCCGGCACATTCGCCGACGCCGGGCTCGCCGACCGTCTGCACTGGCTGCCGCCCGGTGAGCCCTATCGGCTCGCCTGGCCATCTCTCAATGTCAGCGGGTGATGCCAATTTAGAGCGCCGAGGGGTCGGCTCGCCTGAATATCGACGCCGCTTCTCGGCGAGCTGATTGCCCAACGCGATCAGCAGCCGCTGAGCGCGACGCCGAGCACTCCGGCGAGGCGTTCAAGCGGACTGCCGACTCCGGAGAAGCTCCGAAGTCGATCTACGCCAGTGGTGGACGGCTCCGGAACCAGTTTTGCCTCTGGCATGCGACGCGTGGCGGTCGCCAGCCGCGACCGGCCGAAGAGCAGCAGCGCGGCCGGCAGCCGCCCAACGCGCGGCAGCGCGCCAGTGGCGGGCTGCCTTGATGCGATCTTCCCCTGCAAGGATGGCTGGGCGGGCTACGTCTGGGTCGTCACTCCAGAGGGCAAGAAGACCCGCAAGTGGTGCTACGGCAAGACACGCGAAGACCCATGAGAAGTGGCTCCGGCTTCATGAGCAAGCCCGCAAGGGTCCTGTCGCGACCAAGTCCCCGAGACGACGGACTATCTGTCCTACTGGCTACGCGAAGTCGTGGAGCCGAACCTAGCTCCTGCGACGGCCGCGACCTATGAGACGTTCTGCCGTCTCTACATCGGCCCCGCCCTCGGTAAGAAGCAGCTCGACAAGCTGGAGCTGATCAGCGCACGTTGTCGTTCTGCGGTTCCTTGCCAGCTTGATCGCGCCCGCTCTCGCCGATGATCACTCCGGTGCCGTTGGCGACCTTCTTGGTCGGCAAGCTCCCGGCTTCCACGCAACTCGCCCCCGCCGGTAGTGGCGGTGGCCGCTCGGGCAACAGATCGGAAACCGGCTCGTGCGAGCTCGGTGCGCGCATCTCGATGGACATCTCGACGTTGCCGGACAACTGCCCGAGCCCTTCCGCGATGGCGAAGTACGACACCCCGTCGACAATCTTGTACGCGTGTGCGGCGAATGACCACGTGTCCCAGGCGCCGTCCTGAGGCGGGTTGGGATCATCGGACATGCGAGGTGGCAAGCAGACGGTGGCGTAGACCGTCCAGCCGCTGTCACGCAGTTTTCGCATGCCTTTCACGGCCCATTGCCGCGCATCGTCAGCCGGAGCCGCGGCCGGCTGGTCGGCCAAGACCACCGTCACCACGCCACGGGTAGCAGGCAGCTTGTCCGACTTCCGGAACGCAGCCCTAGCGGCCGGCTTTTTGATGGCTTCACGGACGAAGGGCTGTGACAGCATGACCTCGAGCTGCTCATGATCGGCTTGCGTGGTGGCGCTCGAGGCGAAACACCCGCTCAGCAACAAGCAGATCGACGCCAGCAGGAATCGTCGGGTCATTTGGGCGTCACCACGCCCTGCACGTGTGTGTAGCCCAGCCCCGAGACATTGCCGTTGCGGAAGTCATCCTCGCTGACGCGGACCATCTCCGCGGTCAACGGGTTGTAGAAGATCAAGTCATCGTCCTCGTGGCCGACGAGCAACACATAGTGGGCAGGGTAGGAGTCCCCGATGAGGACCGGCACCGTGTGGCCCGCGTCCACCGCGCCGACGGCATCGTTGAGTGCGGGATTGACCGAACCGGCCGAGGTGTCGTCGACGAGCCGCCAATCGTATTTCGCGCCGAAGGAGTCGGCGTGCTGGTTCATCTCGTCGGTCAGCCCCCATGGGCTGGTGCCCAAGCTCTGCGGCCACACAGTGTTGGTGGAATCGTGGATGCGGTTCTGCTCAGCGGTGAACTTTTCCCGGAGTTCGGTGGGCGACAGCGAGTTGCCGTTTTCATCTGTGGTCAGGCTCAGTGCGTACAACGGGTCGTTCATGGCGCGCGCCACCATGATCGCAGTCGAGCCGCAGGTCGTCTGATTCTGCTGCTCCAGCTCGACGCCGTTGACGGAGACCGTCCCGCTGCCGTTCGGGTCGACCAGGCTGAGGTGCTCGCGTAGCCAGATTTCGCTCTTGCCGTGAATGACCGTGGCGAATGTGGTGATGTCATCGATCGAGTGCCCGGCCGCGAGCGCCTTCATCAGATAGGCCCGCTCCGCCTCAGAGCCCGCGCCGTCGAGAAGCCCCTGCATGCGAGCGCGATCCGCCTCCGACAGAGCGTCCATCTTCGCCGCCGCCTGGGCCAGCTGCGTCGTAGTGAGGATGCCGCCCTCTTCCTGTGCGATGCCGTCGATGCCCGCGTTCGCCAGGAGGACCGCGTCGAAGGCGTCCACGTGGCGCGACCGGACTGCGCCTGCGCGCGCCTTGCCCTGTACGTCACGCAACCCGCGCTGCAGTGCGTCCGACGCGGCCCAGAGTTCCTCGAAAACCTCGACGCCGCCGTAAATCGCCCCGATGGCCTTGCGGACCTCCTCGACGATGCCGCCGTCATCGTCGAGCGGCCATACGCTGTCCCAGACATTGCGCAAGAGGTCCTGAGCGCTGTCGAGCTGGCCCAATGCCTCGCTCAGGCGTTGCCGGTGATGGCCCAGCTCCTTCTTCAGCCTGCGGACCTCGTCGGCGTACTCCTGCAGCAACGTGTCGGCCTTGCGCATGGCCGGTGCGGCGGTCTGCAGCAGGTCGTCGGTCGCTATGAGTGCGGCGAGCGCCTCCGTGGCGGCGTCGCCCTTCCACACCGATGGGACCGACGACCTCGTATGGTCGATATCGGTGCCGGCCGCGTCCAGGGCGGTCGCCATCTTGCGGAAGGCCTTGCCCAGCTCGTCGATGCCGTCCGGATTCCCCGGCACATCCCGGAATAGCGAGGTCACCGTACATATGGCACTGACGATCTCGCCGATCATCGTGACCGGGTTGGATATCGACGTGAGAAAGCTGGCGACCTGCTTGAGCCGGTTGATCGCGGTCGTCACCTGCAGGTAGTCGTCCGAGGTCATGTACCGCCACCCGAGGCGTACGGCTTCCGGGCGGCTATGTAATCATCGACCGACTTGAACCCTTGGGCTGACGCATGCGTCGCCAGGCACCACTGTTCGAGCACCTCGATATAAACGCCGATCTCTTTCTCCCAGACGTCGCGCACGGCGACGACCGCTGCGGCGGGATCAGTGAGCTTGAATTCATCCTCAGGCGTTTCGAGCACCTCTTTCCAGTCACGACGGGAGATGCGGAGGTCGTCGGCTACATCGCAGATAGCCCTGGCCTTCCGCTTGATGGCGCCATGCGTGTACAGGACCTCAGATAAGCTCATGTTTACTTCCATGGGTATATCTTAAAATGCGGCGACGAATGGGAACATGGCGCTTTTCTCGAGGTGAATGACAAACGTCGGAACAGCCTACCGCCGTCCCATCGGCCACGCCACGTCTGTGACCGGTGAAGCGATCGACATACCTTGGTGGTGATGCCGCAGGCGCCGCCGCTGCTCACCGCCGCCTCCAGCGCACGCTGGGGACTCATTGTAATGGGCGGGGCCGAATTGTGCCGGTCGCTCCGGGTGATCCCCGATCTTCGGTGCACTGCAGAGTTGCGTTGCATGTAACGATGCTGTCAATCACAAATATGCGAAGCAACGATGTTTACAGGGTAAATCCAAAAGGAATTGTTGCAGAACGTCTGCCGATGAATGCACGCACTCCTGCACCTTGATCGGTCACGGGTCAGGGCTGAAGCGTTCTCGGTTGGTGGGACGCGCAAGGGCCTGAGACGGCCGGTTGGCTGAAGGCACCTCCGGGGTGCGAATGACAAGTGGGGATGCGGCGGGCGATGTGGGCCGGAAGGTATCGGTCCGCGACGTAAGCGCGCGGTACCGGCGGCCAGCCGGTACAGTCCTCCAGGTCGTCGACCGGTTCGCAGCGGGCGCGTCGCTGGGTGCGCAGCCGCTCGCGTTCGGCGTCGGTGATGCCGGTCAGTTATGTGATAGGGACGCCGCTGCGCTGGTATTTCACGCTGAACAGGTAGGGCATGTCACGCGGGCAGCTCAGGTAAGCCATGTACGGGCCATCCCTCCAGGCGCCCTTAGACCGTGTCCTATGTGGTGAGCCGGATGAATCGCTTGTAGCAGCACAGTGCACCGCGGCAGAACGACTCCGCCCCACAACGGATCAGCACGTAACACCCCACGCAGCTCGACGACAGGTGAGGATCGGCCAGGCGGGCGGCCGAACCATTCGCCGCATGTGCGCGTCTCATCGATCATGAGTGCGTTGCTGGGAGAGGACCCGCACACGATCGGCGGCTACTGGCTGGCCGGCCGCCTGGGGCAGGGAGGCCAGGGCGTCGTTTACGAGGCTTACGACGGTGAGGGTGCTCGGGTGGCGCTCAAGCTCCTGCACGCGGACGGCGGCCGCACGCAGCTGGACCGGTTCGCCCGGGAGGTCGAGGCCGCGCGAAGGGTGGCCTCTTTCTGTACGGCTCGGGTCTTGGACGCCGATCTGGCGGGCCCGCGGCCGTACATCGTCAGTGAGTACGTCAGCGGGCCCAGCCTGCGCACAGCCGTACGGGATGGGCGATCGTTCGCGGGGGATGACCTGCACCGGCTGGCCACGGCGATCGCCACCGCGCTGGCCGCCGTTCACGAGGCTGGGGTGATCCACCGCGATCTGAAGCCCGACAACGTCCTGCTCGGTCCGGACGGCCCACGGGTGATCGACTTCGGTATCGCGCGCACCGAGGAGATGTCGCTGACGTCCACCGGGCTCACCGCCGGCACACCCGCCTACATGGCGCCCGAGTCGTTCAGCGGGCGGCGGGCGGGCGCGCCGGGCGACGTGTTCGCGTGGGGCGCTGTGGTGCTCTTCGCCGCGCAGGGAAGGGAAGCCTTCCCCGGGGACAACGCCGCTGCGGTGATCCACCAGGTCCTGTCGGCCATACCCGACGTGGGCGGGTTGCCGCCCGTGCTGCGCCCGCTGGTGGCGGCGGCGCTGGCCAAGGAGCCGGAGTCGCGGCCGACGGCCCGGGAGTTGCTGCTCGCCCTGGTCAGCGGGAACGGCGAGGCGGCCGGGCTGTTGCGTGCGGGCAGTGAGCGGGCGCGGCAGATCGCCTCGGACGAGGGCCGGGATCCGGGGTTAGGGACGATCGCCGAGGACGCCTACGCCGCACTCCCGGAGGCGCAGCGGCGACTGGTGCCCGGAGTGTTCCTACGGCTGCTCACCCTCGACGAGTACGACATGGAGACGACCCGCCCGGTCCCCGTGGCCGAGCTGGAGTACGGCGGGCAGGACCTGAAGGAGATCCTCCGGGCGTTCTCCTACGTGCTCTCCGAGCGTGACGGCCAGATGGTCCTGACCCGCCCCGCCGTCCTGCGCGCGTGGCCTCGCCTACGCGGCTGGGTGAACGAGGAGAAGGCGGGCCTGGCGGTCGTCGCACAGCTCGGCCAGGCCGCCCGCCACTGGGATGACAACCGTCGCGGCGACGGCGACCTGCTGCGCGGCAGCCGGCTGCAGGCGGTCGAGAGCTGGGCTGTCGCCGAGCGCCGCCATATGACGCTCACCAGGCTGGAGCGTGACTTCCTCGACTCCAGCCGCCGGGCGCTGATCCGGTCCAGGAGGCTACGGCGAGGCGCGCTGGTCACGCTGGTCACGTTGCTCGTCGTCGCTCTCGCCGGCGCGGTCTCGGCCGTGAACGCCGCGGGCGACGCCAACAGGGAGCGACAGCGGGCGGAGGCACAGAAGCGGCAGGCGTTGTCCAGGCAACTGGCGATGCAGAGCGTCCGGCTCGTCGGCACCGAGCCAACGGTCGGGCACCTGCTGGCGGTCGCGGCCTGGCGGCTGGCGCAGACCAAGGAGGCCCGCCACAGCCTCCGTAACGCGCTCGCCGCGCCCGCCGTTCACGCTCGGCCCGGCCCGGCGATCGCGCTGGCCTTCAGCCCCGACGGCAAGGTCCTCGCGACCAACGGGGACGAGGGCGTCGTGACACTCCGCGACCCCGTCACTCACCGTCCGACCGGCTCCCTGACCGGCCAGAAGCAGATGGTCACCGAGGTGGTGTTCAGCCGCGACGGCCGGCTCGTCGCGGCGGTTGCCGAGGACGTGCGGATCTGGGACGTCGCCACGCGCGAGCAGCTCGGGGAGCCGCTTCGGGGCCGCGGCACCGTGGCGTTCAGCCCGGACGGCAAGCTCCTGGCCACGGGCGGCGACAGGGTGCGGGTGTGGGATGTGGCCACGCGCGAACAGGTCGGTGATGCGCTCCCCGGAGCCAACGCCGTCGCCTTCAGCCCGGACGGGAGGCTGCTGGCGACCCACTCCTCCCGCGACACCGAGGCCCGGGTTTGGGAGGTGGCCTCGCGCAGGCAGGTCGCCTCGCTCGAAGCGCACTTCAATCCCGCCGGTACCAGCCACGTCGCCTTCAGCCCTGATGGGAAGCTGCTGGTCACCGGCAGCCACGCGTTGCGCCTGTGGGACGTCGCCACGTGGCGGCCGATCGGCAAGCCGCTCATGAACAGGCAGATCGTCGGCATCCGAGTGGCCTTCAGCCCGGACGGCGCAGTCCTGGCGGCCACGAGCGACGGCGGCCGAGCCCGGCTGTGGAATGTGGCCACGCGCCAGGAGCTCGGTCCCAGGCTCTCCGGTCACACGATCGCCCTGTACAGCGTGGCCTTCAGCCCCGACGGGAGACTGCTGGCCACCGGCGGCGTCGATGGGCTGTGGCTGTGGAGCCCGTTCACACACCGGCAGCTGGGACCGCCCCTGCCCACGACGGGCGCCACCGCGCGCGCTGCGACGTTCGGCCGGGATCGACGGAACATCCTGACTTCCGACGCGCGGCAGGTCACGCTCTGGGGCCTCGGCTCACGAAAGCCGATCTTCACCATCACGCCGGGGCAGCACATCAACACCGCGGTGCGGAGCCCGGACGGTGACACGCTGGCGATCGGGCTGGAATCCGAGCTGACCTGGTGGGATGTCGCCAGCCGACGCCAGGTGAGCTCGGTGAGAACTCCCAGCCACGTCATCGTATCGGCGGCCTACAGCCCGGACGGGCGGGTCCTGGCCATCGCGCTCACACCGGACCCGCGGACCGGTTCGAAGCCCGAGGTGTGGCTCTTTGACACGCGCACCCATCGCCGGATCGGCCGGATCGTCCGCACCGAGAACATCATGCAGCTGGTCATCAGCCCCGACGGCAGATACCTGACCATGGTGGACATCGGGGAGAACGCCCAGCTGTGGGAGTTGTCCACCCAGGTCAAGGCCGGCCCGCCCATCACCAGGGCGAGAAGCGTCGCCTTCTCCCCGGACGTCAGGACCCTGGCCGTGGCCGGCACCGCGGGAACGCGGCTGATCGACCTGGCCTCCCGCAAGCAGCTCGGCCGGGACCTGGGCGGGCACTCCGGCGTGATCACCGCGGTGGCCTTCAACGCCGACGGCGCCACCCTCGCCACCGCGAGCGACGACAAGAGCGTCCGGCTGTGGGACGTGGCCACGCACGAACAGGTCGGCGCCGCTCTTCCCGGCCGCAGCAGGGTCTCCGTGGTGGCGTTCGGCGACGGCGTGCTGGCTACGGTGAGCGATGACGACACGTTCCGGGTGTGGGGCGTGGCCGAACCCGCGGACCTGGTGGCCGCCGCTTGCGCTCGCGCCGGCCGTACGCTCAGCGCCCAGGAATGGGAGCAGTACCTACCCGGCGAGCCCTTCCAGACGGTGTGCGTGCCGTCCTGAGCCAGGCGGCCCGCGCAGTACGTCGCGCTACTTACCGAACTGGCCAGGATCGGCGCTGAGGAGAAGGTGCGAGCGGCCCTGCCAGCACCACAAGAAGATCGGTGGCGGCAGTTCGCAGCCGACGTCCGCACCGAGTTATTCGGGCTCATGTTCGATGGCGGGCGCCAACGAGCCGAGCGAGAGCTCGCGGCGCTCGACAGCCTTCCCCACATCACCGATGCGGTGGTCCACGGTGATCTCGGCGCCGAGAACGTCCTCTGGGAGCGCAAGGACGGACTGCCAGTGCTCAGGCGGGGTGATCGATTGGGATGAGGTCACGATCGGTGACCCCGCCGAGGACCTGGCGGCCGTTGACGCCAGCTACGGCACGCATTTCTTGAATCGGGTACTCACGCTTGGCGGCTGGTCGGACAGCACGATGGCCACCCGCATCGCCATCATTCGCACAACCTTCGCCCTGCAGCAGGCTCTATCCGCGCACCGGGACGGCGACGAAGAACAACTGGCGGACGGTCTGACCGGCTACCGCTGAATTCATCCCCCGGCCCCACCGTGATCGTCTTCTACTCCCATCACTGGTGTTGACGGACAGCACCCGATCTCCGAAGACGCGGAAGAGCCTCTCCAAAGGCGCTCATACCTGCAACAACCCGATGATCGTTTCCGGTCACAGCACTTAGTCGGGAGCTTCTTGGTCCCGAGCGGCTACAAACGACCCCAAGCCGGGTTCGGTGTAGATCAAGCCGTCTTCGCGCAACTTGGCAACGGCCTTCTGTGTCGTGGCGACAGCTAGGCCGAACTCATCCATCAAGGCCATGACCGATGGCATGCGCTCCCCTGGAGCGTACTCACCCGTCTTGATGCGCTCTGCGAGGATCTCGTAGAGCTGCTTCCACCTGGGGACACTCGGCTTCCAAACGATCACCTAGGCACGATAGGGGCGCTATGCGTTGCACTGCATCGCTCGCATACTAGCTGCACTAGGTATTTCAGGTCTACTATCCAAACCATGGAGATACCGGAGTTTGACGTGTGGAGGGACAGCTTCGGCATGCTCCACGCCAGGCATCGACCGTTCGGCGTCGAAGTGCAGGCGGAGCATCCGCGCTACCTCCGTCTCCTCGCCGCACGCGTCCTCTACATCTGGTTTGTGGGGGATCGGTCATGACCGACCGCATCGCTCTCGCGGTCCTCCGAGACGTCCGCCCCGCACGTCCCGTACATCACCGTCAAGATGGCTCGTGACGTATCCATTCATTCGCATCACGCTGCCCGGTATGGGCGTCTTCGTGCCTCAGTTCCTTCCCCATTTAGCGGGGCGTGATCGGGCATGGCGCGAGATGCATGGAGCCGGGATCATCCCGTGGCGTACAAGGCTTCCCTGCTGGGTGAGCAGCATGCGGAGTGCAGGGCGCTTTCCAGAGTCGAGTTTTTCGACGCTTTCGATCTGAATATCACTGACTCCCGTCAGGGATACAGCGCCACAGCGCTGTATCACGAATATCTGCGCTCTCGCCTTCGGGCGAGGATGCAGCCTGTTGATCGCATCGAGGAAGGTGCGTGATGGGAAGCCGGAGAGCGCAGGTGACGACGCACCATATGAACGGAAACACACTCGCTTTCATAGAGATTGCGAATCAATTGCGTGCTCGAATCGACATCGGAGATTACAGGCCGGGCGATCTCCTTCCGTCTGAATGGCAGCTGTGCCATGAATTCAACCGCAAGCGCACAGCAATTCGACGGGCTCTCGCGATGCTGGAAGGCGATGGCCTAATCACCACGATGCCCGCAAAAGCCTCACCACGGGCATCCGCACCGAGGAAGCCCGCGCGCTGCGCTGGGACCACGTCGTCGCCTGGATACCGAACCTCAAACAGTGGCGACCCGTCACCGAGGTGGGGTTCAACCACAAGAAGTTCGCCATCTACGTATGGCGCGCCGACCGAGAAGGAGGTGACACCAAGACCCGCAAGTCACGCCGCACGCTGGAACTGCCCAAGCTGGCGGCCGAGGCCCTCCGACAGCACCACACCCGCCAAGCCGCCCAGAAGCTCAAAGCAGGCAAGGCATGGCAAGATCACAACCTGGTGTTCTGCACGAGCGTCGGCACCCAACTGGACGCGTCCAACGTGCGGCGGGCATTCCGCAAGATCACCAAGGAAGCGGGGATCGGAACCGCCTGGAGTCCCCGCGAACTGCGTCACTCGTTCGTCTCCATCATGAGTGACCAGGGCGTACCCATCGAGACCATCGCCGATCTCGTCGGGCACGCGGGCACCAGCGTCACAGAAGCGGTCTACCGGCACCAGCTCAGACCGGTGATCACCAAGGGTGCCCAGACTATGAACACCATCTTCGGCGACAGCCGACACGGGTAGAGAGTCCGACTGAGATGGCTCCCCGATTGGCTCCCATCGACTCCCAGACAAGGGAAAAGGGGCTCCGGATGAACTCCGAAACCCCTCTTGACCTGCAACTTCTTGGTGGAGATGAGGGGATTCGAACCCCTGACCCCTTCGATGCGAACGAAGTGCGCTACCGGACTGCGCTACATCCCCAAGGACTCGACCAGATTAGCAAACCTTTGAGGGTCCTCGCGCCACCGTTTCAATCCCCCACGGCTCGCCTGGGCGGCTCCGCGTACTGGTCGAACAGCACGTCCTGGTGCAGCGACGCGAGTTCGATCACCTCTGCCGGCGGCTCCTCGACAACCCTGCGACGCTCACGCGTCCGCCGCAGTCGCTCAGCGCGCGCCTCGCGGGCCCGTGCCCGGCGTTCGCCGTCCACCTGTACGGCGACCCGCAGGAACCCCATGTACGCCAGCATGATGACGATGGACGGCGCCACCCCCCACCACGGGATCATCTGGACCGCCGCCGTGACGACCGAGGCCAGCACCAGCAGCGTGGTGAAGAACAGCAGCCGGCGGCGGCGGGCGACGATGATGGCGCGGCGCCGCAGCCGGAACTGGCGGACGTCGACCTTCTCGACCTCCGATGGCGGCGGCGCGGCATCGTCCTCATCGGAGCCCTCCGCGGACGGGGGCTCCAGGTTGTCGAGGTCGGGCAGCTGGTGCTCGCCGGTGTAGTACTCCTCGAGCTCGGCCAGCTCGGCGAGGTTCGTCTTGTCCTTGCGCAACCACATCGGAATGAGGACGCACAACCACATCACGACGATGGCGAGATAGAGGAGGACGCTGCTCACGGCCACCTCCGGGCAGCACAAAGACGCGAGTGTGTTCGTTGCGTCTTCAATGTGCTCACGTCACGCACCGTAAGACCGCGTGTTCTGATTGACGAGCATTCGGTGCGGTGTGTCGCGAGATCGTCAAACCTCTTCGACGGGAGACCCCCCACGAGCGGCCGACTCGCGGGCGCGACGCCACTGCACAAGCAGCCCGCCGGGCACGTCCTCGACGGTCAACGCGTAGCAGATGTGGTCGCGCCAGGCTCCGTCGATGTGGAGTTGGCGACGCCGAATGCCTTCTTCCCGGAATCCGAGCTTCTCAACCACCCTACGGCTGGCTTGGTTCTCGGGGCGGATGTTCGCCTCTAGCCGATGCAATCCGGTGGTGAAGAAGCAATGGTCGACGGCCATGGCGAGGGCGGTAGGGGTGATCCCCCGGCCGGCCAGGGCGCCGTCGATCCAGTATCCGACCTGGGCGGAACGGGCAGATCCCCACACGATGGCGCCCACGGTCAGCTGCCCCGCGAAGCGCCCCTCGTACGTGACCACCCACGGCAGTGCCAGCCCTTGCCTGGCCTCGCGCCGCAGGGTGCCGACCATGGAGATGTAGGGGCCGAGCCCGGTCCTGAACAGCGGCGTCTCAGGATTGCTCGGCTCCCAGGGGCGCAGCCAGTTCGCATTGCGCAGCCTGGTCTCGCGCCACACGCGTACGTCGCTCAGCCGCAGCGGCCGGAGGCCTACCGGGCCTTCGTTCAGGGCCGCCGGCCAGCCACGAAGTCGATCCACATCTCTCATCATCCCCCCATCGGGCATGATGCCGCCACGCGCGTTTCGAATCACGGTCAGCGCGGGTGATCGCCGCCCCGGATCTGGTCGACCGCGTGCCGCAGGATCGGGGCGAGTACGGCCACGCCATCGCGTACGCCACCGGACGATCCGGGCAAATTCACGATCAAGGTGTTGCCTGCCTGACCCGCCAGCCCACGGGACAGTACGGATGCCGGCACCTTGTCCCGGTTCGCCATCCTGATCGCCTCGGCGATGCCGGGAATCTCCCGGGAAATCACCCGGGCGGTCATCTCCGGCGTCAGATCCATCGGCGTCAGCCCGGTCCCCCCGGTGGTCACGATGACGTCGTAGCCGTCCGCCAGCCCCTTGCGTAGCGCCGCCTCGACGGGGTCGCCGTCCGGCACCACCAGCGGGCCGTCGACGTCCTCGCACCCGGCGTCGTCGCGAAGCAGCTCGACCAGCAACGGTCCTGATTTATCCGCATAAATCCCGGCCGACGCCCGGTTCGACACGGTGATCACCAGCGCCCGCATCAGCTCTCCGGCTCCCTTGTCCAGCGCCCGGTCTTCCCGCCCAGCTTCTCCTCCACCCGCACATCGGTGATCACCGCGCCCGGATCGACCGCCTTGACCATGTCGATCAGGGCCAGCGCCGCCACCGAGACAGCAGTCAGCGCCTCCATCTCAACACCGGTACGGTCGGCCGTCTTCACCCGGCACGTGATCGCCACACCCCAGTCCTCGACGTCCAGGGTGACCTTCACCCCGTGCAACGCGATCGGATGGCAGAGCGGAATGAGATCAGGAGTCCGCTTCGCCCCCATGATCCCCGCGATCCGCGCCACCCCCAGCGCGTCGCCCTTGGGCACCTCTCCCGACCGCAACAACGCGACCACCTCGGCCGACAGCAGCACCCGCCCGGTGGCCACGGCACTACGCGCCGACACGTCCTTGCCGGACACATCCACCATGCGCGCGGCGCCCGTTTCGTCGATGTGCGTCAATTCGCTCATAGCCGGATCACCTCCACCTCGCTCCCGCCGGGCACCTCTGTCACGTCCTCGGGCACCATGATCAGGGCGTTCGCCGAGGCCAGAGCGGCCAGCTGGTGCGAGCCCTGCCCGTGCACCGGCGACACGGTGCCGTCGGCAGCGAGCACGCCCCGCAGGTACGACCGCCGCCCCGCGGGCGAGCGCAACGGGCCCGTGACGTATGCGGTCACCGTTTCCGGCAGACCGCTGGGCAGCCCACGCATCTTGGCGAGCGCAGGGCGTACGAACAGCATGAAAGACACGAACGACGACACCGGATTGCCGGGCAGGGCGAAGATCGGCACCTGGTCCTCACCCAGGACGCCGAACCCCTGCGGCATCCCCGGCTGCATGGCGACCTTCTCGAAACGGACGGTGCCCAGCGGCGACAGAGCCTCCTTGACCGGCTCGTACGCCCCCATCGACACCCCGCCGCTGGTGATGATCGCGTCGGCCCGCACCAGGTGGGTGTCGAGCCGGTCGAGCAGCACGCTGGGATCGTCCCCGACGGAGCCGGCCCGGAAGCCCTCCGCGCCCGCCTCCCGCACCGCGGCCGTCAAGGTGAAGCTGTTGGAATCCCAGATCTGCCCGGGGGCCAGCTGCCCGCCCGGCTCCACCAGCTCGGCGCCCGTGGAGATGACGACAACCCGAGGCCGCGGCCGCGCCAGCACCCGCCGCCGTCCCACCCCGGCGATGATCCCCAGCTGCGCCGGCCCGATCACCGTGCCCGCCTTGAGCACGACCTCACCGGCCTGCACGTCCTCCCCCGCCCGGCGGATCGCGTTGCCTTCCTGCACGGGACGGTCGATCGTCACGGAGACCGTCCCCCCGTTCGTCCACTCCACCGGTACCACGGCATCGGCGCCGGCCGGGAGTGGAGCCCCGGTCATGATGCGTACGGCGTGCCCCGGCCCCACGGCCCGCAGCTCATGGGACCCGGCCGCCACGTCGTCGATCACCGGCAACGTAACCGGAATATCGGAAACATCCGCCGACCGCACGGCATACCCGTCCATGGCCGAGTTGTCGAACGGCGGCAGCGGCACCGGCGACGACACCTCCTCGGCGAGCGTGGTCCCCAGCGCCTGCTCCAATTCGAGCTCCAGCGGCGCCAGAGGACGCACGGTGGCCAGGATCTCGGCCAGATGCGCGTCAACCGATTTCATCGAGGAACTCCCGCAACCAGGGCACGAACTCGGGGGCCAGATCCTCCCGATCCGCCGCGAACTTCACCACGGTCCGCAAGTAATCCAGCTTGTCCCCGGTGTCGTACCGCCGCCCCCTGAACAGCACCCCGTGCACCGGGCCACCCTCGTGGGAGCCGCGCGCCGCGAGCGTGCGCAGCGCGTCGGTGAGCTGGATCTCGCCCCCACGCCCCGGCGGGGTGTCCTCCAGCACCTCGAACACCGCAGGATCGATCACATAACGCCCGATGATGGCCCAATTGGACGGCGCCTCGTCGACCGGCGGCTTCTCCACCAGATCGGTCACCCGCACCACGTCGTCCTCGGCGGTGGCCTCGATGGTCGCGACGCCGTACAGCGAGACCTGCTCCTTGGGCACCTCCATCAGCGCGATCACGCTGCCGCCGAACGTGTCGCGTACCTCTATCATGCGTTTGAGCAGCTCGTCGCGCCGGTCGATCAGGTCGTCGCCGAGCAGGCAGGCGAACGGGTTGTCGCCGACGTGCTGCTTGGCGCACAACACCGCGTGGCCGAGCCCCTTCGGCTCGCCCTGCCGCACATAGTGGAGCGTCGCCAGCGAGGCGGGCTCACGAACCTGGGACAGCCGATGCTCGTCGCCCTTCGCCTCCAGGGCCTCCTCCAGCTCGAACGCACGGTCGAAATGGTCCTCGATGGAGCGCTTGTTCTTGCCGGTGACCATGAGCACATCGAGCAGCCCGGCGGAGGCGGCCTCCTCGACGACATACTGGATCGCGGGCTTGTCGACGATGGGCAACATCTCCTTGGGTGTCGCCTTGGTCGCCGGGAGGAACCGGGTGCCCAGACCCGCGGCGGGCACGACGGCTTTCGTCACAGGGTCGAAGTCAGCCATGAGTAGACCCTAGTGGAGGGACCTGTGGACAAGCTGAACCTGCGCCGCGAGCTGAACGCGGCGCGTAGCTCACTCTCCCCCGAGCAGCTGCGGGCAAACGCCATCAAGGTCCGCGAAACGCTGCTCGAGCAGCCGTGGGTCCAGATGGCCGGTCTGGTGGCCTGCTACTGGTCGACGGGGTTGGAGCCGGACACGCACGGGCTCGTGTTCGCTCTCTGGAAACACGGCGCCACGGTGATCCTTCCCGTCCTGCGGGAGGACTATGACCTGGATTGGGCAGTGTACGACGGGCCGGACACGCTCGCGCCGGGACGCTTCGGGATCATGGAGCCGGTCGACGCACGCCGCGGCGTCGGCGCCATCCGCACGGCCGCGCTGGTGATCGTGCCCGCGCTGGCGGTCGACCGGCGTACGGGGGTTCGCCTCGGCCGCGGCGGCGGCTCGTACGATCGTGCCCTGGCCAGGGTCGGCCCGAACGTTCCAACGGTGGCCTTGCTGCACGACGGCGAGCTGATCGACGGCATCCCCGCGGAGCCGCACGATCGACGAGTCCGATATGCCATGACACCAGCGGGACTCACTAGTCTTATGTGAACGAAAGTACGAGAGGGGGCCAGATGACGCTTGATGTCTGGCTCCTTATTGGTGCAGTCATCGTCATAGCGGCCATTGCGTCCGTACGTGTCGCGCATCGCATGGGCCTGCCCAGTCTGCTCGTGTATCTGGGCTTCGGTCTGATCCTTGGGGAATCCGGGTTCGGGATCCTTTTCGACAACCCGCACGTGGCGCAGCAGATCGGCCTCACCGCGCTGGCGGTGATCCTGGCCGAGGGCGGACTCACCACGAACTGGTCCCATGTGCGGCGTTCGGTCCCCTTGGCCCTGGTGCTGGCGACCGCAGGCGTGACGGTCAGCATCGTCGTGGTGGCGCTGGCCGCACAGGGACTGCTCGGCCTCAGCCCGAACACGGCACTGATCCTCGGCGCGGTGCTGGCCTCCACGGACGCGGCGGCCGTCTTCTCCGTCCTGCGGCGCTTGCCGCTGCCACCGCGGCTGGCCGGCGCCCTGGAGGCGGAGTCCGGCTTCAACGACGCCCCCACCGTGATCGCCGTGGTGCTGCTCAGCGGGGCGTCGAACTCGTCGCCGACGTTGGGAACGTTCCTCCTGGAGACCTCCGTCGAGCTGATCATCGGCGCGGCGGTCGGCCTCGCGGTCGGCCCGGCGGGCGCGTACGCCCTGCGCCGCGTCGCGCTCCCCGCCTCCGGCCTCTACCCCATCGCCGTCCTCGCGCTCACCTTCGTCTCGTACGGCGGCGCGGTGCTGCTACACGGCTCCGGCTTCCTGGCCGTCTACCTGTCGGCGCTGATCCTGGGCAATTCGCGGCTGCCGCACCGGGCGGCGACCAGGGGTTTCGCGGAGGGCGCCGCCTGGCTGGCGCAAATCGGGCTGTTCGTCATGCTGGGTCTGCTGGCCAGCCCCAAGGAGATGCCGTCGGCCGTCATACCCGGCCTGATCACCGGTACCGTCCTGGTGCTCCTGGCCCGCCCGCTCTCCGTGCTGGTGAGCTCCCTGCTGTCGTGGGCGTTGCGTATGGGCTGGGTGAGCTGGCGCGAGCAGGCGTTCCTGTCGTGGGCCGGGCTGCGCGGCGCGATCCCGATCGTGCTCGCGACCATCCCCTGGGCGTTCGGCGTCGACGGATCCAAGGAGATCTTCAACCAGGTCTTCGTGATCGTCATCGTGTTCACCCTGCTCCAGGGGCCGACGCTGCCGTTCGCGGCCCGGCTGCTCAGGGTGGGCGCTCCCGGCGAGGCACACGATCTCGCGGTGGAGGCCGCGCCGTTGGAGGAGCTCAAGGCGGACCTGCTGCAGGTTCGCGTGCCGCCCGGCTCGCGCCTGCACGGCGTGGAGATCTTCGAGCTGCGCCTCCCGGCCGGCGCCCAGGTGACGCTGATCGTCCGCGAAGGCAAATCGTTCGTGCCCACCAGCACCACCCGGGTCAGGGTGAACGACCAGCTCCTCCTCGTCACCACCGCCTCGTGCCGCGACCAGGTGGAGCGCCGCCTGCGGGCCGTCAGCCGCAGCGGCAAGCTGGCTGGTTGGTACGGGGAGCGGGGATTGGAATAGGCGTTTGACCCAATCGGTTAGCATTAGCAGTCCCAACGCTGGAGTGCCAGACTCTGAAGGAGGAGCCGCGTGCCGACTTACCAGTACGCCTGCAACGACTGCGGTGAGCAGCTCGAGGTCGTTCAGAAGTTCAGCGACGATGCGTTGACGGTGTGCCCCAGCTGCGAGGGCAACCTGCGGAAGGTGTTCTCCGCGGTGGGCATCGTGTTCAAGGGCTCCGGCTTCTACCGGACCGACAACCGCACGTCGTCCCCCTCGTCCACTTCTTCCAACGGGTCGTCCTCCAACGGGTCGTCGAAGTCTTCGGAGAGCAAGTCCTCCTCGGACTCCTCCAGTTCCTCCAGCTCCTCCACCCCGGCCCCCGCCGCCGCCTCCAACTGAACGGCTCCTTCCTGCCATGGGAGAGGACGGACCGGACCAGCACGCCGTGATCATCCCCGGCGGCAGGGGCGGCCCGTACGCGGGCTTGCTGGCCTACGCGAGCGCAGTCGCCGCCCGACGTGGCGCCAAGATGGAACTGATCTGGTGGACGCCGCCGGAAGACCGCCCCATGGTGGAGAACTGGCCGTGGGTCCACGATCAGGTGACATCCGTCGTGGAGAAGCTGCCCGCCTCCACCACGCCTCTGCTGATCGGCAAGTCACTCGGTTCGTACGGCGCCGGCGTCGCCGCCGCCCGTGCCCTTCCTGCCGTCTGGCTGACGCCCTTGCTGACGAAGCCCGCGTGCGCGGAGGCACTGAGCCGGGCCACCGAGCCGTTCCTCCTGGTCGGCGGCACCGGGGACGATTACTGGGACGGCGGGCTGGCCCGGGAGCTGACGCCGCACGTGCTCGAGGTGGCGGGCGCCGACCACGGCATGATGGTGCCGGGGCCGCTGCGCGGATCCGCCGACGTTCTCGGCCAGGTGCTGACAGCCATCGAAACCTTCCTCGACGACGTCGTCTGGCGCTAGCCAGGGCACCCAGCATGTGGCGCTGATCCGAGCGGCCGAAGCGTGTGGCGCTGGTACGCGCGGCCGAAGCGTGTGGCGCTGGTCCGAGGGGCGGCCGGAGCGTGCGGCGCTGGTCCGAGGGACGGCCGGACTTATCCACAGAACAGCGTTCGGCCAACCCACGCCGCTCCCCGATCCGACTAATCTCAGCGCCATGGTCACTCGCGCAGACATAGGCGTCATCGGAGGCTCAGGCTTCTACTCGCTCCTCGACGATGCCGAGGAATTCGAGCTAGCCACCCCCTACGGCCCTCCCAGCGACGTCGTCACGGTCGGACGCATCGGCTCGCGTTCCGTCGCTTTCATCCCTCGCCACGGCCGAGATCACCGCTTCCCGCCGCACCGCATCCCCTACCGCGCCAACCTCTGGGCCCTGCGCTCGCTCGGCGTCCATCAGGTCCTCGCGCCGAGCGCCGTAGGATCCCTGCAAGCCGAGTACGGTCCGGGTGCCATGGTCATCCCCGACCAATTGGTAGATCGCACATCTGGCCGCGTCCAGACCTACTACGACATAGATGGCGCCGTCCACGTCTCGTTCGCCGACCCATACTGCCCGTCGGGCCGAGCGGTGGCCGTACGAACAGCCCGCACGGGCGACTGGGAAACCGTCGACGGCGGCACGCTGGTGGTCATCGAGGGCCCGCGCTTCTCCACCCGGGCAGAGTCGCAGTGGTTCGCGGGCAACGGCTGGTCGATCGTCGGCATGACCGGTTTCCCCGAGGCGGTCCTGGCCCGCGAGCTGGCCCTGTGCTACACGTCGCTCTGCCTGGTGACCGACCACGACGCCGGGGTGGAGGCGGGCCAGGGCGTGACGCATGACGAGGTCCTCGAGTTCTTCGCCCAAAACGTCACCCGCATGCGCACCTTGGTGGCGGAGACCGTGCAAGCCCTGCCCGAAGAACGCACCTGCCCCTGCGGCTCGACCCTGGACGGCCTCAAGCTTCCCTTCGACCTACCGTGATCCAATCCTGGCTGAGCCGCTACGGCCGTCGCCGCCGCCTCGCGGCGGCCACGCTCGCCGCCATAGCCGTCGTGGCTGCCTATTTCGCCACCCGCCCATCCCCACCCACCACGGTTCTGGTGGCGGCCCGTGACCTACTACCCGGCCCCCTGACCCCGTCAGACCTCCACCCGGTCCCCCTCAACCACCCCCCAGACGGCGCCGTACGCACGACAACGGCCGCAGCCGGCCGCTATCTGACCTCCCCCATGCGCAGAGGCGAGCCCTTGACGGACGCCCGCCTCCTGGACTCCTACCGTCTCCCACCAGGCCTGGTCGCCACCCCCGTTCGCATCTCCGACCCGGAAGCGGCGAAACTCCTCTCTCCCGGCTCCAGGATCAACGTCCTGGCAGCCTGGGAGGAAACCCACGCGGCCCGCACCATCGCAGAAGACACAAGAGTGATCACAGCCGCAGACCGACAACAAGACGACAGCCACGGAACACTCATCGTCCTGGCGACAACCCCGACCCAAGCAGCAGAACTGGCCGCCGCCCAAGCAAGCGCCCGCCTCTCGATCACCATCATCACGGACCCTGACTACCAGTGATAGCGGAGCCCGACGAAGCTACAGAGACGGAGTTAGAGAAGCGTATCGATCTTGGGGTCGTACTCCCAGTGCCACGGCTCGAACGGGCTGCTGTAGGCCCAGGACGGATGGAACCACCCATACTTCTTGGAGTTCCGCTCCATCCACACGAACTCAGCGGAGCCCGCTCTCTCCACCCCGCCACACAGGTCCACGGCCAGCCCGAGCCCGTGGTTGCTCCGCCCCGGCACGGCGGCGAACCCCGGCCGCCGATAGTAAATGGACTGCTGCGCAGCCAGGCTCCGGTAGGCGTCGGTAACGCACATGGGCTTCCCGAACCGCTTGCGATAGGCCTCGTTCAAGCTCACGAACGCAATGGTGGCGTCGGCCCGCAGGCTGAACCCCTTCTGCTGCAACGGGCAGAGCATGCCCTTGGGGATGAGCCCGTTGGGAAACTCCCCAGCCGTCGCGGCCCGCAACGGATCGCACCCCAGCGCCGCCCGCCCCACTTTGTCGATCTTGATGCCCAGCTTCACCAACGCCGCGGTCAGCGACTTCACGATCTTGTCCGACCGTTGCCGCAACGTATCGACCTCGGCCGCCAGCTGCGCCTCAGCCAGCAAGTTGCCGGCCCGGAGCTCCTGAGCCTCGGCCGCCAGCCGCTCCGTCTCCTTGTAGAGCGCACTGGTCTGCTCAACAGCCTGCTGCCGCACAGCGACAATCTGGGTGGCATCGGTCAAGGCCCGCAGGGTCCCCTCATCCGCCCCCTCGGCCAGAAACGGCAGAACCCCTCCTGCCGCGATCGGCTGCTCATACAACAACTCGACCATCTGCGACACGGGCTGCCGCATCACCGCGAGCCGCCGCTCCAGCTCCTGCAGCGCGGTCAGCTTGGTCTTGAGCTCCTTCTCGGAGGCCGCGATCGTGCTCCGACGTTTCTCAAGAGCCTTGGTGGCCTCTTCGAGCTCCTTGGCCGACCGCTCAGCCTCTTTCCTGAGCTCACCAAGGTCCGCCGGATCCCGCAGTTCCTGAGCCCGTGCCTGCCGATTGGCCACACCCCGAACCTGAGCGTGAGCCTGACCCGCCACGGAAGGCACCAGAAGAGAAGCCACCACCGCCATGACTACCGCGATCAGACCCGCTGATCGAGGGGCTGGCACGTTCGACTCCTCCGTATGCAAACTCGTTACCTGGGTCAGGCACGCACGTTACTACAGCCCCCAGAGTGTCCGGACCGAACTCCGAGGAGCTGTTATGAGACAAAAAACCCACATTGCACAGCCACCCCCCACAACCAGCCATATCCTCACGCCGGCCCATTACCTGGAGCCCCCGCTTCTCGATCGCCACAACCACCACCCAACCCCCAAAATCACCCCTCCACGCAACCCGGACCGCCCCGCTTGACCGAAGCGCGCGCCTTCCCGCCCCCGCACCCTCCGAGCCACAACAGCCAGCCCAGACCACCACCAGCCCCAGCAACCTCAAATCCCCGGCATCAAACTCTCCGAAAACGCCTGAGCACCTTCTTGCTCCTCCTGCCGGCACAGCTCCCACAACCAGGTGTCCACCCACTCCTTCGGACACCCGGCCCAGGGCCGCGTAGGAGCAGGCGTATAGGGCTCCTCACCAACAGACCGCGGACCAGGATCGGCAGCGACATCCCCCGCCCCACCCCGAGGCACCTTCGCCAACACCCTCACGGGCGCCGGCACAACAGCCTCGAACATGCGATCAGGACGAGCCGGCGCAGGCACGAGCCTCGGCCCGAACGCCAGCCCGCTCCCACCGCCACCACCCGCCATACCAGCGGACGCGACACCATTCTCAAGCCCTCGCACCTGGCCCACCAGCAATCCCCCGGCAAGGATCGCCGGCGCCAGCAACGCCCCGAACAACACAACGGGCCGCCGCCGCACCTGCCTGCACCGCCTCTTGGTCACAGGCAGACGCTATCCACGGCGGGTCCCCGCGAATCTGATCAGTTGCCATGCCTTTACCGCAGCTCAGAGCACCCATAACCCACCCCGCCAAACTCTTCCCAGACCTACGTCCCACGCAGTGCCAGACTTTCGCTAGGCTTACGGGAGTCCGCCTCCGTAGCTCAGGGGATAGAGCACCGCTCTCCTAAAGCGGGTGCCGCAGGTTCGAATCCTGCCGGGGGCACTCATCTCGACCAGGCATTTTGGCCTCTGACCTGCGGTTTCTCGGCCGCAGGTCTCTTTGCTTTCTGGACCCTTGGTAGGCCCCCGAGGGCACCCACATGCAGCCATAGGACCTTGATCACGGGATATATGCGGGATGATCTTGGAGGCGTTCCCGACACACGGCATCTACTGACCAGCGGGGCTAGCTTCGATTCGGCAGAGCTGAAGGCACTACCCTGGTCCTGGAGTGCGCGGCCGAGGCGATGTAGAGGTCCTGTCTTCTCCACCGCGCGGCCATGTCAGGTACCGCCCCCGGTCCCGGCCGTGGCGATGGGCGCCCGCCTTGTTGTCGGCCGCGCTGATAAGCCGCGCGGGGGCGTCGAAGCCGCCGGTGTATGGCCCCTGCCAGGTAGAGGCGAAAGAGTATCGTCGCGCTCCTAACCCTGGACTGTCGACGACAGCGTGAATGCCTGTCCCGCAGGCGACGGCTGAATGTTGACCCCCTCCCCTCTTTGGAGGGTCGTCAAGGTGGACAACTGGGCGGAGATCCCCCAGGTTCGGTCCAGGCCGAGCCCGGAGACCACGACGACATCCCTAGGATAGAAGGGTTCGTCCAGCACGACGGCCGCAGCCGCACCTACGGGACTGGTCAGGAGTGCGTCATGGCGCGGACCCACTCTCTGGCGGCAGGCCACTCCTCCGACAAGGCGAATCTGGCATAGGTGAGCCCGTCGAAGAAGTGCGCACCCTCGTTGAGCGAACGCAAACTGTGGCGGATTGCGTTGACCGCGAGCCAGCGCCGCCAGCCTGTCTCGTCATCCTCCCGAACGGCGTATAACGTCCCGGACCACCTCTGGCCGAGGTTTTCCCACTCTGCTCTCACCTCTTCCAGCAGACCGGCGTCGATGGGCAGCCCCTTGTGCGCCGCTCGTACGGCAGGGGCGATGAAGGCCAGGTCAAGGTCGAAACGTTCGATCAAATCGTCCATCAGCCGGAGAAGAATTGCACGGCGGTTCTCCTCCGGCGTGAGACGAAGTCGCGCGTCGAGTTCTGGTTCGTGATGCCACAGGCCGATGGGGGTGACCTCCTCGCTGAAGGGCAGATCGACCACGGCCACCTGACGGGGTTGGTCGAACCAGTCGCTCGATAGGCGGGCTCCGGTACGCGCTTCGATGACCGCCATGACGGCTGCCTTTTGCGCAGGCCAAGGAGCGCCAGCCGCTCCTTCCAGCGCTGCCGCCGCATCCTGCAGTGTTGCAGGATCGGGGCCGTGCAGCGCACGCGGGTCCAGTTCGGGGATCACCGCAAGCCGGCGCCCGTTGGCCGCGTACTCGAGAAATTTCCCACCGGTGAGGTTCCAAGACACGTGCCACACCTGCGCGTCCTGGCTGAGCCATTCCATGACGGGCACCCGCGCAGCGTAGCTGAATCCGCCCGGTTCGAACAGCATGATCGACCCGCCGGATTCACCCAGATAGATGGCCGCGCCCTCCACGGATTCGGCCTCCTCGTCGAACTCCTCATCCGACTCCACCAGGATTGGACACCCGCCGCCGATCAGCCGCGAGGCCACAGATTGAGGGGACAAGGGCTCTCCGTGCGGACGGACAACGGTCCAGCCAAGCCCGTCCCCGATCCAGGGGACCGACTGAATGAGGCTGACGTAGTAGTCCACGGCCTTGTGAAAGCTCATATGCGTCCCATGCCCTCAGTTGGTGAGTGATTTGAACGGAAGCCGCCGTGGAGACGGGAGCGTTTCCACGGCGGCGTGCGGTCAGTTGTCGGTGCCCAGATAATACGGAGACGTCATATCAATGTGTCCTGGCCAGCAGTTGTTCTCCATTCTCGGCAGTGGCTGCGGAGCGCCGGTATCCTCGTCGTCGCCAACGAACCTATTGAAGAAGACGTCCTCGTCCAGCATCCTGTCTTCGCGGTAGAAACGACGGATCAGCATTCCCGCCTTGTAGTTCGGCCCTGTAATCCCTCCGTTCATGGCACAGACGGACAGGTTACCGTTCTTGTCTTCGGCAGTGGAGCGATTGCCTACGGAGGCGAACGGGTATTCGTCGCACTCCTGAGGAATTGATGCCAGGCTGTAGCCAGGCCACAGGCTGTGACATCTCGTGCCCGAGCGGGCTCTGTTGTTGTCGATGTTGCCGCGCCACCGCCAGAGATACTGGCTGGGGTCAGGGCGGCCGGACCCCTTCACGGCACAACCTGGAATGTTCTTGATCGTTCGTGTCGGGAAGGTGTTCTGCTGGTTGTAGCACGCCTTCCAATAATGGACGTACGCTGGCTCGTATCCCGCGTGTTGCTTCCACATAATCGAGGGCACGGTGGGCAGCACGCAGCCACCCGTTGTCCGCGATACGTAATCCGCGTTGTCGCACCTGGCATTGAGGGAATGTTCGACCGTGCCGTAGGCGAAGCGGAGTTCGTGGTTGACCTGACCACCGGGAGAGAGTTTTGCGTATGGCTTAAAGGGACAATTCGAAATTCGCTCGGCGTTGGGCACGCTGGCGTTCGCCCGGTTAGTGCGCATCGTCGGCGCGTGTGCCGCGTCGGCACGGAACTTGAACGTGGCGATGTTCTTCCAGTTGCCGGTCTCGTCGTATGCGGCGTCGTCCCATGCGTCGACGTCCAGCTCGATGCTGTTCTGCTGGCCAGTGACGTCACGGCAGGAGAGCTGATTCCGTTCGGGCCGTATTCCCACGGTAACCCCGAAATGGCCGATCATCCACTCGGGAACGAGTCCGCTGTAGTCTCCCGCCTCGATGTACACGTCGAACCAGATATCGCGCGTCGTGGCCCCTGAATCCAGCCCACGTTTGCCGTCGTAGGTCTTGGCGATGAAGAGGAGCGTTCCCTTCCAACCGTTGCTGTCGTTTGCCGCACTGCAGTCGTCATCGTCATCGCAAGTCTGGCTGGTGACCACCACCTCGTGCTTGAGGCAACCGCTGAAGCGGTTCTTCATCAAGCCGTGCGTACGTCGCGTGCCGTATTGGTCTGCGCACGTGCCCGCATCTATCCGATCGTATCGACTGGCAGTGGCGGCGACGGCTCTCGGCTTGGCCGCGGCGCCGCCTTCGGATGGGATCTCAGCAGTGGGGCCGCCGTCCAGCAGCGCGTAGACCTCATCGGCGCCGAGTTCCCGGTTGAACACCCAGACCTCGTCCAAGCTGCCGACGAGCGCCGTACCCAAGGTCATCGGAGCCGTCGCGTTCCAAGACGGGAAGCTGATCGCCGAGCCTCCAATGTTGGCGCCATTGAGATAGAGGGCTGCGTTTCCGGACTCTCTCGAGTAGACCGCGACCAAATGGAACCACTCGTTGACGGGCGGTTTGACCCCGGACCGTACGCCTTCTGCAGTGGCGTTCGGGTCGTCAGCACTGGTGATGGTGAACACCAGGCCATGGTCGGGATCGTTTCCGAGGCGGAAAGGCGCCTGATGCGTGCCTCTCTGCTCCACGAAGGTGTAGGTTCCGTCCCTGTCGGCGAGCCGGAGCCATGCGGCGACGGTGAAAGTCTGATCCGTTTGAAGAACCGGTCCCGCGGCCCGAGCGAAAGGCACCTTGCCCGCCTGGCTCACCTGCACAGTGACCGCCTGCCAGTCCGCCCATGCGGAATTCTGCTCTCCGGCGACCGCTCGGGCACGCCAGCGAATCTTCCACCCATCGATCAGCTTGTCGGCCGGCACCACCACGGTTGCGACGGAGCCGGAAAGGACATTGTCCACCGCACCGGCCCAGATGAGACCCGTGCCTTGACCATCGGACGCAGTCGGATCGTGTTCGACTTCGAACTCGGCCCGCAGCGCCCGCCCCTGCGGATCGGTGACGGTCGCCTTCATCGTCGGCGTGGTCACTGTGGTGACCGTAGTGCCGCCCACCACCGAAGAGGGTGTCATGGTGAGATCACCCACGTTCGGCTTGGGCAGCGCGATCGTGAGAAGCTGCCAGTCCGACCAGGCGGAGGCGGCAGTGGCGGAGACCGCGCGGGCCCGCCAGCGCACCTTCCACCCATCCGCCAACGTGTCCGCCGAGACAGCGATGCTCGCCTGGGTGCCGGCCGGAACGTTGTCGGCGCTACCGGTCCAGATCTGGCCGGTGCCCTGCCCTGCGGGTGCGGCCGGATCGTGCTCGACTTCGACCTCGGCGCGCAGTGCGCCGCCGGCCGGGTCGCTCACCTGGGCCAACAGCGCCGGAGTGCGGGTGGGGGTGACAGTGGCGCCGTCCACCTGCTGGGACGGACTAACCTGCAGCGCGCCCACGGCCGGTTCGGAGACCGGGTCCGGCACATCGACGGTCAGTGCCTGCCAGTCCGACCACGGCGAGCCGACCGTGGTGGCGGTATTCACCGCCCGGACCCGCCAGCGCACCTTCCACCCGTCAGCCAGCTTGTCCGCCGGGACGTCGAGGCTTGCCTGGGTGCCGGAGGCGATGTTGTCCACGCCGCCGGTCCAGATCTGGCCGGTGCCCTGCCCGGTCGCGGCGGGGTCATGTTCGAGTTCGAACTCCGCCCGCACCGGCTGAGCGGCCGGATCCGTGACCGTGGTGCGCAGGGCCGGGGTCAGGCTCGTGGCCACGGTGACGCCGTCCACCACCTGGGAGGGGGTGACCTGGAAGGCGCCGACCGTCGGGTTCGGCACATCGACCGTGGCCGTCTGCCAGTCCGACCACGCCGAGGTGGTGGACGCGGTGGCGTTGGCCGCGCGGGCCCGCCAGCGGATCTTCCATCCGTCGGTCAGCATGTCCACGGGGACGCTGGCCGTGGCCTGGTCGCCGGAGGTGACCGCCGGCGAGGTGCCGGCCCAGATCTGGCCGCTGCCCTGCCCGGTCGCGGCCGGGTCGTGCTCGACCTCGAACTCGCCGGTCAGGCTGCCGCTCGCGGTGTCGGCGACCGTGGCGGCGAATTGCGGGGTGAGCGAGGTCGTCACCGTCGTGCCGTTCACGGTCTGCGCCGGCGTGATGGCTGGGGCGGAGACGGTCGGCGTGGAGGCCGGGCCGCTGGTGGTGATGGTCAGTTTCGGCGGGCTGCCGAACTCTTCGGTGTTCTCCGCCGAGGTGTAGACCCGGTAGTTGTTGATGTTGGCCTCGCCGGGGGACTTGAGCACCAGGCCGTGGTCGGCGGCGCCGGCGGCCCAATCCTGGGCGATGCCGGTGACGTTCCACTCCATGCTGTCCGGCCAGGTGGTGCAGTCCATGGTGACGCCCTTGAAATTGGTGGAGGCGTCCTCGGTGGTGAAGGCGGGCTTGTTGGCCCAGTACGCGTTGTCCGGGTCCCAGGCACCGGTCAGCCGGGCGACCTGGATGCCGTTGGCGAGCGCGGCGCCGCAGTTTTGGGCGTCGATGGTGTTCATCGACAGCTTGGCGTCGGTGACGGTGGAGCCGGTCAGGTTCGGGGTGTCGAACTTCAGGTGCACCCGGTGCTTGAACCCGCCGGTCCTGGTGCCGGCCATCATGTACGCCGCCGTCGGGTCACTCGGATAGTCCGCATCGCTGTCGGAAGTCACCTCGACATCGGCGTTCACCGGCAGCGTGACCGCCGCGGCCACCCGCACTGGGTAGGTGGTGCCGGCGCCCGCCAGGAACGCCTGGTCCGGCTTGACCACCAGCTCCGTACGGCCGTCCTTGGCGACCACATCCGTGCCGGCCTCGCCGCGCTTGACCGACGCCGGGCGGTCCTTGCCGCTGCCGTCCGACACGATCGGCCGCGTCCCCGCCGCGACCAGCTTCTTGTCCTTGTCCTTCAGCAGCAGCCGGCCACCCTTGCCCTCGGACAGGGTCAGGCCCTCGTCATCGACGCCGATCCGCAGCTCCAGCGGCTTCGACGGCCTCTGGCGCAGCACCACCTCATACCGGAACCCGGTCGGCAACACCGTCACCACCAAGTCGGCACCCACGCCCGCGGCGTCGGTGAACGCGGCGACATTGCCCTTGACGGTCGGCTTGGGCAGCGGTGTCGGCCAGCGCAGCGCGTAGCTGTGTCCATCGGCGGTCATCTTGACGAAGGGGTCGGTACCGCCGTTGGAGATCTCGACCGCTGCACCGTTCGCGATCACCTTTGGAGTCAGCTTGTCGTTCTGCTCGTACAGGGAGGTGTCGATGGGGATCCACGTCCCGTTGTGCTTGACGCGTACGGGCCCTGCCGTCACCTCCGTGACGAAGGTCCCATCGGGCTGAGCATAGGTGATGCTCGTTTCCGACGTCGCTTCGGCGACCTCGACACGGCTGTTGCGCACAGCGGCCTGCTGCGCCGCAGCAACCCGAGCTGGATTGAGGCTCTCCGCGCCCGGACCGCTGCCCGTTGCCGCGCCGACGCCCACGTTGGTGAGCGCGGAGTTGCTAACTCCGGGAGTCCAGGCGACGCTACTGTCGACGGTGGCGGTGTGGTTGTTTCCGGACACGTCGGCGGCCGTGCTGCCGGAAGCCTCGTTGAAGGGCCATCGGGCGGTAATTCCTCCCACCGGCGCTTCGAGCGGGGTCAACTCGAGATCATCCGTGGAGACAGCGTAATCCTGATCGCTGGCGGCCCGGTATGCGAGGTCCTGCGCATTGGTGATCGGCTCAGGTTGTGGGAGCGTGTTGGAGACTCGCCCGGCGATAGCCCATTGATCAACTTCTTCTGGCGTCTGAGGCGGAGTCTCGTCCACTTCCTTGAGGTAGACCGACGCGACCGGGATCGAGAAGTCGACCGTGAGTCTGGGGCCGTGGGCGGGGTAGCCGCTGGTCTGCTCGCGGCTGCGGTAGCGGCGCCAGTTCCGCAGTTCGGATTCGTCACCTGCAGCCAGTTGGAATCCGTAGTTCGTTTCCCCGTCGGCCCAGGCCTGGACGATGGTGTCGACCGAGTGGATGAGGTCGTGCTCGTAGTTCATCGAGCCGGAGCAGTCGGGGCTGTAGGCCCCGGGCTCGGTATCCGCGCCCGCGCTGGTGACCGACGGCTGGTCGGACCACTGCAGGGTCAGATGGTCCCAGTCGGACGTGACCCGCCGAGCGGTGATCCCGGACCCGACGAACTCGCCGCAGTCGTTGGACAGGTAGTTCCACAGCTCCAGGTCGGCGTTCTGGATTCTGGAGCCCCAGAATGGGTCGCTGGCCTGGGGAAGCGGGAACTGGATGTAGGCGCGCCAGCGCTTGGCAATGCTGCTGGCATAGGACTTGCCGACCCACATTTGGTCGCGGTAGTGCATGTCCCAGCTGTCGGTGAGGTCCACGTCATTGATATACGTGTCCATGGGATCACCGGGAGGGCAGGGGTCACCCCCGAGAGTGCACTCGTACCAGTCGTCGTCGACGGCGGCCATGGTCACCGGGTACGTCGTTGCCGGGTCGGCGAGGAAGGCCGGGTCGGGACTGTACACCAGCGCCGAGCCGTCCAGGCTCACCTGCGCCCTGCCGACCCTGACGGCGCCGAGGTCGGCGTTCGCGTCGGCTGCGACCGCATCTAGCAGCGCCGCGGGCCGGATGCCGAGGCTGTACTTACCGTTGTCGCTCTTCAGCGTCGGCCGCCCCTTCGCGTTCTTGCCGAAGGAGATGCCCTTGGGCAGATCCACGGGGACGCGGAAGGTCACCGGTCCGGCGGGGCGTTGCCGGATGGCGATCTGCTGGCGGAACCCGGTCGGGGTGGCGGTGACGACCAGGTCGATGCCCTTGCCGTAGGCGGAGGAGTAGGTGGCGGTGCTGCCGTTGAGCGTGGGCTTGGGCAACGTGCGCGGAGCGTCGATCTGGGCGGCGATGTTGCCACTCTTGCTCTTGATCGCTTCGGTGTTGCCGCCGGGGGACAGCGTCAGGCTGCCTTTGGCCGCCTTGGGTTTGATGACTCCGTCTGCCTCGACGAGGGTGGTGTCGATCGGGGTGAAGCCGTCGCCGTTGGCGTTCTTGACCCGGATGGGCTCCAGGTACTGCTCCATCCGGAGGGTCTTGCCGTCGGGGTTGGCGTAGTAGGTGGTGCTTTCCGAGCGCAGTGACTCGATCTCGATGCGCCTGTTGTCCTTCTTGGCCTGCGCCAGCGCTTTGCTGGTGGGCGTGGCGGGAGCGCTCGGCGGCGTCTCGGGGGTGGGAGTGGTGGTGGGGGGTGGCGTTGGGCCCTGGGCGATCGCGGGCGCGCTCATCAGTGAGAGCGGCATGGTCAGGGCCGCGATCAGGGCAGCGCGGCGGCGCGTCCGGCTGGATAAGCCGGACGCTGTTCGTGATGGGTTCACTCGAGCCTTTCGAACAGATGTGGCAGAACGGAGTGATCATTACATAAGAGATGAATAAAGGTAAAGATCGTTTTCAGTAACGGTAAAGGTGCCCTCTGTGAGCAGGGCCCACCTGGAAGGCGAAGGGCCGGGGAATCGTCCACATCGACGATGACCAGAGTCCCTTTTACGTCCGCAGGGCAAACCGTCCCGCACAGCGGCGCACCGACTTGGTGGTCGTAACCGATAACTTGATCCACTCATCGGATAGGCCGCACTCTGGTCAATCTGGGACGACGTGGCGTTGACCATGGCCAACCTATCCGTAGCGGCCCCGGTGCTGTATTGCGTAGCTCGGGGCCGAGGAACTGATGGACAACCCAGCGACTCCGCACTCGCTGCGCCACCACCCGCAAGACCCGCGGCCACCTCAACCCCGCTTAACTTCGAAGAGCCACTTTTCCTCGCCGCTCATGTCGCGCAGCGACTCGCGAAGCAGGACTGCTACCTTCAGTGCGTAGCAGGCATACAAGGTGTACGCGGGAGAAGGGGTTAGGTAGTGTCCGGGGCGTGTGCCCAGATATTCGCCGAGTGGCTGTCGCCGCGGTGCTTGTTTCCCTCGGGCTTGCAACGGGTTGCACAGGCGACCCCGACAAGCCCACCTTGAACGAGGCTACAAAACAGCTCATCGCGGACGGCGACAAGCTCCTGAGCTCCAGAGAGTTGGCTGCCACAGGATCGGCGACTGCGACCGAAAGAGCCGATCGGGAGAGCGAAACAGGATGTGTGAAAGGTCAGGTCCAGCGATTCTTCCGTGCACAAGGCAATCTGAGAGGGCGGTCCGCGGGTCTATGCCCCTGATGTCGTAGTGTGATCGAGTGAATCTGTAGCGTTATGCCTGACTGGTGGGCGTGGGTGTGCTGAGATGGCCGGGTGAGTGAACGCAAGCCGTACGCGA